>JAPLDB010000144.1 GCA_026391975.1 Bacteroidota bacterium | reverse complement strand
CAATAAAAGTTCAGCTATGTGTTCTATGAATCTATGTGTTTAAATATATAAAGTTGATATAGTTTGAGAGTTAATAAATGCACCACATTGGTACATAGGTCACATAGAAATCCTATAAAAGACCGGCTATGTGTTCTATGTGCCTATGTGGTGAATTGGTTTTACTTTGTTTTGAATATTGAAAATACCAGTACTACAGTTATTAAAATAATTGCACACCATGGCATCCTACTTCACAATTAACGATCACCTGGATTTTGATTCAATACAGGACATTTTTTCAGATGGATTGCAACTGAAGTTATCCGCTCAATCGAAAGCAAAAATTGCAAAATGCAGGAAGTATCTGGATCAGAAATTAAAAAACCTCGGCTCGCCGGTATATGGTATAAACACTGGCTTTGGAGCTCTATATAACAAGTCAATTTCGCATGATGACCTCGGAACACTGCAGCGCAACCTGGTGATGAGTCATGCCTGCGGCACAGGAGAAGAAGTGCCGAAGGAAATTGTCAAGCTGATGTTGTTGCTGAAAATTCAGGGACTCAGCTATGGAAATTCAGGTGTTCAGGTAGAAACAGTGCAACGGCTTATTGATTTTTTTAATCATGACATACTTCCTGTCGTTTACCAGCAGGGCTCTTTGGGAGCATCGGGAGATTTGGCACCGCTTGCACACCTTTCATTGCCATTGATCGGGGAGGGGGAGGTTTTCTATGAGGGGGAAAAACAATCATCGAAAGCAGTTTTGAAAAAAATAAACTGGAAACCAATTCAGTTACAGTCGAAGGAAGGATTGGCATTGCTGAATGGAACACAGTTCATGAGCGCCTATGGCGTTTGGTGTGTGATGCAGAGTTTTAACCTGGCACGGCTTGCTGACATCATCGGCGCAACCTCGCTGGATGCTTATGACGGCCGTATTGAGCCATTCGATCCTTTGCTTCATCAGATACGTGCCCATGATGGCCAGCAGGAAGTTGCTGCGCACATGAATGAATTACTCAAAGGCAGTCAGCTAATCAGGAGAAAAAAGGAACATGTACAAGATCCATATTCATTTCGCTGCATTCCACAGGTACATGGTGCATCGCGCGATGCAATTCATTATGCAGCCATGGTGATGGAAACGGAGATCAATTCTGTGACCGACAATCCAACGGTTTTTCCTGACGAAGACAAAATAATTTCCGGCGGGAATTTTCACGGGCAGCCACTTGCGCTTGCGCTGGATTTTCTTGCCATTGCGCTTGCTGAGTTGGGGAGCATCAGTGAACGCAGGACATACTTACTAATTTCAGGACAGCGTGGTTTGCCACCATTCCTTGTTGCAGACCCGGGACTGAACAGCGGCTTTATGATCCCTCAATACACCGCAGCAGGAATTGTAAGTCAGAACAAACAACTGTGTACTCCATCATCGGTGGATTCGATCACTTCTTCTAACGGACAGGAGGATCATGTGAGTATGGGAGCCAATGCGGCTACAAAAGTTTTCCGTGTTGTGGAAAACATCAAAACAATATTGTCTATTGAGTTGCTGAATGCCGCCCAGGCAATGGAATTCAGAAGGCCGATGAAAAGTTCGGCGGTAATTGAGAAGTTAATAGCTGATTACCGGAAGGAAGTTTCATTTATGAAACAGGACAGAATTTTGTTTACTGATATTCAGAAGACGAGGGAGTTTCTTTTTTCATGAACGTGTTTTGAGGTTATTGTTTAATAAATCTCTTAACTAATTTTTCTCCCTGGCCAACGGGACCTGTCTGCAAGGTCACAATATACATCCCCTTCGCAAACCCATCGCAGTTCAAATCCTTTGTATAATATTCAGAATTCAAACTGCCTTCATCATGATAAATTACCCTTCCAAATAAATCAAACACCTGCAAGTTAAACTTTTTTCCTGTTAATCCCTCCGCATTAATAAATGCGATTTGCCATCCAGGATGATAAAACACATGTAGTTCTTGTCTTGATACTTCGTACTTATTACTTTGTACTCCCGTTACAGTATCACACATACTATTTACCACCGCCCCCAACTCATAATCCGGATTATTTGGCAATCCCCAGTAGCACCGCCCTGCGCCAAGGTTAAAACTAAAAGGCGTAAACCCACAGGCCACACCTGGGCTGTCGGGGTAATTGATCACAGAGAGGTTGTTATTTACTGTGTTGAAAATGGTATCAGGATATGGATAAGGAAAATTAATTCCATCGTACCAGCAACTGGCTACATATATTTTATCGTCGGATGCTAATTTTACTGCACCTATCGCATAAGTTGTTGTGGCATACGTCCATAATGTATCTGCAGAATTAAAAATATCGGGTGCCTGTAAATCAAATTGCAGTAGATAAGAAACGGTGCCATCGGTTTGAGAACTTATATATAAATATCTGCCACTTGGAGAAAATTCGCTAAAAAAATAAAATGGATAATTCGATGTTGCCTCCTGAATTATGGTTTGATCATACATAATAATTCCTGTGCATCTATCGAAGTAAAATAGTTCAATCAACCCGGCTGCCGTAGTGGCAACCATCTTGGTGCCATCTTTAGAAAAAGTGAAGTGATAAAATCCGTTTATTGAAGGCGTACCTACATTCTGAATTATTACATTACTAATGCCTGAAGAAGAAATCAAATATTGATAAAAATCATTATTAGAAGTATCCCATCTCCGGGAAAGTATCCACCAATCTCTTCCATTACCATGCTTTATTGCCATAACACAATCATCTGCCTGATAGTTCTGAAGTTGGATATTCTTTTGTGATACTGCACCTCGACCGCTGTCTAATCTCATGTCTATAATAGAGTAATATAAACCAAATGAATTAGTAACACCAACTGTAAAAAGGTAGTATTGGTTGGTGTCGTTAGGCATAGGTATAGCAACTAATTCCTGATACCATCCGCCCCCAACCACATTGCCTCCATTTGGCATCACAATACCATCTCTGTTTTTAACGAGTGTTGTATTGCCCGGTATTGTAGCCCGCGTATAAGAGCTAAATAATAAATGCCCAAGAGAATCACTCATCGAAATGCAACTGCCCCTGCTTTTAACACCGGAAGTAAACAAGACAGGACTGCCGGAACTAAAATCGATTCCTGAACTATCTCCAAAACACCACGTGGAATTTCTATCCTGTGAATAGGCATTGAGTGATAGCGTCAAAATAAAGAGTATAAAATTCCTCATTGGTTCCAAATGCAAAGAGGCGCTGATTTTCTCAGCACCTCTTTATAGAATATCATCTAATAACAGTTAATTTATGTTCTTCTTTTTCTATTCCGTCCTCACAAACTTTTACATAATAAAATCCATTAGCAAGAGAGCTTACTGAAAATTCGATGGTATTGTTGTTAAGAAAATAATTTTTCAATGCCTGCCCGAGGGCATCAGCAACTATGATATTTACCCTGCTGTTTACAGCATGTTCGTAACTAAAAGTTACTCTCTCGGTAGCAGGAATCGGGAACAGTTTACCATGAACAGTAGGTTTTGACTCATCGCCCACAATTTTTGCTTTCCGCATGGCCGGCAATACATCTTCAATATCCAACCTTAATTTGCCGCGCATCCAGTAAACTGCTTCTCCGCCCTGTATGGCTAATTGATATGCAATCCCATTTGCAACAATGGAATCGGAAGCAGTAAGGGTATCAGTGGATAAGTTGATATTATTGGCAGTTTTCTTATTCGATTCAATGAGATTAGAATCAACTATTAAATTATTTTTAGTTGCCGCTTGCATTGAATCTCCGGCAAGCATTAAATCTTTTACCTCTTTCAGCTTGCCAATGTTATTCTGACCGGTTGAGTCCATAAAGTCAACCCTATCTGCTGAGTTTACAAGAGCAGGAATTTCTTGCATGGTGCTGTATGCATATTCCTGCTTTTTGTATTCTGTTTCCGCAGCAAAATCGTCAGGAGAAGTTGGCGCAGGATGATCAACAATTTTTTGAAGTTCTTCATCTTTTTTTATTGTATCATCTGCCATTAAATTTCCATTGTGATTATTTGTGCATGGGTTTAACGGAACACAATTACCAATATTAACAGGATTAATAATAGTTGGGCCAGGCAATGGATGTTCCGGATTATTTAGAGTAGGCCCGGAGTAATAGTAGAGAAATGGACTACATATACCAGATGCAATATTTTTCGGAAACGCTGCGCTGTATGTTCCATTCCATGTATTAAAAGCAGGTTGACAAAGTCCACCTTGTGCAGGCGGCAACGTTGTCTGGCTGAATTCAATGCCAGGGTAATTATCCTGAAAATGATTGCATGTAAAATAGATTCCGCTGCAATCATCATACATAAACATCCCCGTTCCACACGTAGTAACCATATTATCCTTTATATCGCTTGTTTGTACTTTCTCCATGCGCATACCCTGCACTTGGTCTGCATGGCTGTTGATATCCGCAGGATTTATAAGTTCACTATTCCAGGTAATAGTATTCTCAGCCACTTTAGCGCCTGAGGAGTTACTCATAAATATTCCGCGATACAGGTTTTCACCAAGCCGGCTTTCATCAAAATTAAAATTGATGGTGTTTTGGGTTACATTAAAAATTGAATTGGAAAGCTTATCGGCATTAATGATCCGTATGCCGAGGGGGAAATCGGATAAATCATTTTGATCTACGTTCAGGTTTAGTTTGGCGTTGTAAGCGTAGTAAATGCCAATGCCGTGTTTCCCGGCGGGTACGCCTGCTTCATCGTGCCTGCTTTTTAAATTGTTGCCGGTAACAGTTATCGCTTGCTGCGTTGTATTGTCAAACAGCATAATGCTGTTGAAGGCGCTGTCGAAATTATTTTCCTGGATAGTTATGGATTGTAAGGTGTTATTGGATTGGAGGATGTCTAGCAAATTGTTAGAAAAATCATTTCTAATAATATTTGATTCCACGTTACCCAAAACATTAATCCCCTTGCTGCAATTGGTAAAGCTATTGCGATAGTTATTTGCTGTTCCGGAATAAACATCGCCTATATTTAACGCATGGGGAATATCTGCCATAGCAAAAATGGCTGAAGGCTCAAATGAATCATCATTGAGGCTAATATTTTTAAAGTCAGAATGCCAAACAGTAAGACTGCTATTTAGCGCCTGTATTCCGAAATGCGAATCTTCAAATTTATTTGATACATGACCATTGCCAACACCATAAGCACCCATGATAATCCCTTCTGCATCCTTCGCAATGAAATGGGAATTAGTAATTTCACCTCTTGCAGGAGCTTTTGAGAGAAAACCACCGGTACATAAAAAGCTGGTAGCAAAACAATGAAAATTTTGGTAGTTGCCCTGAAGCAACTCAATACCTGTGTAGTTATGATCAAATATTACTTCCGTACCGCCAGATCCAAATCCTGCATTAATTTTCAATTCAGGCTCAGTTATACCATCACCCTGACAGCTGATCGCGGTTATTGCATCACTGATTGAAACACTATCATTTATCACCAAAGTTCCACCGGGTTGTACGATAATTCCCCGCCACATATCAGAGCAAGCGAACAGACTGGTAAGTTTACCAGTTATAGTTCCATTTCTGTGTAAGGTGAGTGTGGCGTTTTTAGTAACAATTATCTGCGCATTGGGATCCATTGAAATCACGCAGCCATTCATTGTAACATCAGTTTGTGTTGATCCATTACCTATGGTTAATCCGCTGCAACGATACACATCTGCATAAGTATAGGCAATCGGAGTTATTTGAATGTTTGTTCCAATTAGTGGACCATTCAGAGAATTGCCAAAAGCATCGCATCCAAACAATCCACGAAAATCAAACTGCGTTGCTGCTGAAGCGGCGATGCCATTTGCAGGAACAGTATATGTTGTGCAAGCCACCGGGCTCAGTGCCGGCAGAACAAGCACTAATGAATGTGCGCCGGATTTACGAACACTCATTGTGACGCCTACACGGGAATCAACGGTTGCACGACCAGGTTCAATTGGTACGCCATCAGGATAAAATGGAAGCATACCACTGCCATTCTCAGAGATAGAAAGTAAAGGTGAGCAATTAAAAGTGGCAGCAATTCTCTTGTACCAGGTATGTTCCAAAGAATAGGTATTAATAAGGTCTGTTGTAAAAGGAGTTTTTTCTATGTCACCTTCTGTAATCAGATTGTCTTCTGTATCAGCCTTTTTAAGATATATGTCATCAATCCAAACCAGAACACCCTTTACTTTATTGGTTTCAATGATTGCGTTTTGATCTATTACAATGCTAAACGACAATACATTTGGAGTGCCATTGGTTGTAATTAAGGAAAGCATTGGAGTATTACTACCAGTAACCGAATTTGGTTGAGTTAAATCAATATCAACCAATTCCCATCCATCTCCTCCGAAAGCAATATCTTCCTTCCAGATCGGTATTCCATTTAATTCTACTTGTTTAAAAACTCCTGTACTGCAACATCCATAAGCAAGCAGGTGGTGGAATTCTTTATAACTGTCTTTGATATTGAAAATTAAATGATGGTTTACTGACGGAATAATTACAGGTATGTGCTGCCACTTGGAGGTATAGTATTTTTTTGAACCAACTGCGCCACCGGCATCAACGGCAAGGACATCGATTCCATGAAGCCCTGCATCATTATATGTTATCTGTGTACCGGCAGTGTTGCCATTGAGATAACGTTTATCATCATTATAATTATTGTTACACGAAACAGTATTGGTTGCTGCACCCTGCACAACTGCCCCGGTAGATGGATTAGTTCTAACTATGTACGCCGGATTTTGACTTCCTAATTGGCCCGCACTCAGTTTTAATTTAAAAGGAGTTCCGGCAATTGCATGTTGCGTGCGTACATGACCTGAAGTCTGAGAATAATTTGAGGTTACAGGCAAGGAGTTTCCTGCAAGATCCGCAAGATCCAGATTTGCCTCCGGTGGTTGAGGGCAACCGGTGTTTACTTCTGTTCCGGGATTATATCCTATGGTATTATTTTGGGATTGTATAACATTTTGGTCAAAAGTGCTTTGCCAGAGACAAGCTCCAATGTAGTTATTGGAAATCTGCGCATAACCTTTTCGAACATTTGGATGGCCGGCGTCAACACTTGGCTGATCGCAATTATCAGCACCGGAAATTGGAGCAGTAGCGAATGTATTGTTCTGTATGATGTCCTTATAAGTAACAGGTGGCTTGGCTATCCAGGCTTCCGGTGTTGGAATATTTTGAATTCTTAGGTTCCAATAATTATCATGAAAGGTGCAGATGGGATCATCAGGGAGTTTATAATATGTATTTCGGAGTTTGGGAACGGAACCCGAATTACCGGATTCGCCTATTATTCCAAGTAAACGGTAGGTGTTATACGACGCCGGCATGTCCTGGTCTTGCAATCTAATTCCAATAGATCCCGCATTGCCGGCATTATTTGCGCCATAAAAAATAATTTGACCCGTAATTAAAGCATTGTTGGCAGCAGTGTAAACATTATCCCATTCTATAACAAAGAGGTTGTCAACTGAATCGTACCAGCATTTTATTTTCGTGGCACCATTGCTTAACTGTAGATCTAATGGCGTCCAGCAAAGCGCTACAATATTGTGGGGGGCGTGTGGGTTAAGTGGGTCGTCAGGAAAGTCGTAAGGGGTTTTTGTAAAAATATCCGAATAGTTTGGGTTTGCATTACCAAGTTTAACAAATCCATTTGAGGATATGAAGAAAAAATCGTCGTTTTGTCCGAGATAATCGAAGACATCAAGAAAATTTGCAGGTAAAAATGAACTGACATCCCAACCGGCCGCATCTGTTTGACTTAATGGAAGCAGAAAAATATTATTTGCGTTGTGCGCAAGTAAGGAAGAATTATCTGCTAAATCATAAACGGTGCTACCATTGGGAGTTAATAGATTAGGATATGGATTAATTTTTTTCAACCCATACCTTCCGGGGTAGGGCATGCTGATTGTGCTATTATTGAAAATGGAATTACTGATTGTAGTACTTCCCTGTGTACAATCATCAATTCCAAAAATCACATCGGCTGATTCACACTGGCTTTTACAATAATTGTTAACCGGATTATCTCGGTTACGATACTCTTCATATAATTCCTTAAATATCTGACATCCTGAGGATGTTGGTGGATGCGGAAAATGTGTCGGTGTGTTATTATGTCTGTTTATACCACCGGAAAACTGAGTTTCAGAATTATTTATAAAATCGACGTTAAATGCGCTCGTAGCGGTTGCATCCCAACTGTTCTTACCATCATCAAAAATACAGTCAATGATTTTAAGGTTATGGCTTAGAAGGATGTCATAAATTGTTTGATCCACTTTACAATTGCTCCAGATTTCATATCCGCTTGGCACTTGGGCATTATGACTTATGTGATGCACATAAGTGTGGTCGATTTGGATTTCGTCTACCAGATTTGAAATCCAGACACCCGCAGCATTGAAACCGGAAACTTCGCAATGAGAAATCAAATAATTGTAACCAAAAGGATTAGTGCAAACTGAGCATCCGAGATAACAATTTTCAGGTAAAATAATTCCGCCGCAAAACAACTTTTCATTTGAAGCGGGGAAACCGGTGTTGTAATCAGTATTATCTACAGCTGAACCGTGTAGCCGAATGTTCCTGATAGTTGTGGAATAGTTTGAGGCGCCACCTGTTGTATAAGCAGGGGCTAATGCGAATAAGAACACTTGAGAAGGGGGACTAATCCCATTTGTATTGCAGCTTAACGTAAGATCATATTGATGCCTGTAGTTGTTTGAATAAAACAATGTTCCATTTGGATTCGTTTGAAAAAAATCCGGGGTGGGTTCAGATAATAGGTCATAGTCTCCTTCAAGTGTTACTCCCGGCGGTATAATCAACGGAAGAAGAAAATGATTTCCGGTTGCTGCCAAGGCTAAATCATCAAAGTTAAATTGAAGATTTGATGTTGCAGGTCTTAAGATAGTACCGGGGGTGGCGGTGCCTTGGACGAAATGAAGAGAAGTGCCGTCACTCCAGAAATATGATAGCAACCCTGCAGCTTGGCCAGGAGCTAAATGGTTCCCTACAAGGGCATCCCAATTCGCATACTGCACCTGGGCGTTGCTCTTATTGAATGTACATAAAATCAATATAAAGGAGAGCGTAATAATTAAATTTGATTTTTTCCGTAACCGCATT
>JAPLDB010000135.1 GCA_026391975.1 Bacteroidota bacterium | reverse complement strand
CACTCAGGTTCCAGCTTGTTCTTAGCTTCTTATGCGGTTTGTTTTTCAACGTGACAGATACATCCATCCTGTGATATGCAGGAATACGGTAATTGAAAATATTTGACCCGTAATCATAAGTGATCTGTCCGTTAATAAAGTATACTGCTTTTGGCATAGTGTTCAGGTCACCTGTTGCATATATCCATGTGGCCCCAAAAGTCAGCCTCTTTCCCAGATCATACATTAAAACAACTGAGACATCATGCCGCCTGTCATGCTTTGCGAAATATTCTTCTCCGAGATTCAAATCAGGGAATTTTCTTTTCGTCCAGGCAAGCGTGTATCCAACCCATCCGCTGAATTTGCCTTTTGCTTTTTTGACAAAGAATTCAGCGCCATAACTCCATCCGCGCCCAAATACGAAACCGTTGTCTGCATTGTCATTGATACCACCATCTGGTGTGTAGCCGGGCTCATATTCTATCTGATGCTCCATCGTTTTGTAATACACTTCCACAGAGGTTTCAAAAACATTTTCTTTGAAGTTCTTGAAATACCCGAGCGCATATTGTGTTGCAAACTGTGGCGTCACCCTGTCACTGCTTGGTATCCAGAGATCTGTTGGTAAGGAAAGAGAAGAAAGAGAAGCGAGATGCAGGTATTGATAGTTCTGAGTATAAGATGCTTTCAAAGATGACGTATGATTGATGGAATACCGGATCGACGCACGAGGTTCAAGGTGCCAGAATGTTTTAACAGGCTCACCTGATCCGTAGCTGACAGTATCATTCGTTCTTCCAGTGAGCGGATCTTTCAGATATCTGTCAAACGGACCTACTTGCTGGAAAAAGGTCCCGCGCAAACCTCCGCTTATTTTTACTTTTTCACTCAGGTCAAATTCATCATTGATATAGATCGCTGCATCATGTGCATACTGGTGCACGATATCTCCAAGGTCGAATTTCACATCGTTGCTTTCTGCTGATGCATGGCTGGGTACAAATACATGGTAAACATAATTGGCTCCGAATTTTACGTTATGCCTTACACCGGGCAACCATGTAAAATCTGATTTAAAATTATAATCGGTTATCCCGGAAAATAGTTTGAATGAAAAACTTTCCTGCCCACCTTCAAATGCAAAATCGTAATTGGTGAAGATGAGGGAAGTATTGACAAACAGTTTTTGGTTGAACAGGTGGTTCCATCGTGCAGTGGCTGTTGCATTGCCCCAGGGGATTTTCAAACTGAAGTCAGTGGTCGGACTTTTAAACTTGAATACATCACGCCCGAAATAACCACTTAAAAACAAACGGTCCTTATCACTGATGCGGTAGTTCACTTTCAGGTTGAGATCGTAGAAATAATATTTGTTGCCATAAGTCCTTGAGCTTTTATCAACAAACGGCTCTCCCAGAAACAGATCAATGAAAGACCTCCTGCCTGACACAATAAATGAACTCACGTCTTTCTTTATCGGTCCCTGAAAAGTGAGCCTTGATGCCACCGGACCGATCCCCGCATCCATGTGATAACTTTTATTATTACCCTCCTTCATCTGTATGTCAAGAACTGAAGAAAGCCTTCCGCCATATTGTGCAGGCATACCACCTTTGGTAAGCGTTGCATTTTGTATTGCATCTGAATTAAAAACTGAAAAGAAACCAAACATGTGTGAAGCATTGTAAACGGTTGCTTCATCAAGAAGAATCAGATTCTGATCTAAACTTCCCCCGCGTACATAAAATCCTGTGTTACCCTCGCCGCCACTTTGAACTCCCGGCAGCAGTTGAATTGATTTCAAAATATCTACCTCTCCCATAAAAGCAGGCAGTTTTTTCAATTGTTCAATCTCGATCTTATCACGCCCCATTTGTATTCCTTCCACATTCCTGTCTTCGCGCTCACCGCTCACCGTTACTTCCTTAGTCTCGATACTTTTTGCGCCAAGATCAATGTTCTTCTCAATGTTTTTATTGAGATCAATTTCATAACGCTGCTCTTCAAATCCGATATATGAAAACACAATAGTGTATTTACCCGCAGGAACTGTGAGTGAATAAAACCCATATTGATTTGTTTGTGTTCCCTGAAGTGTTTCTTTCAGATAAAAATTCGCTCCAAGCAAGGATTCACCCGAACTGGCCTCCTTTATAAAACCGCTGATGGTAAATTTTTGCTGGGCAGAAGAAGAAAGTGTATAAAGAGAAAAGAGAAAAAAGAAATAAAGCAGTTTTGTATTTTTTAGCATACTGGCGGGAAAACGAATGATGCAACAGTTTATTGCACAGATAGTTTTTGAGGGCGCAAAAATAGGAGAATATTTTGCTTCAATTCTTCGGAGTTTCGGGTATATTCCATAATCTTAAATCTGACTTTCATTTATTCCCGACCCGGATGATGAAAATTTTACATCGATCACAATTTTTCTCTCATATCTCACATCTCACTCCCGATAGTTATCGGGATCACATCTCCTATCTAACATCTCACATCTCATATCTCATATCTCATATCTCATATCTAATATCTAAT
>JAPLDB010000084.1:14678-33983 GCA_026391975.1 Bacteroidota bacterium | reverse complement strand
CGATCGTAAATTTATCACCGCATAATTTCTTGTCTGCATCATCGCGTAAAGTGATGAGATAATTTCCTGCAGGAAGAGCGCTGATATCAATCTTCTCTGTATTACTTTCCATTCTGTTCATGCCAACTATCTTTCCTGTAACATCCATGATTTCATAATGCATTGCAACAGGACTAAATAATTCAACTTTAACATTGATCTCATTCACAGCAGGAACAGGATAGGTAAGCATTGATTTTACAACAGGAGAAAGATCATCAATACCAATGTAACCTGAGTATTTAATTGAATCAAGCCTCAGAACGCTTCCTGTGAAACCTGTTGCAATAGGGCTTCGCGGGCTTGACTGAACCCAGATCAGTGAAGTATCAGGATTGCCTGAATTTAAAGGAGTCAGGTTCATCACAAAATGAGTGTATGTCCCCATAATCAATGTTGCATCGAAAATTCCATAAGCTATTGTATCGCGTGAAGCTCCATTCCATTTGAACAGACATGTTTCAATAGTACCATGGTCTGATGAAAAAGGAATGTATTCATAATAGCCCTCTAAAGCAGCATGACGCACTGCATCCGGAACTCCGCCAACCGGTGTTACACTTGGAGGGATTGTCACTACAACAACATCTCCGTTTGATGCGCAACCAGGTAAACCACTTATAGGAAATCCCGTGGTACTCCATGAAGTCAGCTTCAGCGCACTGGTTCCCTGATACACTTCTGTCATATCTCTTTGCGCACTGTGGTTTGTGTTACCTGAATTCTGAAGTGAAAATAGTTCCGTCGTTTTCCAGTTTACAAGTGAATCATAGGAATATGTACCACTCGTTGCAGTAGCCCAGTCTTCAAAAGCACCGTTATTGATCTGCGCATTTGACAAAAAAGAAATTGTCAGAAGTAAAAATGTAAATAGTAGTGTTTTTTTCATAATCGATTAGTTTAGTATGGATTCAAAAGTAAATAAAAATCTGATTCCGTTCTGCAGGTCTACGGTCTGATATCAATAAGAACAAATCACCAAATTATTACTTTCCCTCTTCCGGCGTCGGACCTCCTCCGGCCGGCGGTGGAGTTCTTCTGATCCTGTTGGGATTCGGGCGCGGACCTTGATTCGGGCGTGGTCCCTGACCCTGATTTGAATTTGGGTTATTGCGTTGGCCCGGGTTAGGGCCTGGATTATTGCGTGGTGAAGGGCCCTGATTGGGCCTGGGATTAGGGTTAGGATTATTCTGTGGTGCCTGACCTTGATTTGGATTCGGTCTTGCGTTAGGGTTAGGGTTAGGGTTTCCACCTCCGCCTGCATTCTGATTCCTGTTGCGATTATCCGGTTTTCTTTTCTTGCTTTTCTTTTTCTTATGATCCATCCTGTCGATGCGATCCTGCCCTACAACATTTTCGAAATCCGGCTGGTATTCAATCTCCACCTCTTCAAGTATCCGCAATTCGGCCGGACGTTCATTCTTTTTATTCAATGCGATGATCTCATTCACGCGATCAACAGGCAATGGAATCCAGTTGCCGTCATAACCCGCCTCCGCTTCTCCCTGACCTGCTTCAGGCGAAAATGCAAACCACATCATGCGTTTGAAAATATCTGTCTTGCGATGAAATGCTTTACCCTTCTCTGTTTCCAGCACTGTATTCACATTTGGAAAATCGCGCAGCGCATCCATGTATGAATCTAGTTCATAGTTGAGGCAGCATTTGAGTTTTCCGCATTGCCCGGCAAGCTTGGCAGGATTTAATGCAAGGTTCTGATACCGTGCAGCACCTGTAGTAACCGTGCGGAAGTCTGTAAGCCATGTAGAACAGCACAATTCCCTTCCGCATGATCCAATACCACCGAGGCGACCGGCTTCCTGACGCATGCCCACCTGCCGCATTTCGACGCGCGTTTTAAATTCATCAGCAAGTCGCTTGATCAGTTCCCTGAAATCAACACGGTCATCTGCCGTATAATAAAAAGTAGCTTTCTTGCCGTCGGCCTGGTATTCAACGTCACTCAGCTTCATCTGAAGGTTGAGCGCTTTGATGATATCACGGGTTCGCATGAGCACGGGCTTTTCTTTCAATCGCATCTCATGCCATTTGTCAACTTCGATTTGCTTTGCCTTGCGGTACAATGCCTTAATTGTGTCTGAACTCTCAGGAACGTTTTTCTTCTTTAACTGAAGGCGTACAAGTTCGCCGGCAAGCGAAACAACGCCTATGTCATGCCCGGGCATTGACTCCACGGTAACGACATCACCAACACCGAGATTGAAATTTTCCTTGTTGCGGAAAAACTCTTTTCTTGTTCCTTTAAAGCGGACTTCTACAATGTCATATGCTTTCTGGCCGGCCGGCAAAGCCATTTCCGAAAGCCAGTCGTAAACATTCAGTTTATTACATCCGCCTGTAGAGCACGATCCACCTGTAGAGCAACTTTTGCTTCCATCCTTACTTGGTACACATCCCATAATTAGCTACTCCCTTTTTTCAAAAATATATTGGTTCGTAATGATCCTGATTTTTACCGAGGATGGCAAATATAGCAAATGGGGAAATATAGAATAATCAGTCCGGAATCCTTTTGCTATCGGTATGTAATTAATGCGGCAATATCGTGTTCTTGCTTAAACCCGATATCAGTATGCCTATTGGCTGTTAAATTTCGGTCCCGATAGCTATCGGGATCGATATTAGACATTCGATATTACAATTCGCTATTTAACATGCAGTAACCCATTGACTTTAAACGACAAGTCTGCAAAAAGGATCTTGAAATTGGCATTCCGCTCAAGGTGAAAATGTGCTTTGTTGAACTCTTCTATAAACCGCTCTGCATTGTTGGCATTGACAAACGGCGAAAACTTCCTGAATGATTCCAGCTCTTCCCCTTCAAAATGGATCATGGAACTATCGGCATAATTGATTACCAGGCATTCACGAAGTATGTGCAGCCCGTTCTGAAGGAAAAGCTTCTGCTGCTCTCTGCTTGTATCGGCCAGTTCCTGGGTGAGGTCATTGATCGTCTTGAGGTTCATTTTAAGACATGCGCGCATCCATTCCAGGAAACGTTTGTTTTCATTTTGTTCCTCATCATGATGATGGATAAGGTTCATCGCCTCCAGGTAGTTTCCTCCCGAACGGTGTGCAATATTTTGTGCTGATTCTTTAGCCAGTGAATGCCTTTCCATAAGGGCATTTGTCATGTCCTCATCATTGATCTTTTTCAGTTTCACCAATTGTGTGCGTGAAAGTATTGTCGGCAGGATCTGCTCATAATTTTCTGATATCAGAAAGAAAAAAGTCTGGTCCGGCGGCTCTTCAATGATCTTCAGCATTTTGTTTGATGCAGCAGCATTCATTTTTTCTGCAAGCCAGATGATGACGATCTTGTACGGCGCTTCCACGCTTTTCAGACTTAGCCGGTGCAGAATGTCTGCGCTTTCATCCACTGAAATATTTCCCTGCTTGTTCTCGCTGTCCAGTTCAGTGATCCATTCATTGTATCCGAGATAAGGATTGTGAAGCACAGCCTTGCGCCATTCTGTTATAAAATCAACGCTCTTGGGATTTTTTAATTTTTCTCTCGTAGTAACCGGATATGAAAAAGTAACATCAGGATGAACGAGCTTTTTCATTTTCACACAGGCAGGGCATTTCCCGCATGCATCATCCTCTCCCTGATTTTCACAGACGAGGTATTGCGCAAATGCAATGGCCAATGGCAAACTTCCTGATCCTTCAGCACCAAGAAAAAGCAAGGCATGGCTCACCCTGTTTTCCTTCACACTCTTGATAAGCCGCGACTTCACTTCCAACTGGCCAATGACGGTACTAAATTGCATTGCGCGAAAATAGCGATTGCCTGATTATATTTGCGTCCCCTTGTTTAAAATAGAGTGGGTTAATACGAATTTGTGACAATAACTTAGCCACTAATTGCACGAATTAACACGAAGCAAGAATTTAATTGTGTTCAATAAATTGGAAATAATTTGCTGATTAACCCCAACCTATACATTTGTGTTAATTCGTGTAATTCGCGGCCTGCATTTAAATTAATAACATGAAAACAATAGACGATTGCAATTTCTCAGGTCAGAAAGCGCTCATCCGCGTAGACTTCAACGTTCCTCTCGATAAAAAAACTCTTGCGGTAACTGATGATACCCGCATCCGTGCAGCTATACCGACCATTAAGAAGATCCTCGGCGATGGCGGCGCTGTTATTCTGATGAGTCATTTAGGCAGGCCTTTAAAAAAGCTGAAGGAAGACGGAACCGTTGACTATGAAAAACACTCATTGAAGCATGTGGTCAAAACACTCTCATCGCTGCTGAATACAGAAGTTGCATTTGGTGGCGACTGCATTGGAGATGCTGCAAAAGAAGCCGCCGAAAATTTAAAGTCCGGAGGAGTGCTTTTGCTTGAAAACCTGCGCTTCTACAAAGAAGAGGAAAAAGGAGACGAAGGATTTGCGCAAAAGCTCGCCTCTTTGGGAACCTTTTATGTAAATGATGCTTTCGGAACAGCCCATCGTGCACATGCTTCAACAGCAGTTATTGCAAAATTTTTTCCCGGAAAAAAATGCGCCGGTTATCTCATGCGTGATGAAGTAGCAAATGCTGAACGCGTACTGAAGAATGCTGAAAAACCGTTTACTGCCATTCTTGGCGGGGCAAAAGTGAGCGATAAGATTTTGCTTATCGAATCTCTCTTGTCGAAAGCAAACAACATCATCATTGGCGGAGGGATGGCATACACATTTTTCAAGGCAATGGGTGGAACGATCGGCAACTCACTTCTAGAAGACGACAAACTTGATCTTGCAAAATCGCTCCTACAAAAAGCAAAAGAAAACAACGTAAAGCTTTTGCTGCCTGTTGATTCAATTGTTGCTGACAAGTTTGATGCAAGTGCAACTACTGCCGAAACTTCCAGTGGAAACATACCGGAAGGATGGATGGGACTTGACATCGGTAAAAAAGCCATTGCTGAATTCAGTGAAACAATTTTGAAGTCAAAAACAATTTTATGGAATGGCCCGATGGGTGTTTTTGAAATGGAAAAATTTCAGAACGGAACACTTGCCATTGCCAATGCAGTTGCTGAGGCAACATCTAAAGGAGCATTCTCTCTGGTGGGTGGAGGTGATTCAGTTGCTGCAGTAAATAAATTCGGGCTGGCGAAAAAAGTGAGTTATGTATCTACCGGTGGAGGGGCGATGCTGGAGTATTTTGAAGGGAAGGTTTTGCCGGGAGTAAAGGCGATTGAGGAGTAAGAAGCAGTAAGCAGCGGCAGGAAGCGGGAAGCACCATTGCAGTTTGGGAATTTTCTAATGTCTCAAATCTGCATCCGTCCCGAAACCACTTTCAATTTTTTTAACAATCCCTTTCTCATCTATCGAAATAAAAGCCGGTACTGCGCTGATGAAATATTTATCTGCAATGGCTTGTCCGTTTTCAATTGCTTTCAGGGAAATATTTCTCTTTGAAAAAATTGCATTCAAATCACTTTCGCCGGCATCAATTCCAATCAGCAATACTTCCACATCCTTGTTTTCGTTTTGAAACTGCTGCATTGCATTCAACGCCTTCAACGATGGGTAACTGAAGCGGTAAAAGAAAAACAACATCACTTTTTTTCCGGCATATGACCTCAGTGAAATACTGTCTTTCCCCAATAACTTTCCTTTAAAATCAGGGGCCGTATTCCCGATTTTGAGATGGTGGTGATAAATATTGCCTAAAATACTTCTCAGTAAATACTGTGGCGGGATGCTTTTGAAAGTGAAAAGAGAATCATGTGGTATTGATGTAGAGATTTCGGTAAGCTGATATCCGGTTTGTTTATATGCTGAATCATTGTTCAGCTTCATGATGCTTTTTTCCGAATAGGAAACGGGCAGAAAGGTCTGCTTGTCGATTAGAAATGTTTTTTCCTGCCTTTGTCCGTCAGGAAATGAAGCGCGGATCAGGTCGATCAGCTTGATATTATAGCACGGTTTGCCAAGTGCTTCTTCATCCTTGCCCTGTCTGACAATAAAAGTTGTTTGCTCCAGTCGGTCCAGACTAAACACCACCTGCGGCTGAAAGAACGGAGGGAACAATCCTTCGCTTTGGTAAGCGCCCCTGTACATGCTCTGATTGCTGCTTCTGGAATACACAACGCCTGTACTGTCGCTGCCTTTCAACTGAACGAGGTCGTTGCTGGTACAAAGCGTACCGTCACCGTTGTTCATCTTCACATAAAACTTGAATGGAAAAGTCGAATCCCCTTCAGCGCCTGAAAATTTACATTCGGAAGAACTGTTTTTTGTATTTACATCATTGAAAGATTTTTTTGAAATTTCCATCCTGAAATTTCCCCCCTGAAGATTTATGCATGCATTGAAAGATTTTTTAAGAATCGCTTTCGGGTCATCTCCCGCCACAGATAAATTCACGCTTAATAAAAAGATCGCACATAAAAGCACGGCAGCGAATTTTTCAAAATTCGAAATTCGTATTTTCGTAAAAGATTCGTTATTCGAAGGAGTAATCATTTTTTCTGAAGGTTTATTTCTTCCCACTTATCCGCCGCTGTGGTCACCTCATCTTTCATTTCCTTCATCAGCGGCAATAATGCCGGCGCCATTTTCAAAACCGGGTAATATAAATGCGATTCAGCTTTTGTATCGGAAGAAAGGTAATGCTTTTTCACATCAAGTAAATTAAAGAAATACAAAATGACACTTGTGATGAAGGCATATTTCAATAGTCCGAAAATGGCGCCAAGAATTTTATTGAAAACACCGAGCGCTGCAATGTTCACCAAGCCCGTAAACAACTTTGCCAGAAAAAAGATTCCTACACATATCAGCGTGAACATCAATATTGAGCAAATCAGGTTTACAGTAAAGGGCGAAAAGTTCCCGATCATGAGCACATACGGCTGCAACAACCCGCTCAGCTTGAATGCAGCATACGTCCCCAGAAACAATGCGCCGATCACAGCGATCTCAAAAATAAATCCTTTGATAAATCCGCGCACCAGTCCGATGAGAAGAAGGATTGCCAATGTAATGTCTAGATAATTCACGGATGAAATATCGGGAGAATGATTGCTGGGAGAAGATTATAGCAGGAAAGTTTTCACAAAATCTATGAACGAGGTGCGAAAAACGAAAGACTTCGAATCTGCGAATGACGAATCTTCAGATTAGAACTTTGTAAATCCAAATTCGCACATTCGATCAATTCGTAAATTCGCAGCGTTTCGTGTTTCGTACCGCCTAGTTCATTCCGCGGTCCTTCTTTATCACTTCATACGCCTCATTGATCTTCTTAAACTTCTCCTGCGCATCTTTCTGATACTCCGGTCCGAGGTGGTGCACTTTATCCGGATGGTATTTCATGGCCATTCTCCGGTACGCTTTTTTCACATCATCATCACCGGAAGATTTTTCAATTTCGAGAATTTTGTACGCTGCATCTCCGTCTTTTACAAACATGCTTTGAAGACTGACATAGTCGCGTTCATTTATTCCAAGCAACGATGCGATGAGTGCTAGCAGACTTTGTTCGTCTTTGTTTACTTGACCGTCAGCGGCGGCGATACCAAAAAGCAAATGCAGCAATTGTAAACGTGAAGAAGAATCCACATTCATTTTTATCTGCTGACAAACTTCATGCACCGGAATATCCTGTTTGAGAATTTCGCGCAACAACAACATGCGCTGTTGCGTGATGGCTGCTCCAAACTGTTGCGTGAAAAATTTCTTCACATACTCCAGCTCGGTTTTCATCAGCCTGTTGTCCGCTTTCATCACAGCGGCACATAATACCAGCAGCGCAGCACTGAAATCATTTGGAGGCAGCGCAGTTCCCGGCTTGTAATTTTGTGTTGCTTCATCACTGATGGCTCCTAGGGCAAATCCTAGAATTCCGCCGATTGGTCCACCCATTGCCCAACCAAGAGCCCCGGCAATCCATTTATTCCATTTAGCCATAATTCAAAATAAAGGGCGCAAAAGTACTAAACTCAAACCGCCTCTTCTCCATTGTAATTAATGTGGGTAGTGTATCTGTTTGGAAGTAATTAATTGTATTCAATTTCAACTGTCATTCACCATGATCCTTAAGGGCACTTGTGCGGTGGCACCCTTTTAGGCCCCGATGTTTCGGGAGGGTGCGCGCAGGTATCTTAAAATTCTAATTAAGGCACTATCTTAATGCTTATTGATCATTATGCTTCCTCATTATCAGAAATTTGGGGTTTTAAGTGCTTCTGCGAAAATATCCTAAACAATCTAATACAATACGTTCAAGGTCAATTTCACACCGTTCACCAACTATCCCTTGACGAAAACCGCATCCTGGCTTATGTTGCATAAACAAACACAAAAACACCGATAATTATGAATACAATAGAAGTACAGGATTTCATTCACGTTTACAGTATGTTCTCCTTCCGTGATGGACGTAAATTGCCCGGAATTATTGTAAATAAGTACAACGTTGCCAATGCCCGGGTAGAGTATTTTTTCATCAATCAGAACGATATGTCTGCATATCGCAATGCATTTGATGCCTATGACAAAGAGACCTGTGCGCGGCTTTGCCAGCTCGTAAAAGTGGAAGATATCCTCAATATCAGGCCTGTTTCACTGGCGGATTACAAAATGACTATGCAATTGCTGAGCGAACGAACGCAGCAACTTAACGCAATAAGATAAAACCTGCTTAATGCTTTCATGAACTCCCTGTCGCTTCCCGACAGGGTTTTCTTCATAAAGGCCTGTTTGTCACAGGAAGGTAAGGCTTCACTTAGCTTTGTTTTTACCGGAAAAGAGTTATTATATTTACATTTCTAATACTTAACGCCGGCTGTAAGGGGAAACATGTACACGCGGTTTTTGAAACATTTGTTTTTTTCTTTCATGATTTTTGCGGCAATTATTTTTAGCTGCACAAGATTCCTTTTGCCTTCTGGTCAGAAAAAAATTTCAACCAGGGAAGAAGAAGAAAATGCAATTCCATTGCAAGACAGAATGGATCTGGCCATGCAGTATGAATTTGAAATCACAAAGGAGGTTGCGAGCAATACAGTTCCCAGAGAAAGGCTCATCGCTGCGAAGGAATATGCCATGCAAAGCATACGACAATCAAAGTATGGCAATAGTACTCAGGCAGCCATTCCGGGAATTGCATGGTCAGAACGAGGACCGAATAACATCGGCGGGAGAACACGGTCAATACTCATTGATCCGAATGATGCCACTAAGAAAACCGTATGGGCCGGAAGTGTTGGCGGCGGCCTCTGGAAAACAACTGATATCACTGTAGCAAATCCTGTCTGGTTGCCGGTGAATGACTTCTTCAGCAACATCGCTGTTACAACGATCACTTACAATCCATCTGCTCCATTGACGATGTATTTCGGAACCGGTGAAGGATATTTCAATGCTGATGCAATGCGTGGATTGGGGATATGGAAATCGACCAATGGTGGTGCAACATGGGCCCAGCTTGCTTCGACAAACAACAGCAATTTCTATTACGTGAACAGAATGATCGTTCATCCATCGGGAGATATTTATGCCAGCACACGAAACGGAGTATTTAGGTCTCAGGACGGTGGTACAACTTTCAACAGAGTCCTCGGCTCTTCTGCTCCGGGTGGCGCCGTTACCGACAACTTCAGTGACGTTGAACTGGCAGCAGATAATTCGATCTGGGCAAGCACGCTGGGTGCAAATGGTGGCGTATACAGAAGTACTACCGGAAATGCAGGATCATTTACATTGCTGAATACAGGTGCAAATGGATTTCCTTCCACAGGATTTTCGCGTGTAGACATTGCCTGTGCACCTTCCAGCGCAGCAACTTGTTATGCATACGTTCAGGGGCCGGGCAGCGCGTTGCTCAATTTTTTCAAAACGGTTGATGGCGGAGCAAACTGGACCACCCTTACAAAACCTGCAGATGCCGATCCGGGAGTTGGCGCAACAGATCTCACGCGCGGACAGGCATGGTATGACATGAGCATTGCTGTCGATCCGAATAATCCGAATGTTGTTTTTGTTGGCGGAGTTGATCTCTTCAAGACAAGCAATGGCGGAACATCGTGGCAACAGATAGCGCACTGGTACGGCGGTTTCGGATTTCAATACGCTCATGCCGATCAGCACATTGCCATATTCGAACCGGGAAATTCCAATGTTATTTATTTTGGGAATGACGGAGGTGTGTGGAGATCTGTGAATGCAACTGCTGCCATTCCAACCATTGCAGGCAAAGACAATTCATACAACGTTACACAATACTACGCTTGTGCTGTTCATCCGACAGCTTACTCAAATTATTTTCTTGCAGGTGCGCAGGATAATGGCTCGCATAAATTTACAAATCCGGGTATCAATGCTGTAACGAGCCCGACAGGAGGAGACGGAATGTTCTGTCACATCGACCAGAACCAGCCGCAGTACCAATGGACATCTTATGTTTACAATAATTATTACCGATCTGCTGATGGAGGCAACACATGGACTTCTGTAAGTTTCGGCAACACAGGAAGCTTTGTCAACCCAACTGATTATGACAATGTTTCGAATATTTTTTATGCAGCGATCAGTGCAGGAAATTACATGCGCTGGACAGACCCACAAACGGGTGCTACTTCTGCTACAATAAATGTTACAGGATTCAGCGGAGCGAATGTGCGGCACATTTCTGTTTCGCAGAATACGCCAAACCGCGTGTTCTTTGGTTTGAGTAACGGCAGCGTTGTTCGTGTTGATAATGCAAACAGCGTTGCTTCACCTGCCGCAGGAGTTGTTGTAGGTACACCCGTTCCAGGTAACAGCGTTTCATGCGTGGCCATTGAAAATGGAAACGACAACCACATTCTTGTTACCTATTCCAACTTTGGCATCAACAGTGTGTGGGAATCCACAAATGCCCTTTCAGGCGCACCGACTTTTACAAGTGTCGAAGGAAATCTTCCTGACATGCCTGTGCGGTGGGCTTTGTTCTCTCCGCTTAATAATCAGCAGGCAATACTTGGCACGGAAGTCGGCGCATGGTCAACTGATCTGCTCAATGCCGGTGCCACAAACTGGGGCGCATCAAACAGCGGACTTGCAAACACACGTGTTGAGATGCTGCAGATCCGTTCGAGTGATAACCTGGTTGCAGCCGCCACACACGGAAGAGGATTATTCACCTCTGATGTCTTCATGACTCCTTATCCTGATTTTACTGCTTCCCCGATTATTACCTATACCAACAAGCCGGTTCAGTTTAATGATGGATCTTATAAATCCACTGCATGGAGCTGGGACTTCGGTGATGCCGGAACATCCACATCAAAAAATCCCGTGCATAGTTACTCGGCACCCGGTTTGTACACCATCAACCTTGTGATCAATAACAACGGCGCTTATACCAAAACAAGGGTTGGTTATGTGCAGGTTTTGCCTGACCGTGTTACACCATATCTTGTCTTGAATGGCGATGCAGGAAGTTTTGACATAAGCCCTCTCGACTTCGGTGCAGAAAATATTTCAGGTACTCCCTGGGAACGCGGCAACTCAGCCATTGCAAATAAAAACGGAACAGTGAGTGGATCTTCTGCATGGGTAACCGGGCTTACTGCAGCAAACTATTCAGACAATACCAATTCAAGTCTGTATTGTCCGAGTTTTAACATGACTGCAAATGGAGTTTACATTCTTAGCTTCTACGCAAAGTGGAGAAGTGAACAAGGCTATGATGGATTCAGGGTGGAATATTCGCTGGACAAAGGAAGCAACTGGACAATACTGGGGGGATACAATCCTCCGCAGGGGTATAACTTCAATAATACCGCAGGGGGGTCTGCATTTCCAACCAATGAACCATTTTTCTGTTCTGATACGGGTGCTACTTACTACAAACATCAGTTAGATATTTCCGCATTAAAGGGAAATCCGATGGTGGCATTTCGTTTTGTTTTTCTGAGTGATGGTTCAGTAACGAGGGCCGGAGCAGCGATAGATAATTTTGAAATTCAAGGTCCGCCGAATACAGGACCGCTGCCGGTGGAGTTGCTTTCTTTCATCGGTGAAGCAAAAGAAGATTACAATTTACTCTCCTGGACAACAGCATCTGAAATCAATAATTCCGGTTTCGAAATTCAACGAAGTGGTGATGGGAAAGACTACAATAAGCTTGGCTTTGTCACCGGCGCGGGAAATTCATCGTCCACAAAAGAGTATTCATTTAAGGATTCTGATAATATAAACGGTGTTTTGTATTATCGTTTAAAGCAAATTGATAATGATGGAGCATTCAAATACAGTAATGTAGTAGCCATCAGTAATCTGGATAAATCACTTCTCTCCATCAAATCACTTTATCCAAATCCTTTTGATAAAGAGATCGGAGTGTTATTCAACAAAGCTGTTTCAGAAACAATTGTTGTAAAGATTTTTGATGCTGAAGGCAAGCTGATTCTCAACGAAACCTATGCCCCATTCCGTAATAATTTTTTCATCAATACGGAGAATTTTTCTGCGGGGGGTTATTTTTTGTCGGTTGAAACAGGGGACAACAAACTGGCTAAAAGGATTACTAAATATTAATTGAAGTACTGCATTGCGGGTTTGCCCCATTTAGTGGAAGGGGTTGGCGAGCGCATTCTGTTGCTCAGTTTCAACACCTCCCCGCACCCCAACCCTGAAGGGTGCAATCGCGCGAAATATCATTATACGATTGAAATATTATTTTGAAGTTTTCTTAAAAGAAAATCAAGTTCTAAGTCTTTCTGGTATTGCTTGTTTGAAATCCGATACTATAATTTTTGATTCGAATCACCAATTGAACTACCGTATTGTGCGTTAGCCCCCTTTAGGGTCCGGGGTGAGCGGGGGTATTTTTCCCAGTGATTTTTTTGTTGCAACACTGGAAAACAAATTGATAAAGAATATCAATGAACAGCAGAGTTGCGGGGAATTCTTTCGATTAAAATTGAATGTTTGGTCCGGATTGATTATTAATAGTCAATAGCCTTTTCTATTCGCCAAATAACGCTCTCAAGTTTATTGAATTTTTCTATATTTGGTGTGAGCTAATTAACCGATGTGATGAAAAAAATTTTAATTGCTTTTTTTATTTTCTCTTCCGCATTTTCAATTGCTCAACCTCCCGGCGAGTGGACCTGGATGCAGGGCAGCGACACCATTACAAATCCCGCTGGAGTATTCGGAACATTGGTTGTGCCTGATCCGCTTAACACTCCTCCCGGTTTTTATGAGCCTGATGAGTGGACAGATAAAAATGGAAACTTCTGGTTGTTCTCGGGTTACAATGGCGGCGTAGCAAACGGTGTTTATGGCGACGTCTGGAAATTTGATCCCATTCTTTTGCAATGGACATGGATGCATGGCACAGGACTTTCAACACCGCCCGTCGTCCTCGGAACACAGGGCGTTTCTTCTCCTTTGAATTCTCCCGGTGCCAACCAGTGGTGCGGTGCTACATGGGTTGACACAAGCGGAAATTTCTGGCTCTTCGGTGGATCGGACGGTAGCGGCGGTTCATACAGCTTATTATGGAAGTATGATCCTGTAATAAATGAATGGACATGGATGAATGGTCCTCCTGCAAATGGTGCCCCGGGTGTTTTAGGCTCTCTGGGAATTCCTGATCCTGCTAATTATCCGGCAGCAAGGTGGGAGACAAACGCTGCATGGACCGACAACAATAACAACTTATGGTTGTACGGCGGATTAAATGCACCAGGAGATATATTATGGAAGTACGATATCAGCATCAACCAATGGACATGGATGAAAGGTCTGCCTGGAGGAGTTACCAACTATGGAACCCTTGGCGTTTCTTCCCCTTCCAATTCTCCCGGCAACAGACAGGTGTATGCAAAATGGAAAGATGCAACGGGTGACTTGTGGATGTTCGGTGGGAACGGTTCAAACAATGATGTTTGGAAATATGTGATCAGCACAAACGAATGGACATGGATGAGCGGATCAAACATGATAAACGATCCCGGCAACTACGGACCACAATGCAGTTCTTCTACTTCCTATTTGCCATCAGCAAGGTATGAGAACCGTGCATGCTGGATAGATAACAGCGGCAGCTTCTGGACTTACGGAGGATATATGTTCAGCGATCTCTGGAAATATTGTCCTGCCACAAATGAATGGACACTGGAAAACGGGAACCAGTCTGCTGCAGTGGGCGTGTATGGCACAAGGGGAGTTTCTTCTCCGCTGAATATACCCGGCGCCAGAATGGGGTCGGTCGGCTGGAAAGACAATTCAGGAAATTTTTGGATGTGGGGCGGTTGGGTAGGAATAACAAATGCTGCCAATGACCTTTGGCGTTTTGTACCTGACCAGTCATGCGCCTTGTGTTCTTCTGTTCCGGTTGCGCTTTTCGCAGCACCCAATCACATTTGTCCGGGAACATGCACAGACTTTAATAACCTCTCTGTGAATGCAACTTCCTACTTGTGGACTTTTGCCGGAGCAAATCCAAATACAAGCACAGATGCAAATCCAACAAACATTTGTTACAATACACCGGGACAATACGGTGTTACGCTCATTGCCACCAATGCATTTGGAAGTGACACGTTGCAGCTGAATAATTTCATCACTGTGTATCCTTATCCGGCACCGCAGGGAATTGCGCAGAGCGGAGATACGTTAATAGCAAATCAGGGATCCGTTTCTTATCAGTGGTATCACAATGGCCTGCTTATTAACGGAGCAACTGATTATTTCTACGTCGCACAGGAAGGCGGCGATTACAATGTAGTTGCAACAGATGCGAATGGATGTGAAGTAGAGGCGGCGATCTTTGATGTAGTTGCAGGCACTCAGTTTGATGTTTCGTCCCTAAGTGTCGGGATGAGGTTTGAGGTTTATCCGAATCCGGTTGGGGACAAGTTGGCAATATGCAGTAAGCAGTATGCAATAAATACTGTTTCAATTTACAATACGATAGGCGAATTGGTAATGGCTGTTTCTTCGCCAACTGCTGATTGCACACTGACAACTTGTACAATTGATGTCTCTCAACTTCCCGCAGGAATGTATTATATTGAATTACGGAGTGGTTCACAGTCGTTGCGCGCCAAATTTGTGAAGCAATAGGGCAGTGTTCACTTCTCTGCGCTTTTGCCTCTGCCGTAAATGTTTTCAGTTTTCAATCCTCAACACCATAAAGCAAAAAAGCCATCCGTAATTACGGATGGCTTTTGTATTGGCTGCTATCCCCTTCTCCCTTGGAGAAGGGCTAGGGATGAGGCCTGCTGCTTACTTCATCACGTAAGAACTTGCCCCTGCAAGATTCCCGTCAACGTATGCTTCTATCAGGTAAGTTCCGGATGGGAACATTTTATCTTTCTGTTCTTCATAAGCGATACAAATATTCTGCTTAGCTCCTGTATAACTCACTGATGTGCTGGCTGTGAAAAGTGTCTCTTCCCCACTGGCCGCCTTGAATGAATTGCTTCCCTCGCTGCGGTTGCCCATCACCTTGCCGCCTGGTTCTGTAATCTTCAGGTATACCGTACGTTCACCTGTTTTTGCAATCTTGTTGTCAAGAATATCGAAACAAACATTCAGTTTATGCGTGCGCTTGGCCAAAGAACTCTCCGTAAATTTTCCGGAACCCCTGCGCTTGAAGGATTGCGTCTTAAAATATTCTGCCTTCAAAATCGAAGCCGTATTTACCGTGGACTCCAGGTTCTTAGAGAGGTTTTCAACTGTGCTCGTGAGCTGCTGCTTCTCTTCTGTAAGCTGCTTGTTGGCAGTCATCAGCTCATCAATCTTGGTGAGGTACTCATCCCGCAATTTCTGTAAATCACCCAACTGTTTCTTGAGCTCTTCATTGGCTATCATAGCATTCTTGTTCGAGCGCGTAATCCTCTTAATGTTAACCTCCAAGATAGAGATGCTATCGTTGGCCTCATTCAGCAAACTATCTAAGTTGGCAGAGATACCCTGGTATTTATTCAGCTCGCTCTTAGTCTCAGAAAGCTCTTTCTCTACGTTCACCCGCTCGATGATAAGCGTGTCCACCTTTTCCTCATATGAGTTAATGGTGGTAGTGTGATTGCGCCACTGATAAATATTCAGTACCGCTGAAATTAAAAGTAAAATGATCCAGAGAGTGCCTTTACTCTTTTTTTGATCTTCGTTGTTTTCCATTGAATTGGGTTATTAAAAGCTAGATTTAGGTAATGTAAATGTAATTGACTGCAAAAACCGTTATTCCTGCCTCAGATGAAGTTGTTTAGTTTATTGTGAACAAGACAAATGTGGCTGACGATGTTGGAAAAATATTGGTGAAGCCCGACGAAGGCGAGAAACTTATGAGTGATTTGACTAGGGATATTAGAACGAAAAACGAAAACAGAGTGTTACAATGCTGAAAAAATATTTTTTATCCCTTACAATATTGACACTTCACAAGTACCTTCATCAAAATTTTTAGAAATGAGCAAGCGGAAGAAAAAAGACGAAAATCCGTTCACAGGGTTTCTTGCAGGGGAAGTGTATAAGGTATTTAACAAGCACCCGCACAAGACCTTCAACCATAAGCAGCTTGCCAAGCTGATCAGACCACTTGCAGTTGAATTCATCAAAAAGCAAATCCCTGACTATGCCTTTATTGATGAAATTCATGATGAGCTGAAATCTGGAATCATCGGAACGCTGAATGAACTGCATGCCAAAGGCGACCTGATCGAGACAGAACGGGGCAGCTACAAATTGAAGCCGCAACATGCCTACATGGAAGGTATCATTGACATTAAGCCTTCAGGCACCGCATATCTGTTGAGCGAAAACGATGAAGATGATATTGAGATAGCACCCCGCAACGTAAAAAATGCACTTCATGGCGACCGTGTAAAGATCTATCTGTATGCCCGCCATAAGCATAAGCGCATGGAAGGCGAAGTAGTGGAAGTACTGAAACGTTCCAAAACAGAGTTTGTCGGAAAGGTACAGATTAACGGTAAAATAGCTTTTGTTGTTCCTGATAGCCCGAAAATGCTGGTTGATATTTTTATCCCTGAAGATAAGATCGGAAAAGCAATTCAGGGACAAAAAGTAGTTGCAGAGATGGTTGACTGGCCGAAAGGCGCTAAAAATCCTGTAGGTAGGATCAAGACGATTATCGGCTGGCCCGGTGAAAACGACGTGGAGATGAACAGCATTCTTGCTGAGTTCGGGTTCCCTCTTGCATTTCCTGACAGGGTAGAACAGGAGGCCAACGCCATCCCTGAAAAAATTGACCAGAAGGAAATTTCGAAGAGAAAAGATTTCCGGTCAGTGACGACATTTACGATTGACCCCATTGATGCTAAAGATTTTGATGATGCCCTCTCATTCAAGAAACTTGAAAATGGAAATGTAGAAATCGGTGTTCACATTGCTGATGTTTCCCATTACATCCGCCCGGGAAGTTTTCTGGACAAAGAAGCGTATGACAGGGGCACGTCTGTTTATCTGGTGGATCGGGTGATCCCAATGCTTCCTGAAAAACTGAGCAATGGTGTTTGTTCTCTGCGTCCAATGGAAGACAAGCTTTGCTTCGCTGCAGTATTTGAAATGAATGACAAGGCACAGGTCATCAAACAATGGTTCGGCAAGACAATAATTCACTCCAACAAGCGTTTTCATTATGATGAGGCACAGGCAGTGATTGAAACCGGCCACGGGCCCTTTTCAGAAGAGATCCTCCTGATGCAGGAACTGGCGAAAAAACTTCGTGCAGAAAGATTTAAAAAAGGAGCCAT
The DNA here is from genome assembly GCA_026391975.1 of Bacteroidota bacterium. GTDB lineage: Bacteria > Bacteroidota > Bacteroidia > AKYH767-A > 2013-40CM-41-45 > JAPLDB01. The sequence continues at coordinate 16,199 of JAPLDB010000084.1, read as the reverse complement.
CGCTTTTGAAAAAGCCGAAGTAAAATTCAAGCTCGACGAAAAAGGAAAACCCCTTGGTGTATATCTGAAAGAAAATAAAGATGCAAATAAGCTGATCGAAGAGTTTATGTTGCTTGCGAATAGAAGCGTGGCCGAATGGGCGGGCCGCACACATCAGGTAAAAAGCGAAAAACTAAAAATAAAAAACAACGAGCGTAAGACGGAAGTTGCTGTCGGAGCAAGGGCATTTGTTTACCGGATTCATGATTCGCCTGTTGCCGAAAAGCTTCAAAACTTTGCGCGGTTTGCCGGCAAGTGGGGCTATAAACTTAAGATCGACAATGAAAAAGAGATATCACAATCTTTGAATGGATTGATGAAAGACCTGCGTGGAAAGAAAGAACAAAATGTTTTGGAACAACTGGCAGTACGTACGATGAGCAAGGCCGTTTACACAACGGAAAACATCGGGCACTACGGACTGGCATTCGACTACTACACACATTTTACTTCACCCATCCGCAGGTATCCTGATGTGCTCGTACACCGGTTACTTGAATATTATCTTAGGGGAGATGAAAGTGCTGATAGTGATTTGCTCGAAATGCAATGCAAACACAGCACACAGATGGAGATCCGTGCATCAGAAGCCGAGCGGGCATCCATCAAATACAAGCAGGTTGAATTTCTCCAGGATAAACTGGGACAAGTATTCGACGGCATTATCAGCGGCGTAACCGAATGGGGATTGTTTGTAGAAATTATCGAAAACAAATGCGAAGGAATGGTTCGCCTCCGCGACCTTGACGATGACTTTTATGAATTTGACGAAACCAATTACTGTGTGGTCGGCACACGAACAAAGAATGTTTACACCATGGGTGATACTGTGAAAGTGATGGTAGCAAGGTGCGATCTGCTCAGAAAACAAATTGACTTCAAGTTGATTAGTGATCCATCAAGAATAAGTTTACCCCGTGAGCGTATCAGCAATTCAGGCGATGGCAGAAAACCACTTCAAAGAAGAGACAGGGACAGGGGAAAGAAAAAAAGAAGACGATAAAATATCATACCTTTGATCTATTATGAAATTAAAGGCAACACCATCTTATAGTGCAGTAATTATCAAATCAAAAGACGGAACATTTGCGGGATACATTGAAGAAGTTCCGGGTGTTATTTCTCAAGGTGATACCGTGGAAGAAACAAAAGCCAATCTCCTGGATGCTTTGAAAATGATGATTCGTTTTTACAAAGAAGAATCAAGAAGTGTCCTTCGAACTGCCCGTAGAAGAGTGCATAAAAGAGATACGGTCACGCTTCAATGAAAAGAAGTTTTTTTCTCAAGCACCTTCACAAACACCATTGTGTTTTAGCGCGTGAAGGTTCAAAACATTCCATTTACAAAAATGCAGGAAATGGAAAGGCAACATCAGTTCCACGTCACCCCGATCTGAATGATATTACCTGTCGCTTAATCTGTAAACAGCTTGACATTCCTTTTGTGAAATAGTACAAATAATTCTAACAATATTATTCTCA
>JAPLDB010000084.1:0-14658 GCA_026391975.1 Bacteroidota bacterium | reverse complement strand
CTCATGAAATTATACATTCTACTATTCTCATTCCTTCTGCTATTCTCTTCATGCGCATTAAAAGTTAATGAGACTGAAGCACGATCAGTAGCAGAAAGCCTGCTCACAGACATGAAGAATGAAAATTACTCCGGACTTGACAAATACTTTACGGATTTGTCGAATGTCGGACTGTCGCATGAAAAAAAAGAAGAGGTGTACAGGCGGCTGAAAGATACTGCCGGGCCCATAAAGTCTTTTGAATTCCTGGAGGCCAAAGAAGAATATGACAGCCAGCAGCATCTGAACCAGCTCACATTGAAATACAAAGTCGTCTTCGAAAAAATAACAATGCTTCAGACGTTTCTATTCATCAATGATGAGGGTGATAGCAGGATTATATTTCAGAATATTGAAAACCTTAAATGAAAACTCGACGATCCCGATAGCTATCGGGAACGAATGAAAACTATACGAAAATACAAATGAACAGCCGGGGAGTGACCTCACCCGGAATGCCAATGAAAGAGCATGATTTGAAGGACCTACAGCGGATTCCCGGAGTTGGAAAATCAATTGCCAATGACTTATGGGAAATCGGAATCAGAAAGGTGGAGGATCTCATTGATAAGAATCCTGAAAAGCTTTATGATAAAAGCAACCGACATGCCGGAGCCGTTCAGGATCGTTGTCTGCTATATGTTTTCAGGTGCGCAGTATATTTTGCCTCCAATACAAAACACGAAAAAGAGAAATTGAAGTGGTGGAATTGGAAAGTGAAAATCCAACGATCAGTAGACAGTAGCCAATAGACAAATTCCAAATGACCAATGATATCTGCTATCGTTTATTAATTAATGACAAATGACCTTATGACCAATGACGGCTGTTCTCCAGTGACCAATGACTTAATGACTTAATGACTGCTAAAATATACTACTTAAGTACTTGCTCCACGTGCGCAAGGATCCTGAAAGAAATAAAACCCGGCAAGGACGTTGTCATGCAGGATATCAAAACCGAGCCCATAACACCGGCGCAGATTGATGAAATGAAAAAGCTGGCGGGAAGCTATGAAGCTCTTTTCAGTCGTGTTGCTTTAAAGTTCAGGAGTCGGGGTTTAAACAAAATGACTTTAAGTGAAAAGGATTACAGGAAAAATATTCTTGAAGAATACACTTTTCTTAAACGGCCTGTCATGATCGTGAATGACAAGATCTTCATTGGGAATTCGCCGAAGAATGTGGAGGCGGCGAAAGAAGCTTTAAGATAATATACAAATTTGCATATTTGCAAATTGAAATCCTCTTCCCGCGCACATCTTTTTCTCCTCATCTGCCAGATAATCTACGCCATCACCTTTGTGGTTGCCAAAGTGCTGATGCGTGATCACATTGGTCCGTTTGCATTGGTGATGCTGCGCGGCCTTGGTGCAACACCACTCTTCTGGCTGGCTGATGCTTTCTTCATCAAAGAAAAAACTGACAGGAAAGATCTGCCGCGGTTGTTTCTGTTGTGCTTGTTTGGTGTAACAATTAACCAAACCCTATTTATCAGCGGACTGAACCTTACCTCTCCCATCAGCGCAGCCATCATGATGATCACCACACCGATCCTTGTTGTCGTCGTTGCGGGATTTCTCATCAGGGAAAAAATTACATGGGTGCGTACAACAGGTATCTTCCTTGGTTTTGCGGGAGCAGCAACGCTCATGCTGAACAGCGGACTCAATGCAGGAGGTAAAGAGGACAATCCTTTTGGTGATCTGCTTATATTCATCAACGCCCTTTCCTGGGGAACCTACCTTGTATTGGTAAAACCACTGATGAAAAAATACCATACTATTACAATTTTGCGTTGGACGTTCACTTTCTCGATGGTCTTCATTATTCCGATTGGCTTCAATCAGCTTATGCATGTTAACTGGCAAACATTTACGCCAACTGCTTATGGGCTACTCTTTTTTGTGATCTTCTTCACCACATTTATCGCTTACCTCCTAAATGTTTATGCATTGAAGGAATTAAGTCCGGCTGTTGTGAGTGCATACATATACCTGCAGCCCGTGCTCACAGCTATCATCGCCATCGGCACAGGAAATGATTCTATTTCGGGAGTAAAGGTATTTTCTGCACTTCTTATTTTCGCCGGGGTATATCTCGTCAGCAACAGCAGTACTCAGGTGAAGGTTAAAGAATAACCATTCAATATTTAAGATCTGTTGAAAAATTAAACATAACTACAGAGAACACGATGGACACTGAGAAATACAATGTATTCTGCTGTTGAACAATTGGTGTTCTCCGATAATCGTTATACAAGGGTTAATATTTTACTGATCAATATATTTTAACTCCGGAGTTTAAAAAAACACTGTCTTTGTGCTCTATCTCCGTGTCTCTCCGTGCCTCCGTGGTGAATGGCTGCAAAAAATAGAAGATGTTTTTGCCACAGGTTTTCTTATTAAGAAATTAAAATACATAGCCACAGAGAACACGAAGGACACAGAGAAACACAACGTATTCTGCTGTTAAATCATTTGTGTTCTTCGGGAATCGTTATGCAAAGGTTCATCTTTAACTTCTTAAAAAATTTTAACTCCGGACCCAAAAAAACACTGTCTTTGTGCTCTATCTCCGTGTCTCTCCGTGCCTCCGTGGTGATTGGCTGCTCTGCATTTCATCCTCAAAAATGAATCACCTCCAAACCTCCTGACATGATTCAAAGCCTTAGTGCCTACCTGTCTCCGTGGTGAATGGCTGCTATATCTTCTCCCATTTTTCATTAGGTTTGCCGAAATTAATTTTCTCCCTATGATTCGTTCCATGACGGGCTTCGGCAATGCAGTAGCAGAATTCGGAAGCAAGACCATTTCTGTGGATATCCGGTCCCTCAACAGTAAATTTTTTGACCTCACGCTACGTGTTCCTTCCGCATACAGGGAAAAAGACATGGAAATGCGAACCATGCTCAGTCGTGAACTGGAGCGCGGAAAAGTAGAGGTATACATCAACATTGACTCTTCTGAGCCGATGCGTAAATCAAGGATCAATAAGGACATTGTAAGACAATACCATGCTGAACTGAAAGCACTGAATGAAGAGCTCAAGATCGATACTGATGATTATTTAGGAACAATCCTTCGGCTGCCGGATGCATTGAATATGGAAGAAGCCCATTTTGATGAAGAAGAATGGAAACAGATCAACGAAACCCTTCAATCGGCTATGAAAGCATTCAATGCCTTTCGCGATAAAGAAGGAAAATTTATGGAGAAGGATTTGCGTGAACGCATTGATGCCATTGAAGAAAACCTGAAGAAAATCGAGCCGCTTGAAGAAGGAAGAATTGAAAATATTCGTAAGCGCCTGGCCGACCAGCTTAAAGAAAGCGCGGCAAAAGATGCCATTGATAAAAACCGCTTTGAGCAGGAAGTACTTTATTACCTCGAAAAAATGGATGTCACCGAAGAAAAAGTAAGGCTTCGAAGCCATTGTATCTATTTCTTTGATACCATGAACGAACCGCAAAGCAACGGTAAGAAAATTGGCTTCATCACACAGGAAATGGGTCGTGAGATCAATACACTTGGTGCAAAAGCCAACGACGCTGTGATTCAGAAATTCGTTGTACAGATGAAAGATGAGCTGGAGAAGATCAAAGAACTGATGATGAATATTTTATAGTTGATTGGTAAATTAGTTGAATGGTTTATTGGTTAACAGCCTCAGGGATTCAATAATAAATTCTCCTTCATGTAGTATGCCAAATAAAACATTCAACCAATCAACTATTCAACTAATTTACTAATCAACTAATCAACCAGTACTACCATTGAAAGAAGGGAAACTCATATTATTCTGTGGTCCATCGGGTAGTGGTAAGACAACCATTACACGACACCTGCTTGAACATTTTCCGCAGCTTAGTTTTTCTGTTTCTGCAACCACAAGAAAGAAAAGAGCCTCGGAAGTAGATGGAGAAGATTATCATTTTTTAACAGTACCGGAATTCAAAAAGAAAATTGAAACGGATCAGTTTGTTGAATGGGAGGAAGTTTATACAGATTTATATTACGGAACTTTAAAATCTGAGATTGAACGGATCTGGAATGAAAACAAAGTCGTGGCATTTGATGTGGACGTGGAAGGCGGAATGAACATCAAAAAAATTTATGGTAATAGTCTGCTTGCTGTATTTATAAAACCATTATCTGTAGAGGTGCTCCGCAAACGGCTCACAGACCGTAATACAGAATCTCCCGAATCACTTGCCATCAGGATCGCAAAGGCAGAACTGGAACTCACTTATACAGATAAGTTTGATCATATCATCGTGAACGACACACTGGAACATGCCCTCGAACAGGCGAAGGCGCTTGTTAAAGAATTTTTGACAACTCCCTCATGACCCCCCGGATAACAAACAACGAATAAACAAACTCATGCGCATCGGCATCTACCCCGGCTCTTTCAATCCCGTTCATGTGGGGCACATGGTCATCGCAGGCTACATGGCAGAGTTTTCAGATCTGGATGAGGTATGGATGGTTGTATCTCCACGCAATCCGCTGAAGATGACTACAGACATGCTTCAGGATTACCACAGGCTTGAACTTGTGAAACTGGCAGTCGGCAACAATAAAAAGATCAAAGCCAGTGATGTCGAATTTAAATTATCAAAGCCGAGTTATACCATCAACACCATTCAATTTCTAAAAGAAAAATTTCCGGCGAATGAATTAGTCCTTATCATGGGAGAGGATAACTTGCGCACTTTTGATCAGTGGAAAGACTATAAAGCACTTTTAGACTTGTGTATGATATATGTTTATCCACGACTGAATGCCGGAGAAACAGAATTCCATTCCCATCCCCGGGTAAAGCTGATCAAAGAAGTTCCTGTTATGGAAATTTCAGCAACTTTTATCCGCAACAGTATAAAGGAGAAAAAGGATATACGTTATATGCTTAATGAAGCGGTGTGGGCTCAGATCGAAGAAAACAGATTTTACGGGAGTTAAGGTCAGCCTGACGCTATTTTCTATACAGACAATTATGGATCAGAAAACAGAAGATCTTTCTTTTTCAGATATCTCCTTCAGGAACAGAAAATTAATTCTTTATTCCGGCATTTTATTTTTTCTCATTCATTTTATTTTTTCATACAACTGGTTTAAGGAGCGTATGCTTCAAGATGATGGTCCGTTCCTTATATTGAAAATGATACAACACTCAACCATGTTGTGTGAACACTACCGGTATAGTTCATTTCTTATTCAATGGCTTCCTTTCACTGCGATGCGTTTTGGCGCTTCGGTTGAATGGATCACCCGCTTTTATTCCGTGTCAATGGAAATCTACTATTTTCTTTTTTTCATTTTTTGCATACACTTCCTGAAAAATTACAAAGGCGCTTTGCTGATGCTTTTATTTCTGTGCCTTGTTTATGGCCGCGAATATTTTTTACCGGCCTCAGAATATCATCCATCGATCATAACCAGCCTGCTCATCTTTGGATTGCCATTTTCTTCCTCTCAAAAACACAACCGGATGATCTTTGCAGGTGCTTTTCTTATAATATTGATAGCCATTAATTTTCATCCGGTTTCAATTTTTGCCCTTGGCTTTATCATACTCTTTGAGTTTATCAATGCAGACAAAAGAGGAAAAATGAACTGGGTTGTAGTGTTTTTATTTGCCGCGGTTATTTTTCTCGCCAGAAAACTAATTGTTCCTTTTGACAATTACGAAAACAACAAATTGAGTTCCATTTCATCTCTTGGCGATTATATATTTCATCCGGAAAAATTAAAGAGCCTTGTCGCTGTCATACACTATTTCAGTTCTCTTTTCCCGGAATTGATCGTGCTATTTCTTTATTCATTCCTTTTGCTCCGTTTCAGAAAAAAATTTGTAAGTGCAGCTGCAGTTATTCTTTATACGTGTTTCGTTTTTTACCTCTTTAGTGTAATAAAGGGAGTCGACGAAACAAATATATGGTTTGGGGAATATTTCATTCTGGGAGGCATTCCTGCACTTATACCGATTACCCTGGCAATCGCAAGGAAAAGTGCTGAAAAGTTTGTGTTGCCGGTGTTTCTGTTGCTCGCATTTTCTCTTTGCATCTACCGGCTTGAAATGAATTATGGATACTTCGCTTCTAAAATAGCTTATGCTGACAGATTAAATGAAAATGGAAAATATTTTCCTGAAAAGAAATATATTATTTCAGATAAAAATGTACCCCGAACCTATATTCGAAACACCTGGCCTGTCACATTTCAAACTCTTCTGCTTTCATCATTCAATAATCCTGACTCCGCAAAGAGTTTCATCATTTTGCAAGATGTTAATTCATGTGATTCTCTTATTTCAAATCCTAATTATTTTCTTGGTCCCGAATGGGACATACAAATGTTCAATGCTTCCGACAACAAAATCCGAAAATCGTATTTTAATTTTCCATCAAAAGGATATCGTAAACTCACTACATCTCAGCAATATTTTTCAGCTCCCGATTCCGTTTTTAATGCCGGAACCATTTCCATCTCACCTGTTGACTCAGTCGTTTTTTCGAATTTCGATTCAGTTGTTATTGTAAAATTAAAAATCTCAAATACTTCTACTAACCTCATTCCTGCAATTCCCGACAGCCCTAATTCAACTTTATTAAGCTATCATGTATTCTCGGATGAGAGAAAATTAATAACCTGGGATAATCTTCGCACGCCTTTCGAAACAGATATCTCTGCTGATTGCGTAACAGGATTGAACATTTCAACTGCGGGACTTAAAAAGGGAACTTATATTATAGAATCAGATATAGTGACAGAAAACAAGCGGTGGTGGGGGATCAATTCACAAATTAAATTGGTGGTTAATTAGGAGCCATTTTCAAGGATGCCATTATTTTTTTACGAAGAACAACTTGATTTTCACTTAGCCATCTGGAAAATGGACGAAGATGTGGATGAGCTGATGAGGCTGGCCTCCCTTTCTGAAGGGGATATCGAAAAAGTCAATTCATTCACGCATACGGCACGGAAGAAAGAATGGATCTGCATCCGCATGCTATTGAAAAAACTCAACAGGGGTTATTCCATCGGCTACCATGAATCCGGGAAACCATTTCTGGAAAATGCCGATGAACACATTTCCATTTCTCATACAAAAGAATATGCCGGGCTGATCATTTCCGATTCATTCCCCGTTGGTATTGATCTTGAGCGCATTCATTCCCGCATTGAAAAAATTGCTCACAAATTTGTTTCTGAAGAAGAGGCAAAATTTATCACCGGAAAAAATAATCTTGAAAAACTATTTGTCATCTGGGGAGTAAAAGAAGTGCTTTTTAAAATGCATAGTATTGGTGAACTTATTTTTAAGGAACATTTGATCGTATCTCCATTTGAATTCAACGTTTCAGGATCATTGACTGCTTCGATAATGAAGGGTGATTTTCAGAAAAAGTATGGGTTGAATTATAAACTGGTTGAAGATTTGCTAATTACGTGGTGCGTGGATAAATAATTTAAAAGTCTCACGCTATGAGGTAATAATATCCAATCAAACTTCGCGCCTTTGCGTCCCGATAGCTATCGGGATTGCGTGACATCTTTAGGGACATAGCATTAGTTGAAACGAAGATCCACCCTTAATCACGAGGCTTTATTCAGAATCACTATCTTTGGCAGCCATGAGTATCTATTCACAACTCAAAGCCGCAAGGAAGACTTCCAAAAAGCTTTTTGCTGTCCTCGTTGATCCGGATAAAACCGATGAACGTGCTGCAGAAACTATTGCTAAAGCTTCAGCAGAAGCTGGAGTTGATTTCCTATTTGTTGGGAGCAGCCTGCTCATGAACAGTTCTCTCGACTCTTGTCTTCAGGTATTAAAGAAGCATTGTTCAATTCCACTGGTTTTGTTTCCCGGTAATACGATGCAGATCAGCGATCATGCAGATGCAATTCTTTTTCTTTCTCTGATAAGTGGCCGCAATGCAGACATGCTCATTGGCAAGCAAGTTCTTGCAGCACCATTGTTGAAAACCAGTTCGCTTGAAGTTGTTTCTACCGGCTATATGCTCATTGATCCCGGCCACCTTACTTCAGTGACTTACATGAGCAATACGCTTCCTATTCCCCACGATAAAAACGACATCGCTGTGAGTACTGCATGGGCTGGCGAATTGCTCGGACTCAAGTTACTATACATGGATGCAGGCAGCGGAGCGCGTCATACCATCAGCCGCAGTATGATAGAAGCGGTGAGTAAAAATGTTGATATGCCTTTGATCGTAGGCGGCGGAATCAAAACTCCGGAAAAAGCGCTTGAACTCTGCACTGCCGGTGCTGATGTTATTGTTGTCGGTAATTATATTGAAAAAGACCCCGGCATCATTTCAGAAATTGCTGATGCCATTCACTCTTTTCAGGTCAGCTGAACTTTGCCCTGGCGAATGGCATTCGCGTTCACATCAAACCTCATTTTGAACCTACGACTGAAATAGGCAGCATCGTTAAATCCCACCATGGCCGCAACTTCCTGCACACTGTTGGGAATTGTTTTTAAAAGTTGCATTGCACGATCCAGCCGCTGATTCTCAATATAATCCTGTAGTGTACGACCTGTAAGTGATTTGAAAAACTGGCCAACATAATCATCAGAAACATGGGCGACTTTCGCCATGGCCGAATTGGAGAGCTCTTTTTCAAGATTCTCCTCGATGTATTTTACAATGCTGATCAGCCGGACATCAGTGAGGTAGTTCAGTTTTTCAATTGGCTTTCTCAATTCCGGCTTCGACTCAATATACCTGAATAGCAGAACAACCATTTCATTCAGGTAATTTTTCAAGATCATTTCCCGGCCCAAGCGGTTCTCTTCACTCTCGATGCATATTTCTCTCATCAGGTGAGATAGTTCATTGTCCTGAGGAATGTTAAATGAAGGAAGTTCGAGCAATGGAAAGAACGGAAAGGCATTGTAGAGGATGGATTCAAAAGAAACAAAACTGAACAAATTAGGCATTCCTTCCAATTCTCCTTTTGCACTAACCGGTTTCGTATAGTCTTCACTAATCCTGTCATGTTTCCAGGTATCAACGTTTTCGGGATCTTTGCCTAACAATGGCCCTGTACCAAGATTTACCCTTTGGCCGCGGGGAATAAAATAGAACGAGCCTTCCTTGAGAGGCGTTTGCTCTTTCCCCTGAAAATAAACTCCCTTGTTAAAACAGATGAGTGAGTCATTATTTGGCGAAATAAAACTAAAAAAAACGGGTTTGGTTACTTCACGGTATTCCGCTTTCTTGATTTTAACGTCAATCGATTTAATAAATACCGACAGCAAAGACGCCGCCGGCGGGAAGCTTTCCTGATTCAATGTGTGTTATTTAAATACAAGTAAAAAATTAGACCTTCGCAGTGAGGAAACAAACTAAGCAAGACATTCTGTTTACTTTCTGAATATATTAGTATCAGACATCGATTTCTCAATAAACTTCACGCACATTTGAGCCATGGAAATCTGGGGGCAAGAACTATCATTTTATGAGATTTTCGGAACCCTTTCCGGAATTGCAGGTGTCTGGCTGACCATTAGAAAAAATATTTGGTGCTTCCCTGCAGGCCTTGTCAATGTTGGGTTATACGGCATTCTGTTTTTCAGGGAAAAGCTGTATGCAGATGCGATACTGCAGGTTTTCTATGTACTGTTGCTGGTCTATGGGTGGATACAATGGAAAAAATCACCTGGACTGAATGAATTCTATATAACCCCAATTAAGGCCAGAAGTTGGTTTATACTGGTCCTGCTCTGTTTGTTTTCAACCTTCATCATTGGCACAGTATTAAAAACCGTTACAGATGCTTCATTACCCTACCTTGATTCGTTCCTTACTTCCATGAGTCTCATTGCACAATGGATGGTGGCGAAGAAGAAAATTGAGAACTGGATCGTTTGGATCGTGGCTGATATCATCTATGTGGGAATGTATTTCTTTAAGAATCTGCACCTTACAGCAGCACTTTATTTTGTCTTTATCCTGCTTGCCCTAAAAGGATACAATGAGTGGAAGAAGAAAATTGCTCTAAATGCATAATGGTATAAAAAAAATTGCGCTGATTGGTCCGGAGTCCTCAGGGAAAACAACCCTGTGCATGGAACTTGCTGCGCATTTCCGGACTTCATGGGTTCCTGAATTTGCGAGAGACTATATTTCTTCAATCAATAGAAAATACACGCTTGACGACATTGAGCATTGTGCACATGAGCAGATCAAATCAGAAAACGAATTAAAAAGATCAGCCAACAGGTTATTGTTCTGCGACACAGAATTGATTGTTGCTAAAGTGTGGTGTGAAGATGTTTTTAAAACAACACCGGGGTGGATAGAAGAAATGATAGAAACGCACCGGTATGACCTTTTTCTGCTAACCCTTCCTGACATTCCATTTCAGCAGGACGATGTAAGGGAAAATCCCCACAGGAGGGGTTTTTTTTTCGACTGGTATAAACGGGAACTGGAAGCTCGAAAATTCAACTATGAAATAATCGGCGGAAAAGGAGAAGAAAGATTTTCAAATGCACTGATGGCCATCAATAAGGTTTTTCCTGAATTCCTAAAAAACATACCTCAATGAGGCCCCAAAATCAAGCCACTCTGGACCTCGTTTATAAAATTCATAAAATGGGTTGCAGTCAATTGAAAAGGTAAACGGAACTTTCTTTATTGGAATCCTATATTCAATTTGTACTGTTGCGTTAATTCCAATGGAAACAACTGAGTTTGGATACCGATAAATGCTATCAGCATTCACTCTTTTATAATAGCCATTGTCGTTTTGAAAAGAGAAATATGCAGCATGTAATCCTCCCCCCAAAACTAAATCTAATGGGAGTTGAATGATGGGGATTTTAAAAGGAATTTGCTTCAAATAATAGCCCTTAAGTGTAAAGCCATCGGCCGACATATTACTATACATAGCATCGATTTGTATTCCTGTCGCATTGTCAGTATTGTAAAAATGCTTGAATGTAACTCCTGTGCTGAATTTTCCAGCACGAAAACCGATACCAGTATAATACCGACGGGCGGATGCCAACAGCGACACAGACAACAACATAATGATCAGCAAAATTTTTTTCATCCCTCTATAATTAAAGTATCCCTTAAAAATTCTCCGGCCAAGTTACAATTTTCCTGGTAGTGGGATAATTAGAAAATAAAGAATTCGGAATCCGGTTTTACTTAGTGTTTCCTTCTGTCTTGCTGGCAATGAATGATCCACCTCAAAGCAAAGCTTGGTGGAATCTTATAAAAACAAGAATGCCACAATATTACCGTTAAGTATTTTGCCACGAATTACACTAATTGTCACGAATTAAATTCGTGTGTTACATAAATGATTAGTGTTAATTCGTGAAATTAGTGGCTAATTACTTGATGCAATTTCGCAGCATAGTTGCGAGGAATTCCTTCGATTAAAAATCTACGGTTTGGTTCTTTGGCTGTTATTTGCTCCCTGCAAACTGCTTATTGCCCTCTTTCTTTTTGCCAACTTTTTTTCTTACATTCGCACTGTCTTCTTGGGGTGTCCTCTAGCAATTTATCTGCCGATGGACTGAGATCAAACCCGTAGAACCTGATCAGGCCAGCACCTGCGTAGGGATTGAAGGTAGAACGATATTTTAGATGTGCATGCATGCCTCTTGTATGCACGATTGTTTAACTCATTATAAATGCGATTTCTTCCCCTTGGGAATTTGTATCGCACACGCTTCTATGAAAATAGGTCTATTATCAGCAGCATTGCTCTTATTCGCCTGCAATTGTCTCGCCCAGTTGAGCGGGAAAGTAATTGAGGCTTCCACGAAAGAAAAAATTCCCGGAGCAGTGGTTTCAGTAGAGGGAACTTTCCTTGTTGCTGCTACTGATGCTGATGGAAATTTTTCCTTTCCGCAACTGACTGGAAAACCTGTCCGCATGCATATTTCACACATCGGATTTGAGAATAAGGTTATCGAAATGCCTTTGCCAAATGTGCAGGCGGAAATATTTCTTGTTGCAAAAACATACCTTTCAGATGAAGTGATGGTTACCGCTACGCGTGCAGCGGATAAATCGCCTACAGCATTTTCAGCATTAAACAAAACTGACCTGGAGAAAAACAACATGGGACAGGACATGCCCTTCCTGCTCAATATGACTCCTTCTGCTGTAGTAACTTCAGATGCCGGTGCAGGCGTTGGCTACACAGGTATTCGCATCCGTGGCAGCGATCCCACACGCGTGAATGTGACCATCAATGGAATTCCAATCAATGATGCTGAAGAAAACGGATTGTACTGGGTTGACCTTCCTGATTTTGCTTCCTCGGTCGACAACATACAGATACAGCGCGGCATCGGGACATCTACCAACGGAGCGGGAGCATTTGGCGGAAGCGTGAATATTCTTTCATCAACACTTTCGCATGATCCATTTGCAACCATCAGTGAATCGTATGGTTCATTTAATACATGGAAGAACACGTTGAATTTCGGTACGGGGCTTTTAAAAAATAAAATTGCTGTCGAAGGTAGGCTGTCGAAAATAAATTCTGACGGTTATGTAGATCGTGCAACTTCAGACCTGAAATCATTTTTCCTCAGTGGAGGATATTACGGAAGCAAGAGCACGCTGCGCGCCATTGTTTTCAGCGGGAAGGAAAAAACGTACCAGTCGTGGTATGGAATTCCGGAAGATTCTTTGAAAATTCCGGAAGATTCTTTGAAAACTAACCGTAACTACAATCCTGCGGGAGAATATTATGATGCTAACGGAGGTATTCATTACTATGACAATCAAACCGACAACTACAGGCAGGACTATTACCAGTTGCATTATTCATTTGCCGCAACGGAACATCTCATGCTTAATGCTGCATTGCACTATACAAAGGGGATAGGATATTATGAGGAATATCAAGGCGCGCAATTGTTTTCCGATTACAAATTGGAAGATGTGATCATCGGAACGGATACGATCACCTCTACAGACCTCATCCGCCAGAAATGGCTGGACAATGATTTTTACGGATTTACTTTTTCATCTATTTATGAAACAGAAAAACTGCAATTCACTTTTGGTGGTGCGGGCAACCGATACACCGGAAGACATTTCGATCAGATCATTTGGGCACAATTTTCAAGCAATGGTGCAAAGGATTTTGTGTACAACGACAATGATGCTACTAAGAACGATTTCAATGTTTTTGCAAAAGCGATTTACTCATTGAACCCACGCTTGCATTTCTTTACCGACATACAGTACCGCATGGTTAATTATTCATTTTTAGGTTTTGATGAATCACTCCGGCAGGGACAGCAGGAAGCAAAACACAATTTCTTCAATCCAAAAGCGGGGATCACTTTTGAACTTGACAGGAAAAATATAGTGTATGGATCAATAGCCATTGGGAATAAGGAACCTATCAGGAAAGACTATACTGAAAGTTCATCAGCGAGTCGCCCAAAGTCAGAACAGATGACAGACATAGAAGCGGGTTATAAATTTTCCGGAGACCGTATTCGCCTTGGTGCAAATTTTTACTTAATGAATTACAAGGATCAGTTGATTCTTACAGGGCAGATTAATGATGTAGGGGAATATACAAGGATGAACGTTCCTGAAAGCTCGCGCATGGGAGTTGAAATTGAAGCCGGGTGGAGTCTATTGAAATCTCTTTCCGTAAACGGAAACCTTACGATGAGTCAAAACAAAATAAAAAAATTCAACGAATACGTAGATGATTATGATGCCGGCGGACAGCAGGTCATAGCTCACAGGAACACCGACATTGCATTTTCTCCATCCGTCATTTCTGCCGGAACTATTTCATGGCTGCCGGTGAAAAATCTTTCAATTGATCTCACAACAAAATATGTAGGCAGGCAATACCTCGACAATACAAGTGATGAAACAAGAAAGCTGGATGCTTATTTGCTGAATGACTTTTTGCTTCAATACCATTTCTCTTTTTCTTTTTGCAAAGAGATTACATTGAGGTTTGCTGTTTACAATCTGTTCGATCAAATATATGAGAGCAATGGTTACACCTACGGATATGTTTCCGGCGGTTCGCTTGTACAGGAAAATTTTTATTACCCTCAGGCGGGGAGGAGTTGGATGGGAGGGGTGGCGGTGAAATTTTAACGTAGAGGGTTGGACATAAAGTCACCTCCGGGGATTATATATTAATTTACAATTCAATATCAACGCTTATCAAAACTTCCTGAACATCTTCGGGGGTTAATACGAGCCTCCGATTATTTTATCAACTTGCCGAATATTTTTGGATATTGTGAACTATTCTGAAGGTTTAGATTGTAAACTTTCGGATAACCAAGTGTTATAGACAACCCGTGCAACCAACTTGAAAGTGTCTGCAAGAAATGAACGACACAAAAAAAAGAAAGCAGTACCTTTGATTCGTCATAAAATTTCTCTTACAACTAAAATACAAGCTGGTGAAGAAATCTTTACAACTACTTCTCCTTATCTTTTCGCTCTCATCATTTCAATCACGTGCGCAATTCAATCCTACCGACTCCTCATGGAAAATGGTTTTTGTAGATGACTTCGATGCAATCGATACGACTTTTCAATTAGATACTGCCAAGTGGGATTACAGAA
>JAPLDB010000192.1 GCA_026391975.1 Bacteroidota bacterium | reverse complement strand
GTATTCCCATTGCAGAAATCTTTCATCTGCAATATCTCCTTCAGGATACTCATCCCTTAAAAATTTAGAAAGAGAAGCAACATCTGCCGCCAAAACAGTCTCAATATGGAATTCTTCATTCATCTCCATATTTCAAAGACGTTTAAATAGTTCAACGTACTCATCTGTAATCCTTTCCCAATTGTAATAATCCGAAATTCGTTTTCTTGCTATTTCAGCATACTTACTTCTTTCATATTCACTCAATACCGTTGCCTGCTTAATCCGGTCTGCCAACTCCTCTTCAATACTGAAATAGAAAACTAAATTTTCCGTTGTTTCTCTGTTGAATTCATTGTCGTGGCAAATGCAGATATTCCCAGCCGCCATGGCTTCCAGCAGAGACGGATTTGTTCCGCCAACAGAATGACCGTGAATATATGCGAAACAATTTTTCCGAAGGGTAAACAATGCAGCCTTCCGGTAAATAGCGTTCAGGAAAATTATTTTCTCAGATGAATAGCTCTTCAATAATTTTCCAAAATTATCTGAAAGGTCACCAACTAAAACAAGCTTCAATTTGCTCCCTGACTTCAGGAACCCTTTCAGAATAACTTCAAGGTTATTTTCAGGAACCATCCTGCAAACAACGAGGAAGTAATTTCCCGATGTCAAATTCAATGCATCGAGAATTGATTCATCGGAGGCCACAACGAAATTTGCACCAAATTCTATGGCAGAAACCTTGCCTGCCGGAAGATTGAATTTTCCCATCCAGTATTTTCGTACAGCAAAACTATCTGCAATGATATGATCGGAATACTTTGCAGCGAATGACTGGGCGATCCGTACATACATTTTTTTAAGAAAGGAATATTTTCCCCGCAACTCTTCCCTGCCATCTACATGCGTTATCAGTTTGCAGCCCTTTAGATTTAACAGCGGATAAAAGACAGCACCTCCCACACCGCAAACCAAAAGGAAATTCGTATTCAATGGTTTCTTCCTAAGAGAATCAAGATAAAATTTTAAAGGGCTCAATGCCTTGCTATATCTCGAGTAAACCAGGTTCACATTATCAGATCTATCAGGCTGAAGGTCCGAATGCTGGCAAACAACAGTAACATCGATTCCACCGGCGTGCAAACGGTGAGAGATCTCCTCTGCAAATGTCTCAAAACCTCCATAGCTTGCGGGAATCCCCCTGCTTCCAACAATAGCCAGCTTCATGATTCAAAATGCTTTATCCATTCCCTTGCAATGGTGTTCCAATTTAATTGCTCCTGAACAAACGCTTTTCCCCGACCGGCCACTTCTTCACGGGCAATGTCATTCTTTATAACGTCCCTCAGCACGGCCGCAAGTTCGGTTTCGTTCTCAGATCTGAATAAAAAACCATTTTGCTTGTCCGAAATGATTTCTTTGTTTGGTGGCAGATCAGAAGCGATCACGGCTTTTCCATAACTCATAGCCATTAACATAACGCCACTTTGATATACTTTTCTATAAGGCATAACAACGGCATCGGCCAGCTGAAATAATATATTCCTTTTTTCAGGAGTAATGTAACCGATAATTAATTTCACATGATCCTTCAAATCGTATTTGCTGATCAAGAACTCATATTTTTCAAATGAATGTCTCCTCATTCTGCCGGCGATTAACAGGTAACATTTCCTTTCTGTCTTCGCAAATGCTTCCAGCAATATATCGAGTCCCTTTGTCTCCTTGATCTGTCCGAAAAACAGAATACATTTCTTCCCCTGTTGTAAATTATTTTCAAATCTGAACTGTTCAACTTTCTCCGAACTTTCAAATATGGCTTTATAATTTCCATGAGGGATTATAGCAACCTTCCCTGCCAATTCAGCGGAAAGGTCTTTTTTAAGTACCTCATTGCAATATTTGTTGTGGACAATTATTTTATGTGCCATTAGAAACATGCCCGCTTTCCAATTATTCCTTGTCTTCTTCCCAATCAAACTTTCAGGATCATGAACGACGAGAAATATTTTTGCCCGAGTCTTAGCAATAGTTCGCATGAAGAACCATTCCCAGAAACCAAACCTGAAACCATGCAGGATACAATATTCACTGCCAGCGTTTTTCATCTTGGAAGCCAATCTAAAGTAAGCATTCATTAAACGGATCACTGAAAACAGATTTTCATGTACCCTGAATCTGAAAACCATTTTTGTTGAATCAGCAGGGTCGGAAAAATTAGAATATACAGATGAAATATATCCTGCACGATTTAATGCTTCACACAGACCCAGGTCATAGCAATCCATGCCTGCTTTTATTCCTACATGATCAACAATTGCTATCCGGGGTTTTACCATTGCTACTTGAGCCATTCGGATAGATCGCGACCTGTCAATTGCTGAAGTGCAACGACGTCATCACGATACGTTTCGATTAATTGCTGCCTGGTCAATGGATTCATCTTCTTAACACCTGCCTTCTTTGTGTTCATCTTTGAAAATAACCTCCTGACATTATTCCGAATTACATCCGGGAGTGCAAACCACAATTTAAATTTTAATGCACTTTCACTGGTAGCCAACTTACCAAGAGACTTAGATCTCGGGGCAGCGCTTTCATTTTGGCGTTTTACTTTTCTGAAGTTCACATTTTCATTCACACCAAGGAACCGGCAAATATCCTTCAGAACCGGGAATGGTTCGTTATTAAAATCGTCAAAGTAAACAAAGTGAACATTTTTGAAATTCGCCTGATATGCTTTAACCTGCTCGAAATAGAAACCACGATCCACATAATAATAATCAAAACTATAATTTGCATTCAT
>JAPLDB010000062.1 GCA_026391975.1 Bacteroidota bacterium | reverse complement strand
TAAGTCTCATAAGCTCCGTCAACTTTTGCCAGGTCTTTGGAAGCAGTCATGGCTGCGTAATAGATCGTTTCGTGGATTTCTGTATTCAGCTTCTTTGCTTCATCACTTTCAAAAGGATAACGCATGAGGATGAATGCATCAGCAAGTCCCTGCACACCAATGCCAATAGGGCGATGACGCATATTGCTCTTGCGGGTTGCTTCTACAGGATAGTAGTTTACATCAATTACCTTGTTGAGGTTCTTGGTGATCACATACGTGATGTCAAATAATTTCTGGTGGTCAAAAGCGCCGTTGATGACAAAACGAGGCAAAGCAATAGAAGCGAGGTTGCAAACAGCGATCTCATCCTTCGATGTGTATTCCACGATCTCTGTGCAGAGGTTGCTGCTCTTGATGGTACCGAGGTTTTTCTGGTTGCTCTTTTCATTGCATGCATCTTTGTAGAGCATGTAAGGAGTACCTGTCTCGATCTGTGATTCAAGGATGGCAAACCAGAGCTCCTGTGCCTTGATGGTTTTGCGCGCCTTGCCTTCCTGCTCATAACGAGTATAGAGGGCTTCAAATTCTTTTCCGTAGCAATCGCCAAGTCCGGGTGCTTCGTTCGGACAGAAGAGTGACCACTCTCCATCTTCTTCTACACGTTTCATGAATAGATCTGAGATCCACAGTGCATAGAATAAGTCACGGGCGCGGTTTTCTTCCTTACCATGATTCTTTTTCAGATCGAGGAAGTCAAAAACATCTGCATGCCATGGCTCAAGGTAAATAGCAAAAGATCCTTTGCGTTTGCCGCCGCCCTGGTCAACGTACCGTGCTGTATCGTTAAAGACACGAAGCATTGGTACAATGCCGTTCGATGTTCCGTTCGTGCCACGGATGTAAGAACCGGTAGCGCGGATGTTATGCATGCTCAAGCCGATGCCACCTGCGCTTTGGGAGATCTTTGCACAATTCTTCAGCGTGTTGTAGATACCATCGATGCTGTCGTCTTCCATCATCAACAGGAAGCATGACGAAAGTTGTGGTTTCGGAGTACCGGCATTGAACAATGTTGGCGTTGCATGGGTGAACCAGCGCTCACTCATCAGATTATAAGTCTCAACGGCTGCTTCCACATCACTCTTGTGAATTCCGATGGCCACGCGCATGAGCATGTGTTGCGGGCGCTCAGCAACCTGTCCGTTAAGCTTTAACAGGTATGATTTCTCCAGTGTCTTGAATCCGAAATAATCATAACCGAAATCGCGGTCGTAGATGATGGATGAATCCAGCAGTTCGCGGTTTTCCCAGATGATGTGGAATACATCGTCGGCCAGCAACGGTGCTTTTTTGCCCGTCTTCGGATCAATGTAATTATAGAGATCCCTCATTGTTTCGCTGAAGGACTTCTTGGTATTCTTGTGCAGGTTGCTCACAGCTATGCGCGATGCAAGCAAGGCATAATCAGGATGGCGGGTCGTCAGTGATGCAGCGATCTCAGCAGCGAGATTGTCGAGCACGGATGAAGTTACTCCGTCATAAATTCCTTCAATGGTTTTTTGTGCCACAATAAAAGTGCCCACGTGCTCGCTCAGTCCGTAAGCAAGTTTTTGAATCCGTGCAGTGACCTTGTCGAATTTGACCGGCTCTTTTCTGCCATCGCGTTTAGTAACGTACATAGTGTTGTGTTTTTGGTTAGGTGAAAAATATTATTCCTGAAAACGTAGTAATTATTTGATGCTCAGTTTAAAAATAAAAGTTTCTTAATTTCCTCCGCTCACCCCGTCCCTAAAGGGTGCCAGGCGCGGGGCTCTCCCTTTAGTCCCGATAGCTATCGGGAGGGGTGAGCGCAGTAGGTTTTTATTTCTCCGATATTGATAGTTTAATACTTATTAAAAATCTTCGTCCATTTTAAATACGTTCTCTTCCTTCGATTGTCCTACGCCTTGCTTCTTGTAGTCACTTACTCTCTTTTCAAAGAAGTTCGTTTTTCCCTGAAGAGAGATCAGTTCCATAAAGTCAAAAGGATTGGCTGAATTGTAATGTTTGGGAAGTCCCAAAGAGCCCAGCAAGCGGTCAGCAACAAACTCGATGTACTGGCACATCATTTTTGAATTCATTCCGATCAATGAGACCGGTAATGAGGAAGTAACAAATTCATGCTCATAAGTTACTGCATCAGTAATAATGGCAAGAACTTCTTCAGGATTTAATTTCGTTTCAAGCATGCTGTATAACAAGCATGCAAAATCGCAATGCATACCTTCATCACGGCTGATGAACTCATTGGAAGTGCTGAGACCCGGCATCAAACCACGTTTTTTCAGCCAGAAGATAGAGCAGAAGCTGCCGCTGAAGAAGATCCCTTCAACTGCTGCAAAAGCGATCAGTCGCTCGGCAAAAGATCCATTCTGAATCCAGCGCAAAGCCCATTCAGCTTTCTTCTTCACACAGGGTACGGTTTCGATGGCATTGAAGAGGTATTTCTTCTCTGCGCTGTCTTTAATATAGGTATCGATCAGCAGGGAGTACATTTCGCTGTGGATGTTCTCCATCATGATCTGGAATCCGTAAAAACAACGGGCTTCCGGAATCTGAACCTCACTCATGAAATTTACTGCCAGGTTTTCATTTACGATGCCATCACTTGCTGCAAAGAATGCCAGGATGTGTTTTACAAAATGCTTTTCATCGGCACTCAGACGTTCCCAGTCTTTCATGTCGGCATGCAGGTCCACTTCTTCTGCTGTCCAGAAACTGGCCTCATGGCGCTTGTACATTTCCCAGACTTTAGGATATTTAATAGGTAATAGAACGAACCGTTCTTTGTTTTCTTCTAATAATACTTCAGCCATGTTTTTCGTTTTTAAGTTGAGTTTGATATTTTATACTAAGTATGTTTTTTTAAAATTTAGGGGAGACAATTCCCTGCTCCCGTATTCGAAAGTTTTTTAAACCTTACCCTGCGCGAGAAATCTTTTTCTCTTTACTGTTTATGAAATTTTCGGGATGGACTCTTCCCGATTGATGAGGTCAAATATTCATTTCTAAAATTCGCTATGCAAGAACTATCTGAAATTTTTTCCAACAATTGTAAACCGACATGTGTTGACAAATAGAAATGAACCATAAAACCCTTACAGGACAAGGCCTTTGGCGCTTATGAACAAAATGTGTTCAAAAGTTCGTTTGCAAAATTTGATTGGTTTACGTAGGAAGGGATGCTAAAGGTGGCTGTGAAAAATATTTTGGTTTGAAAATCAGGCAATGACGCCGCGGAAGCAAAATGTTGATAAGATTTTGGGCCATATTTCGGTAAAATTACAATCTAGAAATGTGCTAGAAAATGAGGTGGTTGGCTGACTTGCCTTTGCTACTTTTACCCGATAAAACATAATCCCGATCCCATGAAAAAGGACATTCTCCCCCTCATTGTTTTCCTGTTTGCAACCACCAGTCTTCTAACGGCCCAGATGGTGAGTGAGACAGTGAGCTTCAACAACTATATAAGTACATCGGACAATGACTTTCAAAACCGTTTTGACAATGGACCCGGATTGAACCAGCTTCAAACAAACGGTATCACGGGAGGTTGTCTCGAGACTCCTCAGACTGAAAACTGGGGAAATGACAATGCTGTTTACTGCACACACTTTAAGGGCCAATTTGGGGTTTCCTACATCACCGGCATTTGTTTTAAATATGATACTACACAGTTGAATTCCATCAATTTTGATAGGGCCACTTCATTGTGGATGAAGCCATATGCTGATCCCAATCATTACGTAATTGCCTCGGTGCTCGGAACGGGAAATATTCAGATCGTCAGCTATTCTGCTGCAGCAAGTTCTGCCGTGCTGGCTTTGCAGCAGGACCATTGGTATAATCTCCTTCTCATCACTGATTTTACCGGCGGCGCATTCAACGACCAGATCAACATCAACGCACAGGTAAACGACCTCGGACTTTCCGGCCAAGATCCTCCTTTTCCAACAGGCTTTACGAATGCTGTTTTACATGACAGCATACTGATTACTGATGCAGATATTGAAGTGTCTGTTACAGGAACTTCATGGGGAGGCGCCCTTTACCTCGACAATTTCCGCTCAGATGGAATGAAAAGCTATGACAATTGTGTGTCGATGGGAGTGAATGACATCAACAATGAAAGTCTTTTTAATTTCTATCTCAATGAAAACAAGTTGATTGTCACGCAGGAAAATAATTTTTCAAAGACTGAAATGGAGATTCTTAATGTCAATGGACAAATATTGTTGTCTTCATCTTTAATCGCACGAAAGACGATTTACGACCTTACTTCGCTGCCTTTAGGATTTTATTTTCTCTCGTTGGTGAATGAAAAAACGAGAGAGACAAAAAAGTTTGTATTGGTGAGATGAACAGCCGGAACGCTGATTTGTTATGATCTTTTATTATTTACGCTGATGTTTTTATCATAACAGATAATGATCATCATAACAAATCAGCGTTCTGTTTTCAACTTCACACAAACATCTGCAAATCATACAACTTCCTGTACTCCCCGTTTTTCGCAAGTAGCTCATTGTGTTTTCCGCGTTCGATGATCTCGCCTTTCTTCAACACGATGATTTCATCTGCATGTTGAATAGTGGAAAGGCGATGGGCGATTACCAGCGCCGTCCTGTTTTCCATTAACCGCGTAATGGCATCCTGAACTAAACGCTCACTCTCAGTATCGAGCGCTGAAGTAGCTTCATCAAGAATAAGTATCGGAGGGTTTTTCAAAACCGCACGTGCAATGCTGAGACGCTGGCGCTGACCTCCGCTCATTTTTCCCCCGCGGTCGCCAATGTTGGTCTGGTAGCCATCGGGCATCTGAATAATAAATTCGTGTGCATTGGCAATCTTCGCTGCACTGATCACATCTTCTTCCGTGGCATTTTCCATTCCGAATGCAATGTTGTTGAACACGGTGTCGTTGAACAAGATGCTTTCCTGAGTTACAATACCCATCATTTTGCGGAGGTCGCTGAGGCGGTAATCCTTGATGTTTTCTCCGTCAAGCAAAATTTCTCCGATCTCAAGATCGTAAAAGCGAGGTAACAGGTCTGCAATGGTTGTCTTGCCTGAACCGCTTTGTCCGACCAGTGCAATCGTTTTTCCTTTTTCAATTTTCAGGTTGAAATCCTTCAGCACCCAACCCAGATCACCTTTGATGTAAGCGAAGGCAACATTCCTGTATTCTATCGAATGATTGAAATCCTGCAATTGGATAGGGGATTCATTGTCACGGATCGAAATTTCGGCATCCAGGATTTTATTGATGCGTTCGGCAGATGCCAGTCCTTTCTGCACATTGTAATACGCATCAGTAAATGTTTTTGCAGGCGGAATGAGTTGCGAGAAAATAGCAATGAAGGCAATGAAAGCGGAGGGTTCGAGGGCGTTTCCGTCGAGCACCAGTTTGCCTCCGAAGTACAGCACCACAGACATCGACACAGCACCCAGAAATTCACTCATCGGGGAGCTGAGGTCTTTCCTGTGAAGGGATTTTGTTTCGAATCTTTTATGCTCATCATTGATCTTTCCGAATTTTTTCTTGGAAAAATTTTCTGCGCCAAAGGCTTTGATCACCCGAAGACCACCCAGGGTTTCTTCAATTGTGCTGATGAGCATGCCCATCTGGTGCTTTGCTTTTGCAGAAGATTTTCTCAGTCCGCTGCCTATGGCACCGATCAGGAATCCCGCAATGGGTAGGAGGATAAGCACAAATAATGTGAGCTTGGCGCTCATGATAAACATTGTAGTGAGAAACAAAATAACCGTAAGCGGCTCACGGAACATCACTTCAATGCTCTGAAAAATGCTCCATTCGATTTCCCAAACGTCGTTGCTCATGCGCGAGATGAGGTCGCCCTTGCGTTCATTGCTGAAATAACTCAGTGGGAGATTCAGTACTTTCTCATACATCCTGTTGCGGAGGTCGCGCACAATGCCCGTGCGTACCGGAGAGATGAAAAATTGTCCGAGGTAACGGAATAAATTCTTCATGAAGAACATAATTACCACCATCACAGAAATCAAAGCCAGCGCCTCAATTTTTCCATGAATAGCGATGTAATCGGAGAGGAAATAGTTGAAGTTATTCAACAATACTTTTACTGACATGCTCCAGGGCTGCAAGGTGTATTGCGCTTCCTGGCTAAAGAGCACATTCATGAAAGGTGCAATCATCGTCAGCGAAAAAAGCGAAAACACCACGGAAAGAACATTGAAGAGCACGTTGAGTGCTACGTTGCTCTTGTAGTTCTTGATGTTGGCGAGGAGGCGGAAGTAGTTTTTCACGGGGTAAAGGAATCAGCAAATACGGAGATTTCCAAATAACATTCAATCAATTATTAGTCACGCACAATTAGTTTTTTTGTGAAAGTGCTTTTCTTCCCACTGATCGTAATAAAATACATTCCTGGATGCAACGCAGGCAGCTGAATCGACAACGGAACGTTAGTACCAGCTAATTTATTGAAAACGGAAATCGATATACCATATATATTTGTCAACGTAATGGTTATTGACTTTTCCTTAATTCCCGTAAATGAAATCACAGAAGAAGGAAAAGCCGGGTTTGGGGAAATACTGATTGCTGTTGTTTGAATATCCTGTACAGCAACAGGGTAAACGACCTCATGGTAGCAAGCGATTGTGTCAGAGGCAATCGAATAAAACAAGTTGGAATAAATTCCGGTAGTTACAGCCGGTTCATTCTGCGCAATTTCATTTACACTGTTTATAGTGAGAGGCCTGTTTCCGGTGGTGATTGCCGACAGAACGCTGTTGCATGGCGCATCTAAAGTACTGTCTAACTTCATCAGCAATCCGCCGTTGCAAGAGGTACAAGGATAATCCTCTTCAATACCACAAGTTATGATTCCATCATCGCGCGTCAAAGACAAACCTGCATAGTGGGTTTCTGAAGGCAGGGAAGTATAATAGTAGTTTCCCTTTAATAAATTTCCGCCCGCATCTAATTTTAGAATATCCGCGAAATCGGTGTTGAATTCCTTAGAAATAAAAATATTCTGACGGCTGTCCTCCAGCATGGCGCCCGGATTTTCAAAGTAAGAAATATCAAAATATTTATTCCAAATAATGCTTCCTGTATTATCTGTTTTGAAAAGCAAGAGATCTGTTCCAAGCGGAACGTTAATCGGACTTTTCCCGTTTGCAGCGATGAGGTAATTTCCATCAGCAGATTCCATCACAGCGTATCCCTGCGAATCACCATTGGCATCCACATATTCTTTTGCCCAGACTACCTGGCCGAGCGCATTCGTTTTTATAACATAGATATTTCCGGTTGCTGATCTCCCACAAATTAAAAAGTGGTTTGTGCTTGTAACAGCAATGGAAAAGGCATTGGCGCCTCCCTGATATTTATAACACCATTCTGATTCCCCATAGCGGTTCAGTTTCATCAGCACAGGTGCAGGGTTTCCGCCCAATCCTGCAATTGCAAATCCACCATCAATGGTCGGGCACATTTTATATAATCCCTGCGTATTCGATGCTGTATAAAATTCTTTTCTCCACAGAATGTTACCGGCGCTGTCAGTACGCACAATGGCTGAATGGTGAGTGTTGTATTCCTGCGTAAGAAAAGCGTAGCCGTTATTTGAACAGGTGACAATTGATTTTACCGTGGTTACATTTGTTTGCATCGGAAGTGGTCTGCTCCATATTACATTTCCAACTTTATCGGTTTTTGTAAGACCTACCTGGGCATTGAATCCCAATTCTCCTACGCAAATATATCCTCCGTCATTATCTTCTATCACATGATAAAAATGATCGCTGTACAAGTGTGTGAATCTCCTCATGATAGTATCAGAAAGATACAATGTCTGGCAGGCTACATCACTCCCACAGCTGTTGGAAGCAGCCAGGCAAACGGTATAATTTCCGGTAGATAAATAATTGTGAAATGGATTTTCTTCTCTGGCAGTAAATCCATCGCCAAAATCCCAATGGAACGAGGTGGCAGCAATGGAAGTATTTGTAAAGCTATTCCGAAGTAAACTTCTGCTATCCGTAAATCCTGCAACAGGCTGCAGATCTACCTGTATGTACATATAATAAAATGAAGAATCAGTTGCTGAAGATGCAGTCAGTCTGATCGTATCGGTTCCTGAAGAGGAAAAGGTGTGATTGAAATTGATTGAAGTATCAGCCAATATTCCATTCAAATACCATCTATATGAAAAAGCATTTGTTGACTGATTTGTGAATGTCAATGTACTTCCGGCACAAACAATATTTGCCAAGGAGCTAAAGTATGCACTTACATGTGAAGTATCGGAACAGTTGACTGTGATGACGGGTGTATTTGCTGACTGCTGTATGTTTAGCGTATTACCCGAAAAAAATGTGCTGTCTGATACAGGAGGAGAATCCGTTTCAACATCTACAACACGTTCATGCAACGTATATGCTGCCTGCGAACAGGAAGTAATTCCATTTTGTTTTACTTTAATTTCAAGTATATCGGTGAGCCCTGCATTGTCGCTGCTTCCTCCGAGTAAAAGATGCTTGCCCGGTAACTGAAGAATTGACAATGCTGTTTCTCTGAAAGGTAGCAGAAAACGTGTTCCCCAAATTACCTCTCCTGTTGCATTGACATGAATTAAAACCGGATCCTGGAAATTATTCATACCGGCAATGCTGTCTTGCACATCTCCGGCAACGAAGTAATCATTTGCTGAAGTGGAAACAATTGCATTAAAGGAAACAGATGCTGTAGGATCGCTATACTCATGGAAAAACAAAACAGTACCGACGCTGCTTACTTTTGAAATGAAAGGGAAGTACCGACCGTTAGGCTGTTTGATAGTTCGACCTGTTATCAGAATATCACCGTTGGCATCAACCATACAACTGCTTATAAATTCATTTGCTTTTGCATTCAGCACCTCGTGCCAGATTATATTCCCTGCCGTATCCACGCACGTGAGAAAAATATCATAAGAATAGCTCATGTTATATTCAACAGTTCCTGCCAAGCAAATTGATCCGGTATTAAGTTTTACAAGACGGCAATCGGTGGTATTTTTTTCGAGGTGAAATTTCTTATTCCAGATTATATTTCCTGTTGAATCAAGTTTGCATAGGAAAGCATCCTGGCCGTGACCACTTATAAACAGATCACCATTTGCAAGTTCAGCAACACCGTCTGCATATTCATTATTTCCATTGTCAATGTTTCTGGTCCACAAGGCATTACCTGCAGAATCAGTGCGCATGATTATCAAATCACCTTGACCTCCTGCGAGAATGTACCCTCCGTTAATTGATGGAATCATTTGTCCTGGCGTAAAATCACTGTTGCCAAAGGTAAAATCCTTGCTCCAGATAAGCGTATCATTTTTACTCCATTTGCTGAGATTAAGCCTGGAATAACTGTTTACCCGGTTATTGGAAAACAATACATAGCTGCTATCTCCAAGTATCGTAAAATTTTTCACTCCATTGGTCCAAATACTTTGATTTGTATGTCGGATAAATGCTTCCTGGGCGACCACTTTGATGCCGGAAAAAAGCAAGAAAAAAGCATGAAGAAGGCCTATTGCAATGGGTGTTTTTCTGTTCACAGTAAGGAGTTTATTGAGAAAAAGCAAAAGTAGGAAGAATGCATCGCAATCTTGTTTTTTCCCGAAGGTTTCATTGGCTTTCCAATAAAGGTTACTTTCGCCCAATGGACAGCACCCGCCAGGAAAAATATTCAAAATTGATTCAAAAGGAGATCGGCCAGATCTTTCAGCACAATGGAAGGGACTATTACGGCAAAGCATTCGTTACGGTAACGAACGTGCGCGTTAGTCCTGATCTCGGAATTGCAAAAGTATATGTGAGCATTTTCGGTATGCCTGATAGTAAAAAGGTATTGGAAGAAATCGATTCCCATAACAAAGAGATCCGCAAAAGGCTTGGCGACAGCATCCGCCATCAAGCGCGCATTATTCCCGCACTGAAATTTTTTCTTGACGACTCTCTCGATTATGTTGAGAAAATTGAAAAGCTTCTGAAGGATTCACAGCCACCGCAAAACCCCAATACCTGATTTGAAAATAAACCGATTTGAAAATTTGATGATGTAAATCCGGTACTGTTTTCAATTAATCTTCAAATCAGCACATCGTCACATCTTCAAATCAACCCATCCTCAAATTTTCAAATCAGCACATCTTTAAATCAGCATCATGCAATACGATCCTATAAAACGCTCCCTCGGTAATGTCTTCAACCGTTCTTCAGGTCTGCGTAAATTATTTTATAACCTGCTGGATTTGTTGCTGCTGAGGGCATGGCATGTTCACAAAGAGCTAAGAGAAAAGATCAAAGAGTCAAGAAATCCCGGGAACATTCAGATTCTGGATGCAGGTTCGGGATATGGACAATATTATTATTGGATGTGGAAACGGTTTAAGGGATGTAACATCCTTGCAGTTGATGTAAAGGATGAGCAGGTGGCTGATTGCAACAAATTTTTTCAAAGTATAGGCGCAACAAATGTGAAGTTTGAAATTGCTGATCTCACCAAATTTCAAAAACCTGACACGTACGATCTTGTACTTTCGGTAGACGTGATGGAACATATTTTAGAAGATGAGTTGGTGTTCAGGAATTTTCATGCGTCCATGAAAAAAGGCGGCATGCTGCTGATCTCTACCCCCAGCGACCAGGGCGGAAGCGATGTGCATGGCGATGATGAATCTTCTTTCATCGAAGAGCACGTGCGCGATGGTTACAACATCAAAGACATTGAAGACAAACTGCGCAGGGCGGGATTTTCAAAAGTTGAAGCGCGTTATTCCTACGGTGCTCCCGGAAAAATTGCCTGGCGGTTGTCGATGAAATACCCGATTCAGATGCTCGGGGTTTGTAAACTCTTTTTCATCATCCTTCCTTTTTATTATGTGATCGCTTACCCGATTTCTTTCGTGCTGAATTATTTCGATACTAATATGAAACATCCAACCGGAACCGGACTGATCGTTAAAGCATGGAAATAGTTGATGAAAAAACTGATCAGCGAAATCCCTGCATGTACCATTTGTAGTTCTCGCTTTCCATTTGCACCCAATTCTGTTTTTACAGTAAGCAATTGAACTAAAATACATTGAAGTGCCCGGCATTGTTGTCCCCGATTTTGAGATCCTTCACCTGACCGCCAATGGTATTCCATTTGGAATGCACCATGACATTAAAGTTTTTGTAGACAAAGGTGTTCCGGGAGATGTGGCTGATGTGCAGGTGGTCAAATCATTTCCAAAAGATAAAACATTGGCAACGGGAAAAATTCTTTCGTTGAAGAAGAAATCAGCACTCCGCATAGATCCATTTTGCAAACATTTTATTTATTGCGGAGGATGCCAGTGGCAGAACATCAGCTATGATGACCAGCTGAAATTCAAACAGCAACAGATCGAACAATTATTTTTAAAAGCAGGAGATCAGCATTTCCAAATGATGCCCATCCTGGCTTCGCCGCTCCAAAAACATTTTCGCAACCGGGTCACCTTTACATTTTCCAACAGAAGGTGGATGTCGCCAGTCGAACTCAATGACAAAAACGGAGACAGGCGTCCAGCCGGTGGCTTTGTACTGAAGGGAAACAACGACAGGATTATGAACATTGAAGAATGTTTCCTTACAGACGAATTTGCAGTACAAGTAATGAAAGGGCTAAGGGAATTTGCTTTGGAAAATGATTTCAGCTTTTATGATGTGCGGCATGAAACAGGATTCTTGCGCACGCTTACCATCAGGTTTGGTGATGGTGGTGAAGTAATGGCCATTGTTGGTTTTGGAAATGATGAAATGGATAAGATCGAAGCAGTGATGAATTTTCTAAAATCGAATTTCCCGTCGCTGGTATCATTGTTTTATACCATCCGTCCGCGGAAGGATGGTATGCGGTCTGAAACTCCTCACATTCATTTTGCCGGCAAAGAATTCATTGAATACAAAATGGAGAATCTTGTGTTCAGAACAGGGCCTTCTTCTTTTTACCAGACGAATACTTTGCAAACGCAGGAACTGTATAAACTGGCGCGCTCATTTGCAGGACTTACGGGTGAAGAAACCGTTTACGATCTCTATACAGGAACGGGAACCATTGCATTGTTTGTTTCTCACCTCGCAAAAAAAGTGATCGGCATCGACAATGCAGAACAGGCAATTGAAGATGCGAAAATAAATGCCACTATTAATAAAATAAAAAATGTCTCTTTTGTTTCCGGGGACCTGAAGGATATGCTGGCAGCAGGAATCTTTGACCAATTTGGAAAACCCGATGTCATCATTACAGATCCACCCCGGGCAGGAATGCACAGGGATGGAATTAAAAAACTACTTGAATCCGGAGCAAGGCGCATTGTTTACATCAGCTGCAATCCAAATACCCAGGTGCGTGATATCAGAAACCTTTCGTTGAAATACAGTCTCATAAAATCTCAACCGGTGGATATGTTCCCACAAACAAGCCATGTTGAAAACGTTGTGTTGCTGGAGAGAAATGAATCCTGATAAGGAAATTTCAGTCCTTCCTGTTTTATACCTTTGGTCCCAATGCTTACAATCCTGCGGGGTGTTTTTTTCTTCATCTTTCTGTTCCTGATTTTCCCTGTTGTTGTTTTTTCGTCATCTTCCTGTGGCGATACAACTGTGCGTATCATGACGTGGAACCTGCTCAATTTCCCATCGCAAAGCAACATCATAGAAGATACAACCACCAGACTACCATGTTACCGCGCTGTTATCCAATATGTCAATCCGGATATTTTAGTAACGCAGGAAAACTCAGCGAGTAACAGCGTTTCTATTTTTCTTCAATCGGTGATGAATGCCAATGGATCACAATACAATGCAGGAACATTCATTAATGGTTATGATACAGACAATGGTATTTTTTACCGTACTTCCTGCTTCAGGTTCATCAGTAACATTCCCATTTCAACGGCATTGCGTGATATCAACTTATTCACGCTCATTCATATTTCCACCAATGATACCATCCGTATTTTTTCATGCCATCTGAAGGCTACTTCCGGTGCAGTGAATGAAGCACTGCGTCTGGCGGAGACTGATAGCGTTCGCAAGGTGACCAATGCATTTTTACATGGAACAGATTTTCTGATCTGCGGTGATTTTAATTTTTATGGCAGCTACGAAGCCGGTTACCAGCGGCTGCTTGAAGTTGATAGTACATCAGATGGAAATTTTGTTGATCCTGTTTCGATGCCGGGCATATGGAACAATCCTGTTTATAGTGATTACCACACACAATCACCTCGTGTGCGCAGCTTCGGTGGCGGCTCAACAGGCGGGCTTGATGACAGGTTTGACCTGATCTTATATTCAAATGCTGTTGCCAGTCCGGGAAGGGTCACATATCAAAGCGGATCACTCACGCCTGTAGGAAATGATGGACAGCACTATGGTGATTCAATCAATGCTCAGCCCAATACTGCAGTGCCACAAAATGTTGCAGAAGCTTTGCACTGTGCTGCAGATCATTTGCCGGTGTATGCACAATTTGATTTTGCGCCGTCGATTGGAATAGCAGAGATTATTGACAAGGATTATCAGCTTCAGTTATTTCCAAACCCTTCAACGGGAGAAGTTAGCTTTAGTGTACGGTTGATTCAGGCAAGCCGGTTTGACATAATCATTTATGATCAATGGGCCAGGGCGGTTAAAATATTTCATGAAGAAAATGCTAAGCCTGGATTTTACGAAAGAAAAATTCTGAAACAGGATGAGTTGAAAGCGGGAAATTATTTTTTGAGAATGGTGACAGGAACCGGGGAAGTAATTTCTTCGATATTCACGGTGGAGTGACGGCAAGGGTTCAATTTCGCTATGTGTCCTTCTATGTTGTGGTGTCATGACTTTGCATCAATTTACTTGTGAACCCAACCCCGGATTTAAGTTCAACCGAATTCCCCCATCCACCTTTCTTCTGTGTTACCAAACCAGCAGTGGTGAATACAAACGGATGGTATGGTAAATGACTACTTGAACGTTAATAACCCCCAAAAGCCCCATTAACAGGCCTTTTCAGACCGTGTGGCTAAATTGTTATTTTATTGTTAATGCTTGATTTGGCTATGGCATCGCCGTATCTTTGCCTCAGTATTTAAAATTTTTATTCATCAATACCAATGATTTTAATTAATCTATTAATCCTTTCTATTTGTGCAGTCAGTTTGGGTGTCGTGTTTTATACCAGCACCAAAGACCAGACAAACAAGGGCGCGAAATAAACTTCCGCATCAAATGAAAATTGCAGTTTGAAATTTCATCTGCATACAGGATTGACACATTTTTTTGAATTTTTCAAAGGCGGAAAAGTTCCGCATGGAATTTCTTTGTCGCTGAAGGTCACAGGCGAATCGCTTACCTTTCGTTATAATTTATAGTTTTCCTGAAGAATAAATAAAACAGATCATCTTACACTTTTGTATCCTTGGAAGCCCTACTGCTGAAGGAATGCAGGGTTTTCGCATGAAAATATAAACCTCTTTATTTCGGACACAATTTCGACAGAATTGATCCTTATCATTGTTTATACAGGTTTAATTATGATGTATAAGCTATGAACACAATCAATTTTCTAATCATCACCGCATGTGGACTCAGCTTAATTGCTGTGTTTTACATTGACCGGAAAAGTCGGACAATAAAAAGCTCCATAAGGAGTCCAGTGGACCGGAAGGAGGAACATCCCTGAACGGCAGAAATCAATATAGATTTGAAATAAAAAACTCCGGAGAATTTCCCCGGAGTTTTTTTGCGTTCGATGAATTGATCAATAAGTTAAGGCAAGAGCCACAGCAGCCGAGGCATTCGGATTTCCGTAGCCATGACTGGAAGTGCTGCTGGTATATTGTGCAGTATTTTTCAAAATGTCATACACCTGCTGGCGGGTTAATGACGGTTTCACTGACCAAACCAAAGCTGCAATACCTGCCATCGTAGCAGTAGCTGCAGAACTTCCGCCGATATATGAAGGAGTTGTATTGCTTAGAGGCAGAGAAAGAGAATTCCTTGATGTATTTCCATTGCGCTCCATAGGAATGGTAAATTTCACCTGGCTGCCGTCATGACAATCGGCACATGTTGAGCCGCTTTCATTCACTCCTGTGATTGCATAGCAGGATGAATATGCCGCAGGATAAATAACACCCCACCAGGAAGTCCAGCTGAAGGATGTCCCAGCCGCAGCAAGAACCATTTTTCCTTTGTTGTATGCATAGTTAACGCCGTCTTTGAGAACGCTGCTTCCAAATGGAGTACCTACAGACATGCTGATAATTTGAAGGTCGGGCATATCTCCCATTCTAATGCAGGCATTTTTTACGCCGGTTCTTTCAGAAGAAGCATCAAGCACAACGTCATCACATGCATGAATAAAATGAAGGCTTGCCTGATAAGCAACGCCTGTGGTTGCATTCTGGTTGTTGCGTGGGCCTGCAGCAAGTCCGCTCATGGATGTGCCATGTGCACATGTGGTATATGCTGAACTGCCGGTTGTATAATCAGTTGTAATTGTTCTGTTCCCTGCAGAAAGCCCATTGGTAAACTGACTTCCAAGTAAGGATTGTGTTGAACTGATGCCTGCATCGATCACACCGATTTTAATTCCGGCTCCTTGTGCTGTATTCCATGCAGCAGGAATGTTGAGGTTGTTGTAATTCCAGGGAACAAAACAACCCGGAGTAGTTGTTGTATAATCGGCAGCATTGAGCGCATATGAAGAACCACTGCAACCTGAACTTGATTCCATTCTCAGTTCAACGTCTTGTGGATTGTAGTCCAGCGGTTCGATGTAGCGTACATTTTCCAGATTGTAGAGGCGGGTAATTGCAGCACGATCCGTCAAATTAAATGTAATGATGGGAAGAACTGCATCGTCTTCAATGATAATATCTGCTGCAGTTATTTTGGGTTCCGCTGTTTTATTGACCTCCGTTACCACAAGGCTGATAATCGCATCATGCACAGCTTTGAATTTTCCTTCACGCACTTTTACCTGATGGATGATAGGATCAATATTCGTAATATCCAGCGTTTTATAGCCTACAGCAACTGCATGGTTGCCATATTGCGCAGCACTCCAGAGGTAGGTAAGGTTCATGTTCTCCCAATTGAAATCGTGTGTTGTTTCCAGGGTGTTCTTGATTTTCTTATCAATGACGATCTGTGACAGCGGTGTGCCAATGGGTTCGTCAACAGGGTTTTGTTTGAGTCTTAGAACTTCTCCCTGTGATGCGGGTTCAGCAGATTCGTTTTCATTTTTCTGACACGATACAATGCTGATGACAAAAAGCGTTGCGAACGCTAGTACAATTTTTTTCATGTTGTTTTATTTAATGGTTGACGATCATTTTTATTGGTTGCTAAATTATGATTTTTTCGCTGAGAAATAAAAATTTTAGGACTATGGGCCCTGGGAAAGCCAATAAATATGCGCTGTTCGGGTTTTTTTCTCTTTGTGAATCTATGTGTGCTCTGTGGCTGTTCCTGTATTGTGGATGACCCAGATCTTTCCGGTAAATTCAAGAAAGAAAAACCATAGAGCATGCCGGGATGCACGGAGGGCTATCCTTTGAATGCCACCGTTTTTCTTCTTCCCCAAACAAATAGCGTAGATTTTCCCTCCTAAAATATTTTTGTCCATTCCACGTCTTCCGTAAATACAATCAATAATTATTAGTCTGGAAACCCTTAATCTTGCAGACTTAAAGAGAAGAACAAATATGGCGCGCGGCAGAAATAATTCAACATCCGGTGGAAAACTTAAGGATGAAACACCTAAAGTGAAGATCTCGAAAGAGAGCCTGGGACAGGCGCTGATCCTCTTTACCTACTTAAAACCATATCGCGGCAAATTTATCCTGAGCCTGGTTTTTATTGCGCTATCCGCATTTACAACAAGCTTATTCCCATTGTTTCTCGGAAAAATGATTGACGCTGCTTCCCCGGGAGCGACCTTGCCTGGGGCCGGGAGCATGGGTTCCAAATTCGGATTCAACCTGCAGGATATTCACTGGAGCCTGAACACGACTTTGATGCTGATATTTTTGCAGCTCGGAGTACAAACAATCTTCTCGTTCATGCGCGTATACCTGCTCACAGAAGTAGGTGAAAAATCACTCGCTGATATGCGCAGAGATGTTTACAGTAAATTATTGAGTATGCCCATGAGTTTCTTTACAGAGAAGAGAGTAGGGGAGTTGAGTAACAGAATATCCTCCGATCTCTCACAGATACAAGATGCGATTTCTTTTACCCTTGCAGAATTTCTTCGTGGAATATTTACGCTGATGATCGGGCTGGCTTTTATTTTTATCATCAGTGCGAAACTTGCTTTGGTCATGCTTTCTGTGGTTCCCGTCATTGCGGTGCTGGCAGTAGTATTCGGCATGAGGATCAGAAAGATGGCACGCAAGGTTCAGGACCAGCTTGCCGATAGCGGAACCATTGTGCAGGAAACTTTCCAGGGGATCTCCATGGTTAAAGCATTCACAAGTGAGTTTTATGAAATAGGTCGATACGTAAAAAGTATTTATGCCGTGGTGAATACGGCCATCAGCAATGCACGATACAGAGGCGCCTTTGTTTCATTCATGATCTTCAGTGTTTTCGGAGCAATTGCATTTGTAATGTGGTATGGAGCGGGAATGATCCAGAACGGTCAACTTACGATTGGTTCACTCACCATGTTTGTGATCTTTTCAATGTTCGTGGGAGGAACCTTTGCGGGATTTGCCGATATGTTCGGGCAACTGCAAAAAACACTTGGCGCCACACAGAGCATACGTGAAATTTTGCGTAGCGAAGGAGAGGCAGTAGAAATAAAGCAAACCATTGTTGAACCGGCACATCAACTGAAAGGTAGCGTCCGGTTCGATCATGTTGCATTCAGTTACCCAAGCCGGAAAGATGTATCTGTTTTAAAAGACATTTCTCTCTCCGCATCAAATGGAGAACAGATTGCCATTGTGGGTCCGAGCGGAGCAGGAAAAAGCACAATCGCATCTCTGCTATTAAGATTCTATGAACCGGATAATGGCACAATCAATTTTGACGAGCGTCCCTCAAAAGATTTTCCCTTATCACAGTTAAGAATGCAAATGGCATTTGTTCCTCAGGATGTGATCTTATTCGGAGGAAGCATCAAAGAAAATATTGCCTACGGAAAACCGGGCGCCACCGATGAAGAAATTCTTGCTGCTGCTAAAAAAGCAAATGCGCATGAATTTGTAGAACGGTTTCCGGAACAATACGAAACCATTGTTGGTGAGCGGGGGATTAAACTCAGCGGTGGGCAAAGACAACGCATTGCAATTGCGCGGGCAATACTGAAAGATCCTGCAATCTTGATTCTTGACGAAGCAACATCGTCGCTCGACAGTGAAAGCGAACAGCTGGTGCAGGATGCATTGGAGAACCTGATGAAAGGACGTACCTCTTTTGTTATTGCACATAGGCTGTCAACAATCCGCAATGCAGATAAAATCATTCTGATTGACAAAGGAATTGTGAGCGAAAGCGGAACACATGCTGAACTCATGAGTCATAACGGGTTGTATAGAAAGCTGAATGAGATGCAGTTTGAATTTGGATCCATTTCGGAATCGCGAATTCAATCATGAATACTTCAGAACCTAAATGTTTTTCACGCAAAGGCGCTAAGCTCGCCAAGGGATATCTGATACCATTACTCAGTTCAAATTAATCCAATTATATCTGTAATATAAGATTAACTTTCCCCTTTGCCGTCTTTGCGCCTTTGCGTGAGGAAAAATTAGATATTGCTATTGCGCAATTAACTAAAATGCAAATAGTTTTCATAACTTGTGGTAATAATCCCTTGACTGAATGAAAAAAATATTATTCATACTGGTTTTGTTTTCAGCTTGCACGACAAAACAAATAGACTTAAGTGAACAATCAAAAAAGGAAATCATCAGCGCAGATCTTGCAATGAGTGACCTTGCAACCAGTGAAGGATTTAATGCTTCACTACTTGCTTATGCCGATGATAGTGTTGTGAAGCCATCAGAAGGAGAATTTCCTGTGATCGGAAAAGAGAACCTCATAAAATACTGGGCAGGTAAAGAAGATACAAGGGCGATTACCTGGAAACCATTCAGAGCAGAAGCGGCAAAATCCGGTGAGATGGGCTACACCCTTGGCAACTGGAAATTTGTTACAAAAGATTCAACATTTTATGGCTTCTACTATACCGTCTGGAAAAAGCAAGCGGATGGTAAATGGAAATTTGTGGTGGATGGAGGGAATAATACACCTGCCCCCGACAATTTTTAAAATTAAGAATTCAGTTTCACTATTTTTTCAAATTCAGTTTTTTTCAGCCTGTCATAATTCCTGTTCATACAGTCTTTAACCCCATTGGGCCATTTCTTTTGGCATTCGGGCTTAAGATGCCCCTTATTTGCAATTCAATATTTTAAAACCAAATCAAATGAAAAAGAAAATTTACTCCTTTTGTATCGTTGCATTCATTGCCGCTGCAGGTAGCATCAATTCAAATGCAGCTATTGTCAATGTGAACGTCAGGAATTTTGAATTTATTCCCTCTGATTTTACGATAGCCGCAAATGATACCATCATATGGATATGGGAAAATAATGGCGGCAATCACAACACGACATCGGGCACAATTCCCGTGGGTGCCACACCGTGGGGTGCGCCGATCAATAGCAATTCTACGGTTTTTCTCTATGTCCCCGTTATTGCAGGCAGTTACAATTATAGTTGCACATTTCATGCTTCCATGGGGATGACAGGACATTTTACTGTGGCAGGCAGTTCGGGAATTGCTGATGTTTCGAAATCAGGGTCATTGCATTTAACAGCAGTCTCGCCGGCAACGTCAGTGCTGAAATTTCAATATGGAATTTTGAACAATACAAAAGTCAACATCCACCTCTTCGACATCATCGGGAACAAAGTACAGACGCTCTTTTCTGCGTCTCAAAATACGGGTACTTACGATGGCGTTTTCGACGTACAGATGTTACATAGCGGAATTTATATGCTTGTTCTTGAAACTGAAACAGCGGTTGTTTCACAAAGAGTCGTGCTTCAATAACAAAATTTTGTGAGCACCTGAATGATCGGTGAATCCAAAAAGAGAATATGAATGTTTGATCCCGGGTTTTTTTTTCTGCATCATTCCCGGGATCAGCATTCGCCAAATATTTTAAATTAAAAATAAATTTTCGGATGAGATTCGCATTCCTTGTTATCATTTTTGCATTTTCTCAGCTCTTTGTAAATTGAATTTATGCAAATATCGGCCACACTACTTCACAGGTGGCATTCATACGGCAGGTCATGGAAAATAATTTCTGTGCGATTCATTAAATTGTTTGGCGGCGAAGGATAAAAGAATAATTTCGATGTTGCATTCGCACAACATCATGACAAAAAAAACTATTCTATTCATTCACGGATTGTGGATGCATTCAAATACCTGGGAACCCTGGATGAAATTTTTTTCAGGGCACGGATATCAGGTCCTCAATCCCGGCTGGCCCGGCGACGGTGAAACAGTTGAATTATGGCGTGCAAATCCTCAGGCTGTGGCCAATTATGGCGTGAAATCCATTGCAGACCATTATGCAAGGCAAATTGAAGCATTGAAAGAGGTTCCAATCCTGGTCGGCCATTCCTTCGGCGGACTGCTTGTACAGAATTTGCTGGGAAGGGGATTGGGAGCAGCAGCGGTTGCCATTGATCCTGCACCGATACAAGGTGTGTGGCAATTG
Source organism: Bacteroidota bacterium (assembly GCA_026391975.1). Taxonomy (GTDB): domain Bacteria; phylum Bacteroidota; class Bacteroidia; order AKYH767-A; family 2013-40CM-41-45; genus JAPLDB01. Next base: position 2,195 of record JAPLDB010000062.1, on the reverse strand, counting down.
CCATTGAGTGCGCTGCGTGCATCGCTTCCGGTACTGGGCAATCCATTCAACCTTAAAAAATCAATTTCGCTAACCTATCCGCAGTTCCGGTATGCATTTGCAAATGCGCTCCCTGAAACCGAAGCCAGGGAACTTTATGACCGCTGTACGGTTCCTTCACCCGCACGTCCGCTTTTTCAGGTTGCAATGGCCACCCTGAATCCGAATTCTGAAACAAGGGTAAATACATCAAATGAAAATCGCGGTCCGTTGCTTATCACTGCCGGTGAAAAGGATCACATCGTTCCGCCACTTTTGTCAATGGCTGCATTTAAAAAATATGCAAAGTCAAAGGCAGTTACTGATTTCAAATTATTTGAAGGCCGCGGGCACTCATTGGCTATTGACCATGGATGGAATGAAGTGGCAGCATATTCATTGCAATGGCTGAACAGGCAAGGGTTGTAGTGATTGATTATTTTTTTTCAACTGCTCATTAAATAGCGGCGATAATTTGCGATTTCCTCAACGATGCGAAGGGGAATATTTTCCTATGCCTTATTGGATCTGCTGATCCTGGTCTTACAAGTATCAAATCCCGATATTTTAGAGAATTTGACCCTGGCCTTTAATGTCCATAGAGGCTTTTTGTTTAACCTTTTCTGAACGCCTTTGCGATTTCTTTTCAAAATCAATGCCGGGAATCGCCTGAAATTCAACAAAATAATATTGTTTAATTATTTTCATTAAAAGTTAAACAAAAAGCATTCGGGTATGTTATTCCTATTTACAAACAAAAAGTCTAATCCCTTAAACTATTACCCAAAATGAAAAAAGTACTCAAACATTTATTTATGTTAGCCGGAAGCGCGATGATAACGCATTCCGCCTCTGCAAATGCAGAGCTCCAGGTTATCCACAATGCAGCAGATCCTGCCGCAGCGACTGTGGACGTTTATGTCAATGGCACCCTTGCACTTGACGATTTTGCATTCCGAACAGCCACTCCATTCATTTCCCTGCCTTCAGGTGTAATGCTGGAAATTGGTGTTGCTCCCGGAAATAGCACAAGTGTGAATGATACACTTAAAAATTTCTCAGTGATGCTGGCTTCCGGACAACGCTATGTTGCAATCGCAAACGGCGTTTTGAATCCGTCAGGCTTTGCATCGAATCCTGATGGCAAAAGCACTGCATTTACATTGTTCCTGAAGGACAATATCCGCAATGCTTCATCTTCATCAACAGATGTTGATTTCATCGGAGTGCATGGTGCAAGTGATGCACCTACAGTTGACATCATCGCAAGAAACGTTGCAACCTTAGTTGACAATGCAGCTTATGGCGACATCACCGGTTACCTTACCGTTCCTGCTTCGAGTTATATCCTTGATGTAACTCCGGGCGGCGACAATACAACGATCGTAGCATCTTTCACAGCTGACCTTTCTACTCTTGGTGGAGGCGCAGCAGTAGTATTTGCTTCAGGCTTCCTTGATCCAATGATGAACCAAAATGGTGCAGCGTTCGGATTGTGGGCAGCTCTTCCAAACGGAACAGTAGTTGAATTCCCTACAACCAGCACGGCTCGCTTACAGGTGATCCACAATGCTGCTGATCCCGGAGCTGCAAGTGTTGACGTATATGTAAACGGCGCACTGTTGCTTGATAATTTCGCATTCCGCACAGCGACTCCTTATATTGATGTTCCTGCCGGAGTAGAACTGAACATCGGCGTTGCTCCCGGTACAAGTACTTCAGTAAATGACACACTGAAAAATTTCCAGGTGACTTTGATGAACGGTCAAACTTATGTAGCAATCGCTAACGGAGTATTGAACCCATCTAACTTCGCAGTTAATCCTGATGGCAGAAGCACAGCATTCACTTTGTTCCTTCAGAACAACATGCGTGAAGCAGCAACTACAACTGATGTTGACTTCAGAGCAGTGCACGGTTCAAGTGATGCACCTACAGTTGATGTAATCGCAAGAAACGTTGCAACCTTAGTTGACAATGCAGCTTATGGCGACATCACCGGATACCTTACCGTTCCTGCTTCAAGTTATATTCTGGATGTAACTCCGGGCGGTGACAATACAACGATCGTAGCATCTTTCACAGCTGACCTTTCCACCCTTGGTGGCGGCGCAGCAGTAGTATTTGCTTCAGGTTTCCTTGATCCAATGATGAACCAAAATGGTGCAGCGTTCGGC
>JAPLDB010000029.1 GCA_026391975.1 Bacteroidota bacterium | reverse complement strand
TCATTCAACAAAGCGGGATTTTAATTCCGGAGTTGGAATCATGCATGAATCTTTTTTTCCAAAAAGTTTGTACCGGTATTTTGAAATGAGATTGTAAACAGCATCGCTGAAAAATGACGGGAAGATATACAGCATTGCTGCCAGCTTCCAGGCTCCGCCAAGTTGTGAAGCAATTCTTAGCACGGCCCTTGAGCGGAGGAAAATTTTCCCATCCTGAACAAGAACAATTGTCTTTAATTCATCCAAAGGAAAATCAAAAGGTTTCAGCATGTTTGCAGCTGCAGCAGATTGAAGGGAGGCGAATTTAAATTTCGCCGATTTATCCCTCCTGATCACAAACTGTACAAAGCCATTGCACAGATTGCAAACGCCATCAAAGAAAATAATAGAATTGTTGAGTTGATTAGTCATTCTGTGAATATCCAATTGCCAGTAACATTCTAAAAGTTGAATGATCTGCCTTTGATTCAAACTATTTAAGGCACGGAAAATTGTTCCTATTGACCAGCCTTAAAATAAGTAGGGTATGCTTTCTTGAGCGGTTCTGAAATCTTCTCATATACAATATGCTTAAGACTTTCCAGGTCTTTGTCTGTCATCCCTTTCGTTTCAATCGGTTCATGCACCACAATTCTCGCAATTCCGGGATGCCCGACACGCCTGTAAAAATCGTCCGGCATCAGGCGCCAGTTGTTCACAAACGTAACAGGTACAATTGGAATTTGTTTTTCAATGGCTAGCCGGAACGGTCCGTTTTTAAAACGACCCATCCTTGGTCCGTTGTGATGTATTGTCCCTTCCGGAAAAAGATTGATGCTGATGCCTTTGTCAAGGTCGGATGCTGCACGCATATAAGCCCGGTGCGATTCTTTGATGCTTTTCCTGTTAACGGGGATATTCATCCGTTCAAAAAATTTTCCGAACAAAGGCACCTTTCTAAGTTCAATTTTTCCCATGCTGTGAAAGTAGACAGGCATCGATATGTAGATGAGCATGATGTCCAGATAGGAGGTGTGATTCGGACAGATCACATAAGAATGGCTTTTGTTGAGCTTCTTTTTATATTCTATTTTATAAAATATTCCTGCAGGATATAAGATGAAATGCGCCCATACTTTCTTGAGGCGAAAGACTTTTGGAAACCATTCTTCACGGCTAAGCAACACCAGAAAGACCGGATAAAAAAGGAAAAATGTAATTACGGCATTGGTAAAAAAGAAGCTTCGCCAAAGCCATTGAAATGGAAATAAAATGTAACGAATCATGCAGGAGTTGGGCGGTGAAATTACTAAAATGGAATGACCATCGGGAAAAAACGGCTTTCCTAAAAAAGCACTTGTTTCTAGTTTTTCCTTTTTTCGAGGGTATTTAACATTAAAATGGCTCTCAACGTCCTTAAATCCAACCCAATAAAAAGAATTCTTGTGGTTTTCAGATATTTTCTATTTTTGAAAACCTAAAATCAAAAAGATGAACTTAAAAGACATAGAGGCATTGATCAAGTTCGTACAAAAGACCGGGGTAAGCGAGGTTAGTATTGAGCAGACGGATTTAAAGATTACGATAAAAACCCATGCAGCTCCGCAACAGGTAATCCAGGCTTCTTTGCCTGCCCCTGTCATGGCCCATGCTGCCCCAGCCCCTTCCGCTCCTGCAGTTGCTACCTCGGTTTCTGTGCAGGCCGAAGCGCCCAAAGCAAAGGGATCCGATGAATCCAAATACATTACCGTCAAGAGCCCGATGATCGGAACTTTTTATCGTTCCTCAACACCTGACAAACCGGTATTTGTGAATGTTGGTGATGAGATTAAACAAGGAAAAGTGCTTTGTATTATCGAGGCAATGAAACTTTTCAATGAAATTGAAAGTGAAGTGACAGGAAAAATTGTCAAAGTGCTTGCCGACAATTCTACTCCTGTTGAATATGACCAACCTTTATTTTTAGTGGATCCAAGTTAAAATGTTATCCGTTATTTGGTCTTCGTTATTCGTTACAGGCATCAAGGTTGATTGGCGGATAACCACTAACCGTTAACGAATAGCGCTCTCAAAATATATGTTCAAGAAAATATTAATTGCAAACAGAGGCGAGATTGCACTGCGTATCATACGTACCTGCAAAGAAATGAACATAAAAACCGTGGCAGTGTATTCAACTGCCGATAAAGACAGTTTGCATGTGCGCTTTGCTGACGAAGCCGTTTGCATTGGTCCACCACCCAGTCGCGATTCATACCTGAACATCCCACGCATCATTGCTGCTGCTGAAATTACAAATGCAGATGCAATCCATCCCGGGTACGGATTTCTTTCAGAGAATTCAAAATTCAGTTCTGTTTGTGCCGAACATGGAATCAAATTTATTGGTGCAACACCTGAGCAGATTGACGGCATGGGCGATAAGAGTAATGCGAAAGATACCATGAAAAAAGCCGGCGTGCCTACGATTCCCGGTTCCGAAGGATTGCTGAAAGACGTTGATGATGCAAAAATCAATGCCGGAAAAATCGGATATCCGGTCATCATGAAAGCAACTGCAGGCGGCGGTGGCCGAGGCATGAGGATCGTCTGGAAAGAAGAAGATATTCAGGCCGCATGGGAAAGTGCCAAGCAGGAAGCCGGTGCTGCTTTCGGAAACGATGGCATGTACATGGAAAAATACATTGAAGAACCAAGGCATATAGAAATACAGATCGCCGGGGATCAATATGGCAAGGCGTGTCACCTGAGTGAGCGTGATTGCAGCATTCAACGCAGGCATCAGAAGCTGATGGAAGAAACGCCTTCGCCTTTTATGACTAAGGAATTACGAGAGAAAATGGGTGAGGCGGCCATCATTGCAGCACTGGCTGTGAAATATGAAGGTGTTGGTACGGTGGAATTTCTGGTTGACAAACACCGCAATTTTTATTTCATGGAGATGAATACCAGGATACAGGTAGAGCATCCAATCACTGAAGAAGTGATCAACTACGATCTTGTGAAAGAACAGATAAAACTTGCTGCAGGGGAACACATCTCAGGGAAAAATTACTTCCCACAGATGTGTGCTATTGAATGCCGCATCAATGCTGAAGATCCCTACAATAATTTCAGACCGTCACCTGGACGGATCACTACCTTGCACGTTCCGGGCGGACATGGAGTTAGGGTGGATTCACACATTTATGCCGGTTACCAGATTCCTTCCAACTACGACAGCATGATCGCAAAGCTGATAACCATTGCACAAACCCGCGAGGAAGCCATTAATACCATGGAACGCGCCCTCAGTGAATTTGTTGTTGAAGGCGTAAAAACAACAGTACCATTTCATCAGCAACTGATGAAACATCCTGATTTTCGAAAAGGAAATTACACCACGAAATTCATGGAAAGCTTTAAGATGGATGCGGAGTAACTGATTCATAAAGGTTCTTTTAACGCTTTCCTATTTTTTTGCCCATCATTATCATATATAGCCTAGCTTATTCAACTCAACCCCGATTGGATGCTGCCATTTCGATTTGTTTTGATCATTATTTTGTATCATGAATAATGTGCGAAGCAGTATCTTTGTAAAAAAACATTCATTATTTTAAATGAACTTCAGAAGCAGTTTTTCTGCACTCTTATTTTTCTTTCTGCTAAGTACCTGTAAGTACACAGCCGCTGCATCCTGGCCCTACACGGAATTTTATGCCGCCATGCAATCGAGTGATACCCTGAAGATCAGTTCACAGCTTTCAGCAATTGAAAAGTCTTCGCTGAAGGAAAAAGACGCATATGCCGGTGCATTGATGATGAGAATGTCGGGGCTTGTGAAATCCGGAATGGATAAATTAAAGATTTTCAAGCAGGGAAGAGTTAAGCTTGAACAGTCTATTAAACAGGATTCATTGAATGTTGAATACAGGTTTCTTCGTTTGATCATACAGGAACACATTCCTGATTTTATGAATTATCATTCAAAAAAGACTGAAGACGCCTCGATGATCAGGGAATCTTTTAGAAAACTCCAGCCCCATTTGCAGGAAGCCATCAGGGATTATAGCGTGCATTCCCATATTTTAAAGCCCGGGGATTTTCAGAAATACAGATTGTTGAGAATTTCTCAGCGCCTTTTTCAACTGAAGGGAATGCTGTGGAATATGTGCAGATAAAGATGAAGAAGGAATTCCCTTTTCCCTGGAGATCAAAGAGCTTTTTCGATGCAATGCCGGAAAGCGTTCTTGGAATTCCGGCTGAGATCATTGCGCCTCAGTTTAAAGAAGAGAAATATGACCTGGTTGTCTTTGCTTACCAGCCCTGGTATTTATCACCAAGTATTCCGGCCACCTCTTTTTTGCAAAATCCTGAATTCGCAAAACGATTGAAAGACACTCCTGTGGTTACGGTCATCGGATCGAGGAACATGTGGATCAATGCACAGGAGCGGGTCAAGAAAATGATAAAACAAAATGGCGGAAGGCTTGTTGGGAACATTGTGTATGCTGATAGGCACAATAATTTTGTAAGCGCTGTAACAATTCAATACTGGATGTTCACGGGAAAAAAGGACCGCTGGATGGGTGTTTTTCCAAGGCCGGGCGTGGCAGATAAGGAAATTGCCGATGCAGGTATATTCGGATCTAAGGTTCTTGAGGCACTCAAAATAAATGATTTAGACCGACTCCAAACGCAATTGGCCGAAATGAAAGCTGTTGATCCCCAAACTGTGCTGATGTTTATTGAAGGGCGCGCCCCTAAAATATTCTCTCTCTGGGCAAACGTGATTATCAGGAAGAAAAACCGAAGCTTGTGGCTTCAAATCTTTAAATATTATTTGTTATTTGCTTTGTTTATTATTGCACCTATTATAGTTATCATTTACCTCGTGGCCATTGTACCGCTGACAGGCAGGCAAATCCGCGAACACAAAAAACACTTTTCAGGAGTGAATTGAAATGCTTAACGAAGTTTACATTACAAAGGCTGCTACATTTTTGCCGAATAATCCCGTCGCCAATGATGAGATGGAGGATTATCTCGGATTGATCCACAAGCGGCAAAGCAAAAGCAAGCGTATTGTACTTCGCAACAATGGTATTAAGCAACGCTTTTATGCCATTGATAAAAAAGGGAATGCCACGCATACCAACGCGCAAATGGCTTCATTGGCGATCAGGAATTTATTTAATGATGATGTTTCTGCGCTTTCTGAAATTGACCTGTTGTGTTGTGGCACTTCATCACCGGATCAGATCATGCCTTCCCATGGTGTAATGGTACATGGCTGGCTTCCGGAAACAAAAGATATTGAAGTGATCACTCCAGCGGGCAATTGCTGTGCCGGTATGCATGCGTTGAAATATGCATTTATGAGCGTGAAACTCGGTCAATCCATGAATGCAGTTGTATCCGGTTCTGAGCGACTTTCCAGAATTTTGTATTCAGAGACATACGAAGAGGAGGCAACAAGGCTGGATGAGATGAGCGACAATCCTTACATCTCCTTTGACAAAGAATTTCTGCGGTGGATGTTGAGCGACGGCGCTGCAGCGGTAATGCTGGGAAGTAAGAAGAATGAAAATGGTTTGAGTCTCCGCATTGACTGGCTTGAAGGTGCTTCCTATGCAAACAGGATTGAGCCTTGCATGTATCAGGGCAGCGAAAAAATAAATGGTGTACTGAAAGGATACATGGATTTTTCTCAGCATGAAGTAATGGAACATTCAGTGTTGAGTATAAAACAGGATGTGAAATTGCTTAGCGAAAACGTTGTCAAATATGGTATTGACAAACTCGCCGAGGCGATGAAGAAAAATAACCTCCGTGCTGATGAAGTGGATTTTTTCCTTCCCCACATGAGCAGCGAATTTTTTAGGAAGAAGATTGCAGAGAAAATGGAAATGGACGGCATCTCTGTTCCTCAGGAAAAATGGTTTTCAAACCTCAGCACCACAGGAAATGTTGGTTCTGCATCTATTTATTTTATGATTGAAGAATTGCTCCGAACCAATAAGCTTCAAAAGGGTCAGAAATTGCTAATGATCGTTCCGGAGAGTGCCCGTTTCAGTTATGTATACGGACAACTTACCGTTTGCTGAATGTATTTTTTTACTTTTGAGCCCTCAATAGATAGGGCATTTTGAAAAAATCAGAAATTCCACAGGATAAAAGTTTGCTTGAAGGATTTACCCGCGAAGTAGATTATGCGGTAGATGAATCAGGGAAGTACACCTCTGTTCTCAGCTCAGGATGGGAAGTGAAAACCTCTGCGCTTGATCTTGCCTGGGACGATATTAAACTTCGTGTTAAAGAGGCAGAGGAAAAAGTCCGAAGCGGCCAGGCAAGTCCCGTTTTATTTTTCATGGAACTGAGACTGATGGACCCCGGTATTCTTGCTGCTTATACCGGATACTGGCAGTGGCAGGTAAAAAGGCACATGAAAGCAAATGTGTTCAATAAGCTTTCTGATAAGAAACTTCAGAAGTATGCTGATCTTTTCGAAATTAAGCTTGAAGAACTGAAAAACCCTTTTGCGAAATAGTTGTTTCTCCTGTTGACTCTCTAAACCGAACCACATTAAATGCAAATACAATTCGAACATGCTCAAAGTGCGCACTGCGAAAACGGTGTTACCACGAACCTGCTTCGTCATTCGGGGATGAGCAAGATTACCGAACCGCTTGCATTCGGAATTGGTTCAGGATTGTTTTACATACAGATCCCTTTTCTGAAAGTAAACAATGCGCCCGCTTTTAGTTACCGTACGATGCCGGGTTTGATTTTCAAACGAACATGTAAATCATTGGGAATTCCCGTTGAACGAAAAAAGTTTTCTTCTCCTGAAAAGGCGGAACAAGTATTGAATGATTGTTTGCAGTCAGGACAGCCCGTTGGTTGCCAGGTCGGTGTTTATTACCTCACCTATTTTCCGAAGGAATACCGTTTTCATTTTAATGCGCACAACCTCGTAGTGTATGGCAAAGAAAACGGATCTTATTTGATCAGTGATCCTGTAATGGAGACTGTTACTTCTTTGAGCGGACCTGAGTTGCAGCGTGTCCGTTTTGCAAAAGGAGCGTTGGCACCGCGCGGGCAACTTTATTATCCGAAGCATAAAGTTGATATTACTGATGATGCAATCAGGAAAGCAATTGTGAAAGGAATAAAAAGGAATAGCCGCGACATGCTTCACATTCCGGCATCAGTTGTCGGAATCAGAGGAATAAAATACACAGCAAATAAAATTCTGAAATGGCGTGAGCAACTGGGTGTGAAAACAGCAGGCAGCTACCTCGCACAGCTCGTGCGCATGCAGGAAGAAATCGGAACGGGCGGAGGAGGATTTCGTTTTATCTATGGTGCTTTTTTACAGCAGGCATATACTTTTATTCCGAAGGATGAGCTCCTGAAAATTTCAGAACAATTTACCAAAGCGGGAGATGTATGGCGTTCCTCAGCAGTGCAGGCCGCGGGAATATTCAAAGGCAGGATAACTTCGGAAAAAGATTTTCAGGACATGGCCGGCTACCTTTTCGAGGTGGCTGAAATAGAGAGGCAGGCTTTTAAGGCGCTGGAGAAAATAAAATGGTAGAAAAAATCCGAATAATTAATTTCTAATTTACTGCTGTAGGGTCTTCGGACGATGCCTGTGTGGGGCGAGACCCGACAGGAAACGTTCTATTAAATAATTCTTACTTTATCGTTGTGATCTATCAGTAGTAAGTCGGATTTTTGTGTTTTACTGCTGTAGGGTCTTCGGACGATGCCTGTGTGGGGCGAGACCCGACAGGAAACGTTCTATTAAATAATTTACTGCTGTAGGGTCTTCGGACGACGCCTGTGTGGAGCGAGACCCGACACGAAACATTTTATTAAATAATCCTTATTTTATCGTTGTTTAGTTATGGATAAAAATGAATTAGAAGCGGTCGAAGCAACATGCTTCGACCAGCGGGGGATGACTCGTATCCAAAATTTCGGATTTTGATATTTTCTTATTCGAAATTTTTATGCAGTTACTCTACTCTTCGCCATCAATTCCTCAATCTCCTCCGCTTCAAGAGGAATTTTCGCCATCAAATCAACCGGACCTTTTTCAGTGATGAGAATATCATTCTCAATTCGGATGCCGAGTGACTCTTCAGGAATATAAATTCCAGGTTCGCAGGTAAATACATTTCCGGCTTTCATCGGCTCGTAACGGTTGCCGATGTCATGCACATCCAGCCCCAGAAAATGTGAGGTGCCATGCATGAAATATTTTTTGTACAACGGTTGCTTCGGATCCTGCTTTTTTACTTCATCAGCTTTCAGTAAGCCAAGCCTGATGAGTTCTTCTTCCATGAGCTTGCCAACCTCTTCATGGTATTTCGGAATTACATTTCCAACCACCAGCATTTTGGTGGCGGCTTTCATCACGCGCAATACAGCATCATAAACGTCGCGCTGGCGTTTTGTAAATTTTCCGTTAACCGGAATACTGCGTGTAAGATCTGCAGCGTAATTGGCGTAATCAGCACCGAAGTCAAGAAGCGCAACCTCTCCATCATTCATTGGTTTGTTGTTGTCAATGTAATGCAGCACACATGCACTTGATCCGCTTGCGATGATTGGTGTATAAGCATGGCCGTTCGCTCTGTTGCGGATGAACTCATGTGTGATTTCTGCTTCCACTTCATACTCCGTAACGCCGGGTTTTACAAAACCAAGCACCCTTCTGAAAGCATTGTCGGTTATATCACATGCGATTTGCAATGGTTCAATTTCCAGTTCATGCTTTATTGAACGCATGGATGCCATGATGGGTCCGCAACGTTCATACTGATGGTTCGGATATTTGTTTTTTAAAGTTTCGGCAAAGCGTTGTTCGCGGTAAGGAACTTCAGTTACAAACCTGTCGTTTTCATTCAGGTTCAGATAAACTGTTTGTGAATGGTGCATCATCACCGGAAGCATGGCATTAAATTCATCAACCCAATACACATGCTGAATGCCTGATGCAGCGCGTGCTTCGTCTTTGGTGTATTTATGTCCTTCCCAAACTGCTATGTGCTCATTTGTTTTCCTGAGAAATAGAACTTCCCTGTATTCAGGCAGCGGATGGTTCGGGCAGATCACTAGAATAGTTTGTTCCTGGTCAATGCCACTCATCCAGAGCATATCAGAGTGTTGGCGGAAAGGAAAATTCTGATCGCCATTGCGCGGCATCTCATCGTTGCTGTTAAAAAATGCAATGGAGCCGGGCTTCAGTGAAGCAGCAAAACGTTTTCTGTTGTCAATATAAAGCCGCTGATTAATCGGAGTGTACTTCATTGGAGTTGGTTTTTAGAAGCGGTAAATATAATTAATGGTTCATTACCCACGGTTATAGGCCTGTTCGCTACTAAAAACAGGCCCTTCGCCAAATACCCCGGAATTTTATTATAGGGCGTTTGTATTTGAAACAGAGTTTGTTACCTTAGTCCGCCCTTAGACAAAGCACCATGAATAAAACACTTACCCGCCTCATTTTCTTTTTGTGTTTTTCTTTTTTTGTGTTGAATGCGAATGCGCAGTCGACAGGAATAAATTATGCTTATGCCACCACAACCACAGCATTTATTGCCCTTGGTGCTCCGGCCACAATTATTGCAGCAGGATCTGATGATGTAGTTGCTACAGTTCCGACTACTGCAGCGAACTGGAATGGATTTTATTATGGCGGTGTGTACTACCCTGGTGGATCTCCGATTTACGTTTCTTCAAATGGATTTATTTCTTTTCTGAATCCAGGCGGTTCGCTTCCTGCAAATAACCTGGCAGGTACTCCGGCAATCATTGCACCTTTATGGGATGACTTAAAGATAAAAGCAACCGGACTCGTCAGATATAGCTTTGGAGGAGGTGCACCCAATCGTACAATTACAATTGAATGGGATTCGGTATTGTGGGATCACAATGCGATAGTTTATGCACTCTCAATGCAGGTAAGAATTTTTGAACGGACAGCCGGTGCAAATGCCAATGTGATTGAATTCCGTTACCTGAATAACGGAGCAGGTGCGGCCAACATTAATAATTTATCAGGCGGGGCATCGTGTGGTTTATCAGGGTATTGCAGTGGTGATGTTTTTGCCTGGCCGGGTGCACCCGGTGGCGCTGCGCCCAACAAGACCTCACCTGAAACTTCTAACATCGCATCGCATCCTTCTTCAACAAACGGTTATAAATTTACGCCAATCATTCATCCAAACGATGACTGTGCGGGAGCTCAAAACCTTGGAACATTTAACCCTGCGCTGCCAATCATCAAAACACTGGGAACCACACTGCATTCCACGCAGTCTGCAGTGGCCGTGCCTTTAGCAGGTTGCGGCGTTGCAGTTACAACAACAAGTGACGTTTGGTTTACTTTTACAAAGCCAGCCAACATTACCAACTTCGAAATTTTTATTGATAGTCTGGATTGCCGTGGAACAAACTATCAGATGGGAATGGAATTATATACAGCCTGCGGCGGTGCTGTAGTGCAATGCAATTACGGAAGTACCGGACCTGCAGGAACAAATGCCTCTTCATACCTGAATCTGGTAACACAACCGTGTGCGGCCCAGCAATACTGGGTTCGGGCATATTCAAAGGACACTTCATACAGAGGTTATTTCCGGTTTAATATTCGTCCTCCGGGGCGCGATTGTACTTTTGCGAACCAGATCTGTGGCATTCCATATTCTTCTCCGCTTGCATTGTCAACCTGCGGATGGGGAAATGATTATGACAGTACAAATTCTGCTTGCCATACGCCAAGACAAGAGGGAGAAGATTACCTGTTTGTTTATACGCCGGCATCCAATGTTTGTGTGAACATATCACTCAACAATACACCGGCAAATTCTTATCCGGGATTTACGGTTTATCAGGGCTGTCCTACAACAGGGAATTGTCTTTCAAATGTTTCCGGCCCGGGTGTTGCTTCGCTTACGTTTAATAACATGTCACTCGTTGCAGGTATTACATATTACTTCGCAGTTGACTATGACGCCAATGGAGGATTTGTGAGTTGCATGAATAGTTTTGACCTGACGATTTCCAATTCCGTTTCGCCAACTCCTGCCTATGATAACTGCGCAACTCCTGCCGGACCCGTTCCGGTTACGACTGTAACACCCGGGAATAATTGCACAGGACTGGTTGATTACAATAACAACTGTGCATCGCCTTCTGCGGCTGCATCTGTTCCGTTACCGGGCTGTGGAAATTTTATTGATGGAGTTACTCCTGATGTATGGCTGACATTTACTTCCACCAGTACGGCATCTCATCAGATTGATGTGGCACCCGGTACCGCGCCGGCTGCACAGGATCTGGCAATGGCAGTATATACTTCAAGCGGCGGTTCATGTGGTCCGTTCACACTGGTTGTCTGTGACGACAATTCAAATATTGGGATGCCATCAGCAACTGTTTTACCACCTACTGCCAGTACAGTTTATTATTTAAGAATATGGAGCAATAGTGGAACACAGACAGGTAACTTCAGGATATGCGTTGCAACCGGTTGCTCTCCGGCCAATGACCTTCCATGTGCTTCGCAACTACTTGTCATTGGTTCTCCGGTAAATGGTGACAATAGTTGTTCCTCGGGTGCAGGTGAACCTGCAAGCGCCAGTTGCTGGGGCGTTGGAAATACGCTAAATACTGTCTGGTATAGTTTTGTTGCTTCTGCAACAACAATGAAAGTAAGAACACGGTTGTTTACACTTTATGACTCTCAGATTGCTGTTTATACAGGACCTTGCGGTGCCGGAATGGTGGAAATTGCTTCTGCATGTAACAATGATTACACCTATAATTGTGGAAATGCATTTGTCAGCAAGGCATCAGACCTTACTGTAAACGGGTTGTCTATCGGTACGACTTATTTTGTAAGAGTAGATGGAAGAGCCTCAAATACCGGAACATTTGAAATCACAGTAATCACAGGAGCGGGTTCTTATCCTCCGGTGCCGGCACAAGATTGTGCACTTCCGGTAAATGTTTGCAGCAATGCAACTTTTAACGTTGCTGATCCGGGTTATTCAGGTGCAGGAAATTTTTGCGATGTAGGAGGTTTTGGTACCTGCATGACTGCCGGCGAAGCAAGTTCTACCTGGTACACACTTTCGATTACAGGACCAAATTCCCTGCAATGGCTTCTTACTACATCAAGCTCTAATGACTATGACTGGATGGTATGGTGTATTGATACAGTATGGAATAACAATCCCAATCATACATTCCCAACAATTCCCAATTATTGCAGCAACCTGAACAACCCAAATGCTTTTCCATGGACAAGCTGTAACGTTTCGCACATAGATAATACAGGCATGAGTGCTACAATGGGTACAGATACAGTAGGTGGTGTGCTCAATCAGCACAGGAATATTGGTGGAGGATCAACACCACCGTTAAGTCAGGCCGCTTTCGTTCCTGCAGGAATGACTGCCACCTTCCTGATCAGCATGAACAACTGGTCTAATACAACACTAGGTTTTACTTTTAACTGGCAGGGCAGTAATGTCAATGGTACGCCTCCGGCGATGACATGGCAAAATGCAGCAACAAATAACTGGGCAACGCGAGCAAACTGGCTGCCTTCAGGATGTGGGAACATACCTGATTGCGCAAACCAGATTGCTGCAACCATTGCCGGCGGAGGAATTCAACCCGTGATAGCAGCAAGTACCACTGTAAAGGATATTACGATTGCCATCGGTGCATCAGTTACAATACAGCCCGGTGTAATTCTTTCTGTATGTGGCAACTTTACAAATAATGGAACGCTCAACTGTCAGCCCGGGAGCATAGTGCGTTTTATCGGCGGATCAAACACTACGATCAATGGAACTTTCGGTAATGTGCTGAATAATTTCTACAATGTGGAATTTTCAAAAATCGGGAATGCATCTGTAACACTCAATACTAACATTTACATACAGGGCTACGATTCGATCTATGGCGGAGTGGTTAACAATAACAATAAGATTACGGAAGTTGGCGGTAATTTTTATAACCATAATGGAGCCACAAGCTTTATAGGATTAGGGGCAGGGGCAGGAGGAAGCACACTTGTTTTCACAAGGCGAAGTGGTGCGAATCAAACCTTCAGAAATGAAGTCAGCAACCTTACACTGAACAATGTTACAATGAATCAGATCGCCGCAGGATCAGTGACGCTTTATAATAATGCAACGAGTAATCTTATCATTGGCGTGAGTGGAATTCTAACCCTTACTCAGGGAAGAATAATTACCGGTACACGCGAAGTGAATGTCACCAACAGTGCTGTTACCGGATGTTCTATTGGTAATGCAACAAGTTTTGTGGAAGGAGATTTGAGAAGGGCTATTGCTGCTGCGGCAAACAGTTATGATTTTCCTGTAGGTGATGGTACGTCTGTTTTGGCACCCGGGATTGTGGGTTATGAATTGGCCAACATCACTTATTCTGTAGCCCCAACAGCTACTTATAATCTCCTGGCTCATTTTTACCGCTGGACTTTGGGCGGTGTGGCATTTCCTGGAGTTGGGCCTGCAGCAAGCGAATGTTTAACTGCTACATATAATGCGTTGCCAACTTTTGACCATGGTTACTGGCGCATAGGTGCAAGTATTGGGGCACCAACTGGCACTTACAGAGCCACACTTTACAATCAGGCAATGAGCAACAATACAGGAAGCGGATGGACTGTCGTGAAAGGTGTTTCAGGATCAGGAGCATTTGGTTTGTCAGGCGCATGTTTTGTTGCAAGCACAGCTGCTCAAACAAGAAGAGATAACCTCACAGGGTTTTCGGATTTCACAACTGTACAATCACAGAACCCATTACCAATTGAACTGCTTTTCTTTAATGCTGAAATGAAGGGAAAAGATGTTTTGAATTCATGGTCTACTTCAGCGGAGATCAACAACGACCATTTTGAAATAGAGCGCAGTACTGATGGAAATGAATTCGTCAAGATTGCCGAAGTGCAAGGTTATGGCCCCGGCGTTTCCGTGCAAACACTTAATTATAGTTTTTATGACAAAGATGTTTGTGGGCTCGTTATTTATTATCGCCTGAAACAGGTTGACATTGATGGACGCCACAGTTACAGCAGGGTTGCATCCGTTAACTGTAAAGACGCAATTCCTGAACTTGTTGTATATCCAAATCCGGCAAATACAATTCTCAACATCAACTTTAATTTAACTGCCGATGAAAAAACAACAGTTCAGATCATGGATCTGGTTGGCAAAATTGTGATGCGGAAGGAATTGATTGCACTAACGGGATTCAATAATACCTCCTTTGAGATCAAGGATATTCCTTCCGGTGTTTACTATATTGTTGTCAAAAACAACGACGATTCTGAGTTGAGCAGGCAGGTGAAGTTTTTGAAATACTGATTAACGGTATTTTCTTCATTGGTTAGAAGCAATCATTTTAATTCCATTGCTTTGTTAAATTTTAGATGTATCATTAATTTATAAATGATATTGATATTTTTCGGGCACACTGCTTACTTTTACAATATCTAAACCAGCCAATGCTTTTTCGTTGACTTACCCGGGTAAATTTTTTCTTTCACTGCTTTTTTTTCTGTTTGCCATTGAGAAGTATTCTGATGGACAGGACATTACTATGCACACAGCTACCATAAGTACCTGTGGCGGTAATTTTTTTGACAGTGGAACGGATACCGCATCCTATTCTGCAAATGAAAATTACACTTTGACAATTTGCTCTGATGTGCCTGGAATGTGTGTTAGCGTGCTATTTACATCATTTCAATTGGAGAATAATTTTGATTTTCTTTATTTATATAACGGACCGTCCTCGACATCACCACTGCTCGGAACATATACGGGTACTAATTCTCCGGGTGCTATTAGCGCCACTTCCGGCTGCCTTACCATAAAGTTTGTTTCTGATTACACTGTAGTGAAAAATGGATGGAGTGCTGTCATCAACTGCGTTCAGTGTCCGGTGAATGGTTGTCCATCCTGTAATGGAGGCGCGCCTCCTTCCAATGATGCTTGTTCCGGAGCGCAAAACCTTGGCGCTTTACCGGTTCCTTCACCATGCCCCAGTGGCCTGGGACAGCTGGTGTCTTTCAACACAACAAATCTTTGCGCTACTGCGGAGATTCCATACAATGCACTACAGGGCTGCCACCCCGTCGGTAGTATGGCAGTTCCTGCAAGTGACGTTTGGTACTCGTTTACTATCACAGCGCCAATTCTCGATATCATCATCAATGGAATGATTACACCTGAAGTGGCATTGTATTCCGGTACCGGCTGCAATAACCTTGTGCCTCGCGGCTGCGCAATCGGCGGCGGTGGTTTACTCAACACATCATTTTCAGGATTATCACCAGGCACCTATTTCCTTCGGGTGAGCGGAGGTACCATGAATGACCAATGCAATTTTACTTTATCGCTTCAGAATAATCTTGATTGCGAAGGATGTGTGATTCAGAGTGCGCTTACTGTTTCTCCGCCTCCGCAAAATGGAATTTACCTTGCAGGGCAATCAGTAAATTTTTGCCTAGAGATAACAGATTTTAGCCCGACCTCTGCAAACTGGCTTCATGCTGTGATTCCTGCTTTTGGTCCGGGCTGGGACACAAGTACTTTTTCGGCATCACCACCATTGTCCTGTTCAGGTAACGGAACCTGGGGATGGTACAATCAGCAAATTACTTCTGCAGCGAACGGCTCTTCAATAGGACCCGGTTTTTTTTATGAAACTCCCGCCGGAAATCAAGGGGGAGTTGCTGATACAGATCCCGGAAATAATTTCGGGGATAATTTATCCGGTAACTGTACTTGGAATTTTTGCTTTACGATTCAAACAAATGATCAGGCTGATTGTATCAACGGTGAAAACCTGAATGTTTTTATTGATACCTATTCTGATGGTGAATCGGGATCATGGACGTCTGCAGCATGCATAGCAGACCCTGTCAATGATTTTTACGCATCACTTGCATGTTGCATTCCTCCTACAGTTTCTGTTACAAATCCATTATGCAATGGGCAAACCGGAAGTGCTTCGGGCACCGGCATGGGAGCAAGTCCATGGAATTTCATCTGGAAAAATACTGCAGGTACAATTATCAGGCAAACAAACGGAGTCGTCAGCGATCAGATTATAAACCTTACTGCCGGAACATATACATTGGTTACGGTCGATCCAACTGGATGTTCCTCTTCAACACTTTTTGTGATCAGCGAACCGCAGGTACTTACTGCATCTGTTACTGTGAATGATACAAAATGCGCAAGTGCCAATGGAAAGATCACTGTCTCTGCTTCCGGTGGCACCGCACCATATACCTACAGTAAGGATAATGGAGTCACTTTTCAGGGAGCAGCAATTTTCATGGGACTTTCAGCAGGAACTTATTTTTTAAAGGTTAAAGATGCACATGGATGCCTCTGGAATGGAACCTTTACTGTTGAGCCTTCAACGCTCCCTGTTATTACAAATGTCGTTTCTCAGGATATTCTCTGCAACAACGGAACCGATGGCAGCATTGACATTTCCGCAAGTGGAGGAATGGCGCCTTATTCCTATAGCATTGACAGCGGGAGCAGCTTTCAAACTGCTTCATTGTTTGATCAACTGACAGCCGGAATGTATCCAATTGTTGTTTCAGATCAGGAAGGGTGTACCGTAACGGCATCTGTTACGCTCACGCAACCACCGCCTGTCAATTTACAAATTCTTATTGTGCCATCTTCCTGCGGACTGAGTACCGGAAGTATTACATTAAATGTCCTGGGCGGAACAACCGGAACAATATCTTACAGTATTACAAACGGGCAGACATTCCAGACTTCAAATATTTTTTCTTCTCTGCCGCCGGGCGTTTTCTTCATTGAGATTACCGACGGGAACGGATGCTTTACCCATGATACAGCGATCGTCAATAACCTCAATGCTCCTCAGATCAATAATGTTGTTCATACAGATGTATCATGCGCAAATGCTGATGATGGCAGTATTGGCATCACAGCATCCGGTGGTACAGGAGTTCTTCAATACAGTATTGATAACGGCATTACATATTTTGCAAACAACACTTTCTCGAACCTTTCCGGTGGCCAGTTTCTGATTGCCGTGAAAGATCAAAACAATTGTGTTGTGAGAAGTATTGCTACTATAATAGAACCGCCTACTGTACGAGCGTATTGCAGCATGAGGAATACATCCTGCGGCCTGAACAATGGCGCCATCACACTACATCCTTCAAGTGGTTTACTGCCACTTCAGTATTCTATTGATGGAGGCGTAACATGGCAGTTCTCAAATATTTTTTCAAACCTTCCATCGGGTCCCATCATTTTAAATGTAATGGACGCTAACGGATGCCGCGGAATACATAATTATGTGGTTGGAGCATCATCGGCCCCTACGGTCTCGAATTTGAGTATTACAGATGTAAGTTGTTTCGGATCCTCAGATGGCGGAGTTGTCATCACAACTATCGGTGGAATACCTCCAATTAAATACAGCATTGATGCCGGCAATACATTTTCAAGTTCGAATATTTTTTTATCACTCGCTTCAGGCAATTACAACGTAGTGGTGAAAGATAACCTGGGATGTAATTCTACTTCCACGTTCAATATTGCACAGCGGCCGGCAATAATTCTTTCTATTGTTTCTGTTGATGCTATGTGCGGATTGCCAAATGGATCAATAACTGCCAATGTATCAGGAGGAACAGGAGCTTTTACCTATAGCATTGATGGAGGCTTGTCTTTTTTTGCCTCCAGCGTTTTTAATAATCTTTTATCGGGAAGCTACAAAGTGGTGGCCATGGACGCCAACGGATGCGTTGAAGCGACAACAATTATTATCGGCGATGCATTGGGGCCGAGGATCATTGCACAACAATCCACTCCGCAAATTTGCGATGGATTTGCAAATGCTTCCATCTCACTTACTGCAGTAAGTGGAACAGGTGTGCTGCAATACAGTATTGACAGCGGTGCTACCTTTCAAACCAGTCCGGTTTTTCAAAATATTTTTGGTGGGAACTATTTTATTTATGTGAAGGATGCGAATGGCTGCCTCGACAGTACTCTTGAGGCACCGGGTATTTATCACTCCCCTGTAATAAATCAAACCTCAACTACTGATATTTCCTGCAACGGTTTTTCTGATGGTATCATAGACGTTGCCGCATCCGGAGGGAATGGCCAGTTGAGTTACAGCATTGATGGCGGATCAAATTTTTTCTCCACTTACAATTTTGATTCACTTTCATTGGGAGCATATTTCCTGACAGTTATTGATACCAATAATTGTTTGGCGAGAGACACAGTAACCATCTCCCAGCCGACACCGCTTAGTTTTTCAAATGAAATTGAAACGGAAAAGTGTGACAGAAATGATGGATCCATAATAATTCATGCTGCAGGTGGAACTCCGGGATACCTTTATAGCTTTGACAGAAACCCATTTGCAAATGATTCTACATTTTTGTCACTTGATTCAGGAATGTATCATCTGGTTGTAATCGATGATCACGGGTGCGCCGATTCTGCAGATGTGCAGGTTTCTTTTTCTCCAGCGCCGGAAATCATTACGATCAATTTCGCTGATGTTGTTTGTTACAACGCTGCTGACGGAACAATCAATATCAATACTACGGGTGGCAGCGGAATATTATCATACAGCATTGACAACGGCATTTCATACCAGACTTCGTCTTATTTTGATTCACTGGATGCAGGCAATTTTCTGATCCAGGTGACTGATACAAATGGATGCATGACGGATTCCTCTGTGTCCATTTCTCAGCCTGCCCCTTTCCTTTTTAATTACCAGAGCGTTCCGGCAAATTGCAGTTTCAGCAACGGATCTATAACTTTAAATGCATCCGGAGGAATGGGGTCTCTTACTTATGCTGTCAATCATTCCGGAAATTTTTTACCCGATACTATTTTTCAAAACCTGATATCAGGAAATTATACTATTACCGTTCGTGATTCTTTAGGATGTGAACAGGACTTCAACGCATCAGTTAGTAACCTCAATGGCCCGGTCATTCAAGCCGTCAATTCAACCAATGAACTATGTCACGGAGATCAGACCGGAACCGTTCTGATCAATGTTAGCGGGGGGGTGGGTACATTGCAATACAGCATTGACAATGGATCAAATTTTCAAACCGGCAATTCATTTTCAAATCTTCCTGCCGGCAATTACAATATCATCGTGCTTGATACAGCCGGTTGCTCAGCCAATAATTCAGTGTTGATCAGCGAACCACCTGCAATCAGCATTTCGAACCAGGTAGTGAATGCTGCATGCGGACAAAGCAATGGATCAACTACACTGAATGTAACAGGTGGAACCGGCCCATATCAGTATTCTATAGATGGCACCAATTTCCAGGCATCATCTGTTTTTAATAACCTGTTTGCCGGAGGATATACCATCACTGTTCGTGACGCAAATAACTGTGTAGCCACCCATCCGGTTACAATAAATAATCTCCTCGCTCCAAATATCAGTACAGTAAATTCCACAGATCTTTTATGCAACGGTGTTCCCGTCGGAGAGATCATTGTACATGCAAGCGGTGGGACAGGTTCGCTTTCGTATAGCATTGACAATGGCATTACTTATCAGTCATCCATCCTTTTTGATTCACTTCTTGCAGGAACATATTATGTGATCGTAAATGACCAGAATAACTGCCTGGCAAGTGCTGTTGTCGTTATTGCACAACCTGACCCGCTTGTGATTGCGGCAACACTGGCAGATGAAACCTGCAGCGCCAACAACGGGAACATTAACCTGGTTGCAGTTGGAGGCACAGGCCCCTGGGTTTATTCTATCGATAGCGGACTCGTTTACTTAGCACAAGCAAGCCACAATGGAATGAATGCCGGTATTTACAATTTGTCAATCAGAGATGCCAATGGTTGTAAGGCATATCAGCAAGTAACGCTCGTTGACCTTGCTTCGCCACAGATCACAAATTATGTGAGTGCCAATGTTAATTGCAATAATGGAAGCGATGGAAATATAAGTCTTGCTACTACAGGCGGCAGCGGAACACTTTTTTATTCTCTCAACAATGATCCACCACAGGTAGGGATGTCATTTTCAAATCTCACAGCAGGGAATTACATACTTACTGTAGCTGACACGAATTCATGCATTGATACAATTCATGTTGTTATTTCACAGCCGCCTCCTTTGCTGGCATCAGCAACTTCTGTCAACCCGTTATGTTTCGGTTCTGCAGATGGTACTGCAAGTGTTGTTGCTGCAGGAGGAATATCAGGCTATTCATACATGTGGTCCAACGGGAATACTGCAACCGCTATTTCCGGTTTGGGCGAAGGAACATATTATGTAACAGTAACTGATCAGCACGCATGCGTTACGATTGATTCAGTGGTTCTTGTTCAGCCCAATGCAATCCTAATTACGCACACTACAACCAATGCTGCTTGCGCCGGTGCTGCGAATGGAACGGCAAGTGTGATTGTTACAGGAGGAACTGGCCCTTATGCATATGCATGGAGTCCTGTTTCGAGCAATACCTGGTACGCTGCCAACCTTGGTGCAGGATTGTACAATGCTACTGTAACGGATGCTCATGGATGCATAGAAAATCACCAAATCACGATTACAGATCCGGCTCCGGTTACTGCACAGTTTATCATTGCAGACGTTAATTGCTTTGGTGGAAGTGACGGAGGAATAACTGTTGTCGCATCCGGTGGTTCAGGTTTATATTCATATGCTTGGGACCACACTATGCAGACCGATAGTGCTTTGTCAGGACTTCCGGTAGGAAATTATGTAGTGGTTGTTTCGGATAACAGCGGATGTGCAACGCAGGCAACTGCAGTGATTTCTTCTCCACCACAAATTAGTGTACTGGGAATCGTTAGCAATACATTGTGTTATGGAGATTCAAACGGGGTAATTACATTGTCTACAGCCGGTGGTGTTTCGCCTTATTCATACAACTGGTCGAATGGAAGTACGATGTCAATGCTTGCTTCTTTGCCTTCAGGAAATTATGCTGTTGACATTACTGACGCTCATGGATGTTTGAGGCAGGCAAGTTACCATGTAGATGATCCACCGGAGATCCTGATAGCTTCAACTCCTGTGGATACGATTTGTATAGGACAGCAAGCGGAATTGAATTGCCTTGCAACCGGTGGGGCAGGGGACTTTTCTTATCTATGGAATACAGGTGATACATCAATTAATATTTTTGTTGAGCCGGCGGTAAGCACATTATACGATGTGCAGGCAACAGATTTAAATGGCTGTGTATCTGATTTTGCTTCAAGTTTCGTATTTGTTCATCCGCCATTGGAAGCTGTTGTTTCATCAGGAGATACAATTTGCGAAGGTGAAGGTGTAGATCTCAGTGTAGAACCTTCTGGCGGAAATGGCGGACCATATTTTTACAGCTGGAATCCTGAAGGAGCATTTACACAGCAGGTCACTGTTTATCCGACAAATACTACAACTTATGTGGTTTCAGTGAGTGACCATTGTACGGTTAATGATGCATCTGATGCTACACAGGTTTTTGTGAATCCGCTACCGGATGTGAATTTCTCCCTGATGAATGCCGAAGGATGTGTGCCGGTAACGGTGAGTTTGCTTAATCAAAGCAATACACCTGCAGGATCCATTTATGAATGGAATACAGGAGATGGCACGGGTATTTATTCACAAACAGATATCATTCATGAGTATACTATCAGCGGTGATTATGACGTTACGCTATATGTTACCACACCGGAAGACTGCACCGATTCACTCATTGCCCATGAGACTGTGCATGTTTATGAGAACCCCGTTGCTGATTTCGTCCTAAATACCGATTCTGTTTCTTTCTTCAATCCGCGCATAGCGTTTACTGATCAGAGTTACATTGCTGCGAACTGGAACTGGAATTTTGGCGACAACGATGGAACATCGGCAGCACAAAATCCGGTATATGTTTATGGTGACACAGGCACGTTCATCATTCAGCTCATTGTTACTACCGAACATCAGTGCTACGATACCACATACAGGAAGGTCAAGATTTTCGGAGAATACACGATCTATATTCCGAATGCATTTACTCCGAACGGTGATGGCAGTAATGATTTTTTCACGGCCACTGCATATGACATTACAGACATGGAGCTTTTTATTTTCGACCGCTGGGGAATCAAGATCCTTGACAGCCATTCGCTGAAGGCTGCCTGGAATGGACGCACAAACAATACCGGTGAAGATTGCCCGATGGATGTTTATGTTTATAAAATCAATATCACCGACAATGAAGGCAAGCCGCACAGTTTTGTGGGGCATGTTAGTCTTGTGAGGTAATTACCTCTCTTTTATCCTTCTTTTAGCGCATCCCAATATTCCACAGCCCTTCTGGTATGTGGAATCACAATTGTTCCACCAACAATATTGGCCACTGAAAAAATCTCAAACAATTCTGCTTCCGAAACGCCTTCCGCCTTGCATCGTTCCACATGGTATTTAATGCAGTCGTCGCAGCGCAGCACCATGCTTGCCACCAACCCCAGCATCTCTTTTGTTTTAACAGGGAGTGCTCCTTCAGCATAGGTATTGGTGTCGAGGTTGTAAAGCCGCTTCATCACTTTGTTATCAACGCTTAAAATGCGGTCGTTCATTTTCGAACGGTAGTCGTTGAAGTCTTTTACCTTTTGGTTCATGTTGCGGTAATTTGAGTTTAGTTGCTAAAAATTTTCACGCAAGGCCGCAAAGAAAACTATCGGACTTATATAGGCTTTGCTGTCTTTGCGGCTTTGTGAGACATTTGTTTTTTACATTCCTATTCTACCTTACCCTTCGTTACATAGGCACTCACGAATATACTGATTTCATATAATATCCAGAGCGGAATTGCAACGAGCATGAGTGTTGTTGCATCGCTTGTAGGAGTAATGATGGCAGCAACAATCAGTATAATCACAACGGCATGCCTTCTGTATTTCCGCATAAATGCCGGAGACATGATGCCGATCTTCGACAGAAAATAAATGACAATAGGCATTTCAAAAACAAGTCCGGTGATGAGTGTGAGCGTTGTGACCGTACTGATGAATGAATCCAGTGTGATGGTATTTCTCACTTCTGCACTTACCTGGTAAGTACCAAGAAAATTGACTGACATAGGAGTGATTACGTAATACCCGAACAGTACGCCAGTGAGAAAAAGCAACGAAGTATAAAACACGATTCCTCGTGCATACTTTCTTTCCTTGTCTTTGAGAGCGGGCTTGATAAATTTCCACAGCTCAAA
This sequence comes from Bacteroidota bacterium, assembly GCA_026391975.1. Classification (GTDB taxonomy): domain Bacteria; phylum Bacteroidota; class Bacteroidia; order AKYH767-A; family 2013-40CM-41-45; genus JAPLDB01. The sequence goes on along the minus strand of JAPLDB010000029.1, from coordinate 38,077 downwards.
AATGAGGAACGGGAACCCAATCACAAGTCCTCCCACAAATGCCGCCCACATGTGCGTAGTGAATTGAGAAGAAAGGTCTGTACTGATCAGCGCAAAGTCAATTTTGGTTACGCAAAGATCTTCGCCCAGATTGAAGTAATTTGATAGCCAGCAAAGGGCACGATAGGTGGGAAAGTTTGGATTTTTTGGTGCCAGGAGAATGTCATCAAACAAAAATTCTTTGTAGAGAAACAGGATGATAGCTGCAATGAATATTACACCAACTGATCGTACGATATGCCATCGTAGTGCCTCAAGGTGATCCAGAAAGGACATTTCACCAATACCTCCGTTTTTGTTTCTTGATCCGAAAATTGCCATGGGCGGCAAAGGTAATTGAATCAGCAGATCATCGTTTATCTTCAGGATGAGAAATAAAAAAAAGGCACCATTGCTGATGCCTCTAAACTCTTATAAAAAAGATGGATTTTTTGTTTGAACTCAGTTTTTAGCAAGTTGACCATATACCCCTTTTTGACGGAGGGTGATCTTGTAAGCAACTTCAATGCTGAAAAAAGTATAAGCGTCTTTTAGTTTTGGGTTGCCACGCGGACTGGTTGCAATGTTTATTTCTCCGCTGGAGCCATAACCACTTGGATCGGTCACATATTTGCTGATCTCATAATTAGTAGCGTCAGGGAAATTGACAGCCAGCTCGTCGTAGGTTGCATAACGGTCACTTGCATCATCTAAATAGTCTGTGAAGAAATAGTAGTAATCAAGTTCAGCGGAAACGGTAATATTCTTGTTCAAGCCATAGCGTATGCCAATGCCCAGCGGTATTCCAATATTCACAGTGCTGTATTGTTTCTTCTTACTGGTTTCTGTTCCTTTTCCCTGTCCTTCGGTATGCCAGTCGGTAAGGTTGGTTTCATATATTCCGTCTTTTTCAATGATGTTGCCTTTCAGGCCTGAACGCTCATCCACATCATGGATGGTTCCGTCGTTCCAATGATAATACCTGTTCTTTAGGTCAATGGAACCCCTGAACAGATCGGCTTTAGGTGTGCCATAAAAAACGCCGGCACCTGCAAGAATGAAATAGGCAAACTTCTGTTTGTATAATGGACGGTAGCGATTCGCGTAATAAGTATAAGTGGCATTGGCACTGAAGCCGAAAATGTCGTTTCGGAAATTGAGTCCGCGATGATAATTGCGGAGCTCCTTTCCTTCTTTACCACCCATTGGTTTGGTTTCATCATACTGAAGACGGTGCCAGCTGAAACGCGCTTCAACACCGAAAGGGCGGTTGAGTACATGTGACTTTTCAGGGTTGTTTAAAAAGTCGCGGACAGTGATCTCCATGCCAACATTGGCAGAGCTGACGGCGAAATGTTTTTCATTGCCAAGGTCTCCGATATAATTGACAACACCTGAGCCATAGGCAATGTTGGCTGTTTGCTGTGCATAGGATGCACCGGTTGCAAGCAGTGTGAGTAGGAGAATGTTAATTCGTTTTTTCATGGGTAACCTCCGGGGATTTGGTTGTTGGACGAAAAGTACAGGTTAATGTTTTATAAAATCCGGTTTTGTGACCAACGGATATAAACATGGGTGAATGGCTTGTGAGAGTGGGTGATTGCTGAATTTTGCCCTGTAACAAAAGATAAAAATTCGGCTGTCTGTTCTCCTTTTAGCATTCCTTGTCAAACCTTACATGATTCAGGCATTTTCACTTCATTGAATTATTTATGGGTACGCCGGAGGTCGGAGTGTTCTTTTCCTGCCGGTGCATGATATATTTTCCCACCTTTGAGAAGACCTAACCAACAACCCATGAAAGCATCCTTCACTTTTATTTTGATTATTTTTATTTTTGGAAGCGTTGCAGCTCAACAACCTTCAATATCAAATCCCGAAAAAGGAATTCTCCCTTTTAATGCTCCCTGCAAATCATGCACTGAAGAAATTGAAAAACGGACCGGAAACGCGCGCGAATTTTTTGCATTGAATGCTGATGGCAGCAAAACAATCTATATGCAGAAATCGCTTGGCAATATGAACTTCAAAGATGAAGATGGATTTTGGCGAACCAAGGATCCGCGCGTATTGCAGGAAGGATCAAATCTTTTTGCTGCCCGCATGCAGCCTTCGCCAGTAGTGATTGATTTTGAAAATAAATTTACTTCAATTAGCAATGGTGCAAATGAATTGCGTTTCAATAAAAACATTTCACTCGTACACATTGCCTCAGATGGTACAACGACTCCTCTCGGTGTGGGGAACTGGAGTCACATGACCCGGACAGAAAATTATACGGAAACGATTTTTCTCATTCAGGATTTTTACCCCGGCATTGATTTACAGATGATCACCTGCTATGGCAGAATCAAAACAAATTTCATTCTGAAGAACAGACTGCAGCTCACTAACGGCTGGCTTGCAATGAGGCAACAGGTTGAAGTCCCTTCTGATTTGCATGTTGACTTATCGCAATATGTTTTATCAGGCGGGGATAAAAGGACTGGTTTGATTTCCATTGTTGATCAGTCGCAGGAACCGTATTTTATTTTCAGGAAGAGCAATGCTTACGATGCGAAAGAGCGGACTGAAAATTATTTTGAAATGCCTTTTCAATTGAAAGGAAATCAACTGGATTATTTCGTGCCGGTCGATTGGCTGAACAATGCTGCAACATTGTATCCGGTCACTCTTGATCCATTGGTAACTTCATCCGGAACATTGCCTCAGGCAAGTATTTTAGGATCAGGATTTACTTGGACGTGGGGGACAGGAGGCTGCAGTTATTTCATTGATAGTGTAATGACTCCTGCAAACTGCGAGATCACAGCCATCAATACCAACTTTTCTTATATGGCCGTGCTTCCATGTATTCGTGATGATGGTGGGTTTGATATCACCATGACAAATCCTTCAGGTTCATCTTGCACCACGAGAAACTTTACCTGTCTTGGCGGCATTCAAGGCGATTGTTTTTTCTGGCCTGCAATGTTGCTGAATGCTGTTCCACCGCTTTCTCCATGTGTTCCACCGCCACAGTGTGCACCTTATCCGCTTAGCTTTGAACTTAAATTCAGGAGGCTTAATTGGGTTCCTGTTGTGCAATGCGATGCTAGTTGCATCCTGGCGAACAGTGAGTGGATCATGACGATTGAGGGCAGGACAGTAGGAATTTCTTCGATCACCTGTTCTGCAGCTGCGTCACAAATATGTGAAGGAGGAAGTGCAGTTCTTTCAGCTGACACCATTGGTGGAGTAGGGCCTTATACCTATTCCTGGCAACCCGGCAATCTCACCGGACAATCAGTCACCGTAAGTCCTGATTCTACAATACAGTACTTTTTAACTGTGACTGATAATTGTGGTGAAACTGATACTGCAAGCATAACTGTTTATGTTATTCCTAAGCAAAATCCGGGCTTCACCATTACCCCAGATGATACTGTTTGTGATGGCGTTGCAATCACATTTTCTGCAAACGGAAGTGCACCTGCAACAAGTTACGACTGGTTGATCAATTGTCCTTCAGTTGCCAGCTTTTTTGATCAACAGGTTTTAAATTACGTTGCACCATCAATTTCAGCAAACTGCACAGCAACACTTAGATACCAGGTGGTATCCGGTGCGATGACATGTAATTTCGATAGTACACAAAATATTGTTGTGGATTTTTGTTCCGGCGTCAATGAATTCAATGCGGCCGACCCTGTTACATCAATCTATCCTAATCCTGCAAATGATCACATAACGATTCAGTTTTCAGGATCAGTTGATGCAAAAGATATTTTCATCAGCAATGTATTGGGAGAAATAATACGAGAAGAAAAGAATTTCAAGGGTGATCATATAAATTTTAATGTTTCAACTTTGTCAAAAGGAATTTACTTTGCAAAAGTCACCATCCATGATCAGATAAGTATTCATAAGATTATTCTCTACTAAAATGCTGACTGCATATTGTTTTTCTGAATTCACATTATTCATTTTATTTTAGCAAAAAAGAATAAACCGGTTATATGAGAAAAATAATTCTGGGCATTTTAATCGCCGGCATTTCATTCCCTGCATTGGCGCAGAAATTAAAGCAGCCGCCGCACCCCAGGCCTTTGCATCCGCGCACATCTCCACCTGGTGCACCTCCACCGATCCTTCTGCCGGATTCAGATAAATACCATGAAGTTGAAGGCGAAATAAAAGAAGTGATACGCGAGTTCAAAACCATCGATGATTCAGCCACCGGAAGAATTTCCGTGAATGATACTGTCAACCGTGATATGAAAGGTTCTTTCCCGACAGTTTGTGTAATTGCAAAAGTAGAATTTGCAGGAAGACCTGATGACAATCACACCAGGCATACCTTCATTAAAGATTATCGTATCGGAGCCCGCGCAGTTTATGACAATGAAAAGAAGAAGAATAAATACACTGATTCCCGTTACACCTTTGATTATAAAAATCAAACGATCACCAATCTGTCAACTGAAAAATCAGGGAAAAAGAAAGCGTATAATATGGATTTTGCATTACTGAATCTTTCTGCGGACGGTACACTTAAAATAATGACAGTAGATGAAAGGGCACAATCCAACAGCATTCAGGAAACCAATGAGATGGAAGACATTTCAGGGTATCAGTGTCGGAAATACGTGAAGACGGATCCAACAGGTAAAACGGAAATCTGGATGACCACCGACAAAACCATTGACCGGCCGGGGATGCAGGATGCGATGATGAAAGCTTTTTTCGGAAGCACTGCATCCATACCCAATTCTTATGTTGACTATAAATCTGTATTAAAGGGCGTACCAGTCCGCATGGCATTCTTTCCTCAACACCAGCCATTCGCACAGAAATGCACCATTACCTACCAGAAAATTGAACAAGGGGTCACTGATGAATCCGTATTCAGCACGGAAGGTTATGAAGTTAAAAAACTGAATACGCTTTTCGAAGTGATGAAATCTTATAAAGACTGAGTTTGTTTTTTTTACACCTTCGTGCAATGGTTTCCAATTTTATCATCAACAAAAAAAAATACAAGGCCGACCTTTCCAAACCCATTGACATTTCTATTCCGCTTTTCGCCGGAAAGAAAAATGTAAATGCTTTCCATATACCTGATGTGGTGATTGAACCGTTTCGAATGGGGGATTTTATCGGGGCAGTAAATAAGGGCGGTTCATGCAACGTGAACAACATTGCTTTCAATCCGCATGGTAACGGAACGCATACCGAATGCGTTGGTCATATCAGTAAGAAATTCATTTCGCTCAATCAGTGTCTCACAGAATTTTTTTTCATCGCAAAACTTGTTACTGTCAAACCTGAAAAGCAGGGAGATGATTTGGTAGTCACCAGGTCTCAAATTGAGAAATGCTTTTCTGCGGGCTCCGGACTCCCGACTCCTGACTCATTAATCATCCGGACACTTCCAAATTCGCAAAGTAAACTAACCAGAAAATATTCGGGAACCAATCCAGCCTACCTTGATAAGGATGCTGCACTTTGGATCCGTGAGAAAGGCATTCAGCATTTGCTGCTTGACCTTCCTTCAGTAGACAAAGAAATGGATGATGGAAAATTGTCAGCACACCATGCATTCTGGAATTATCCGAAGAAGACAAGAATGAATGCGACGATTACAGAGATGGTGTATGTTCCCGATAAAGTGAAAGACGGCAATTACCTTCTCAACCTGATGATTGCAAGTTTTGAAAATGATGCAAGCCCGAGTAAGCCTGTGCTGTATTCGTTGAAGTAAAAGCACCCTTCTTCAACTTATTTTTTAAAACCAACGCCATTCCCACATTCTCAAAAGAAATTGTAGCGGATGGTTTGATCTGTAAATTGCTTTGAATCGTATCTTTGTGATTAACTAAAAAAGAATTTTATGCTTTGGCGAGGAAGAAGAGAAAGTGGAAATGTATCTGACAGAAGGGGATTCTCGGGCGGGGGCATCGCTATTGGAGGAGGAATCGTTGGAGTTATAATTTACCTCCTTAATCTATTTCTTAACGGAGGGGATCTGACGCAATTAACCAATCTGCCCAACCAAAACAATGCTCAACTTTCACCAACTGAACAGGCCGCAGATGATGAGCGCGCTGCATTCGTGAAAGTAGTCCTCGCAGAAACAGAAGATGTCTGGCATCAGATTTTCAAAGAACAGGGAATTGAATATGTTGAACCGAAACTTGTTTTGTTTCGCGATGTGGTGGAATCAGGCTGCGGCAATGCAAGTGCTGCATCCGGTCCTTTTTATTGTCCCGCTGATCAGCAGGTGTACATTGACCTTTCTTTTTATGAGGAACTGCAACAGCGTTTTCAAGTTGCCGGCGATTTTCCGATGGCTTATGTAATTGCGCATGAAGTCGGCCACCATGTACAAAATTTGTTGGGAGTATCCGCACAGATGGCCGAGAAGCGGCAACAGCTCAGCGAGGAGGAATACAACAGGTTTTCCGTCATGACAGAGCTTCAGGCTGATTTTTATGCCGGGCTATGGGCGCATTATGCACACAGGATGGACACCATACTTGAAGAGGGAGACATTGAAGAGGCGTTGTCTGCCGCCAATGCAATTGGTGATGACATGCTGCAGAAAAAAGCGACCGGACGTGTCGTTCCGGATGCTTTTACACATGGCACTTCTGCTCAAAGAATGTATTGGTTTAAAAAAGGATGGGTGACCGGTGATATCAGACAGGGAAATACATTCAGAGACAATTCTCTTACTTCCTTAGGGCAATAGTCAATACTGTCAAGTTTTTTATTGACTGAACTTACTCAGGTAGTTCGCGTGTAGCTGTTATTTTCAGAAAATGAAAACAAACAGATCAACCAGCATCGCCAGAACCACAAACCAGAAAATAACACGCATTGGTGCAACAGCTATCAGCAGGACTTCAACAATTCCTGTTGTAAGGCCGACTATTGACAGCATTACCAAACTGTATTTGATTGTAACGGCTGCCGCAAATCCTCCGAGGCAAGCTGCAAACACCAGAAAAACAGGCGTCATTCCAAAACGGTTTTCTTCAAGATAATCCCAAATAGCTGCTGCTTTGTTTGTTGAAGTAACTTTACTCACTTTTGCATGAGAAGATGTGAATTCTGTACTGAAAGTAGTTTCCATTTTTATGTAGTTTTGATGGTAAATATTAACTGCAATAAAAACTTCAAGATGGGTTGTGTGAATGACTTTCGTCAGTAAAAAAATATGATTTTTGTCATTTAACAGGATGGTGCTAAAAAGATTTGAAGTTCTTCAAAAAAGCAGGCTTTTTCAATTTCAACTTATTTATAGTCCGAAAGAAATAATGTTTGCCAACAAAAAACGATAAGCAATGAACACTGCCTGGATTAAGCATCCAACCATTCTTTCAGGAAAACTCGTAAACCTGATTCCGCTTGAAGAAGAACATTTTAACGAACTGCATAACGCTGCTTCCGATAAAAGGATCTGGGTAGAGGAACATTGAAAGCACGGGAAAAGGGAACAGTATATCCTTTTATTATTGTTCTTAAATCTTCAGGAAAAATAATCGGTTCAACACGCCTGATGGATATTGAAATTTACGACAAGCGACTGGAAATAGGAGGTACCTGGATGATGCCTGAATATTGGGCTACAGCCATTAACCCTGATTGCAAACTTGCATTGCTTTCTTTTTGCTTTGAAACTTTGAAAGCAAAACGCGTACAGTTGAAAACCCAGCATGACAATATCCGCTCACGCAAAGCAATTGAAAAAATTGGCGGCGTATATGAAGGAGTTATCAGAAAACATATGCTGAAAGATGACGGTTCATTTAGAAGCTCAGCATACTTCAGCATTCTTGATGATGAATGGTCGTCGGTGAAATCGCGACTTGAAGATTTGCTAAGAAGAAAAATGGATTCGGATAAGCAAAGTCAATAGCTGATTTATCGTAACGGCTAATTAAGGCCTGAACAAATTTTTAGCTTTGTTGTTAGGGATTAAAAATGCAAAAATGAAACGGAGAGAATTTATCAAAGGATCTGCAATCATTGGAGCAGCCTCCATCATTCCCGGCGTGCTTAAAGGTGCTTCAGGAATGTTAGCTTCATCCGGCAGCAGAAAAGTGTATCAGGTATTGAGTGCCAACAAGACGATGGTGGGTACTCTTCCGGTGCTCCGTGCATTTGCGGGCGACAACAACGATTATGTTTCACCGTATGTTTTCTTTGACGAATTCGGACCTGTCGTGGTAAAGGCAAAGGACAAGCCACTGCGCGTTGACGCACATCCTCATGCCGGCATTATTCCGACAACATATTTTCTCAATGGCAGCGGTCATCACCGTGACAGTCTGAATTATGATTTCCAGATCGGCAAAGGTGACTTCATGATGTTCACATCAGGTAAAGGTGCCATTCATATGGAAGAGACCGGAAAAAAATTGTTTGACAATGGAGGTCTTTACCATGGTTTTCAGATTTGGCTGAATATGCCTTCAAAATACAAGTTCATTGATCCGTCAACGGATGTTCACAGGACTGAAAAGATGGCCGACCTCATCGGAAAAGACTACACGGCCAAGGTAGTTTTAGGAGAACTGTTAGGTGCTAAATCAAAGATCGAAACCCTTTTTCCGGTTTTTTATTTCCACATTTCAATGCAACCTGGTTGCAGGTTGAAGATTCCAGTTGATCCCATGCACAACGCCTTTGCCTATGTGATCAGTGGCAATGTTGAGACCGAGGGACGGCGTGAGATCACTTCCAATCAGGTGGTATTATACCAGCGGGGCGAAAGCGATATTGATCTGTTCAGCCCTGATAAAACTGAACTCCTGCTGCTTGGAGGAAGGCCACACAATGAGCCCGTTTATGCCTATGGTCCTTTTGTGATGAATTCAGAGGAGGAAATCCGGAAGTGCTATAGCGACTACCAGTCAGGTAGAATGGGCAACCCGGAGGCAGTGAACAGGACTGCATTTTAAGACAATGTTTTTTTGTTATCGGGAAAGACCTTCCGGTTAACCTCAGTATTCCTGAATCGTAGATTTTAGGGTTAATTTTAACATTTTGATTCTTTTTTTTTAAACCGTTCGTCCACAACATCAACGACTTGCAACGATTGTGAAAAAAAATCTTAACAAAATTTCACAGTTATCAATTCTCTGATAAATTTGCAGCCGTTAACAAAAAAATGACGTTTCACTGACGAAGGCGTATCCGCTGTTTTTCTCTCTTGAAGAACGCTTCGTTAGGTTTTAAAAATAGGATCATGACCAACGCATACTTGTACAAATCCACCAAACGCCTTCTCCTACTAACGCTGTTCACTGCATTTTATACTTGCGTTGCATTTGCACAGGATGGCGAAGCACTTTTTAACAGCAACTGTAAAACGTGTCACTCACCTTTTGACAAGGTGGTTGGGCCAGCGCTCAAAGGTGTTGAAAACCGCCACTCTGAAGAATGGTTGTTGAAGTGGATCAAAAATGCTCCGGGTATGATTAAATCCGGAGATCCTGATGCTGTTAAGCTCTACAATGATAACGGCAAGATGCAGATGACGGTTTTTACAAACCTGAAAGATGAAGAGATCAAGGCCATTATAAAGTACATTGTAGATGTGAAGCCGCCTGCAGCATCCGTTGCAGCCAAACCAACCGAAGAAGGTGGTGAAGAAAAAAGCAGCAATACATGGATTTACCTCCTTGTTGCTGCTTTCGTGCTTTATTTAATTAGCGGCATACTGAGAAGAACACAGCATACACTTGCACAGGCGCTTCGGAAAAAACAGGGAGTTCCTGAACCGGCAGCTATGACCCGCTGGCAGGGATTTGTGCATTGGTCACGTAATAACAAGAAGCTGCTTGCGATCATTCTGATCACATTGTTCATGTTTGGTAGTGTTAAAGCATGGTATGGTCTTATGAGTATCGGCGTAACTCAGGGTTATAAACCTGATCAGCCAATTAAATATTCCCATAAGCTGCACGCCGGGGATATGAAGATCAGTTGTATCTACTGTCATAGCGGCGCCGAGCGCGGAAAAGTTGCAGGCGTTCCTTCCCTGAATGTGTGCATGAATTGCCATAAATTTGTGAAACAAGGTCCAACCGGCGATAAAACTGAAATCGCTAAAATATACAAGGCGCTTGATTACGATCCTGATAAAGGCACTTACGGACCTAACCCTAAGCCAATACAATGGACACGCGTTCATAACCTTCCCGATCTTGCTTATTTTAATCACTCCCAGCATTTTGTGGTTGGGAAAATTGAATGTCAGACTTGCCATGGACCGGTTCAGGACAGCATGACTGTAGCATATCAGTATTCAAAACTGACCATGGGCTGGTGTATCGATTGCCATAGGAGAACACCTGTTCAGATGGCCAACAATGCTTATTATAATGACTACCATAAAGAGCTTCTTGCAAAATACGGTTCAGATTCCTTGCTTACAGTTGAGCGGATCGGCGGAACTGAATGTGCACGTTGCCATTATTAAAATAATCCCATCCAAATCCGCCCTGGCGGATGGAATAATGAAAAAATAAAGGTGATTTTCAGAACTTAATTGAAAAAGAAGAATGAGTCATAACCACAATCATACTCACAACGAAAATTCCGGAACGGCTGTTGAAGCCCCTCTTTCGGAGGGGTTGGGGAGGCGCTACTGGAAAGGGGTAGAAGAACTGCAGAACGATGCAAAGTTTGTTCAGTTGAAGAACAATGAATTTGCAGAGCATCTTCCACTGGACGAAATCGTTCAGGAGAAATCAAATGATGTAACAGTTACACCCCGTAGGGATTTCTTAAAATTTTTAGGATTCAGTGTGGCAGCCGCGTCTCTTGCTGCCTGTGAAGCACCTGTTCGTAAAACGATCCCTTACCTGATCCGTCCTGAACAGATAACACCCGGAGTAAGCAACTGGTACGCTTCATCTTACCATGATGGATATGACTATTGTTCAGTACTTGTAAAAACAAGAGAAGGACGTCCAATCAAAATAGAAGGAAATACAGGCTCATCTGTAACAAAAGGCGGCACAAATGCACGTATTCAGGGATCTGTTCTTTCACTTTATGATAAGTCTCGCTTAAAAACCCCGATGGCAAACGGGTCACCGGAGAGCTGGGAAAACATAGATAAGGAGATTGCAATGAAGCTCCAGTCTGTTGCATCAGCGGGAGGCAAGATCAGGATCCTGTCTTCAACTCTGATTTCACCATCTACATTAAAAACCATTGAGGAGTTTGGTAAAAAATATCCGAATACCAAACATGTAGTATATGATGCGGTTTCATGCTCAGCCATGAAGGCCGCTAACAAAGAGAGTTTTGGAGTGAATGAAATTCCAAGTTACAACTTCGACAAAGCAGAGGTTATTGCATCATTTGACTGTGACTTTCTAATCAACTGGATATCACCAATCGAATATGCCCGCCAATATGCTGCAACACGCAAGCTCAATAGCGGCAAAAAAAGCATGTCAAAGCATGTTCAGTTTGAATCAACACTTTCTTTGACAGGAAGTAATGCTGACGAACGTTATCATGTGAAGCCAAGTATGCAGGGCGCTGTCCTCGCAAACCTCTACAATGCGATCGCATCAAAAGCCGGAGCGTCTGCGGTAAATGCAGGACCTGTAGGAGACCTTGGAAAAGCGATCTCTCAACTGGCGGATGAACTGTGGAGCAGCAAAGGAAAATCTCTTGTTGTTTGCGGAATTAACAATACCGCAGTTCAGAATCTTGTGAATGGTATCAATTCATTGCTTGAGAATTACGGAACTACAATTGACCTTGATAATTACTGTCATCTGCGCCAGGGTAATGATGCAGATGTGGCAATGCTGATGGATGAAATGACAAAGGGCGAAGTTGGCGCATTGCTGATCTATAACAGCAATCCCGTATACACTTCACCAATGGGAAAACAATTCGGCGAGGCATTAAAGAAAGTATCGTGCAGCGTTTCATTTGCTGACCGTGCTGATGAAACTGCTTCTGCATGCCAGTATATATGTCCTGACAACCATCCGTTGGAATCATGGAATGATGCTGAACCGAAGCAAGGAAAATATTCACTCACCCAGCCTACGATCGCACCGCTGTTCAGTACACGGCAGTTTTCTGAATCGCTTTTGGTTTGGGCAGGGAACACTACCAACTACCACGATTTCATTGCACAGCACTGGAGTGCAAATATCCTGAAGGGAAAATCATGGAATGACGTATTGCAGGAAGGTGTCCTGGAAGGCGAACAAGCGGCTCCGAAGAATTACAAAACGGCTGCCAATCTTTCTGCTGCCGCGGATGCGGTTTCCAAAATGAATGTTTCAGGAATTGAAATGTCGTTGTATGAAAAGACAGGAGTAGGTTCAGGTATCCAGGCAAACAATCCGTGGCTTCAGGAACTTCCTGATCCAATTTCAAAAATTACCTGGGATAATTACCTGTGTGTAGCTCCCAAGGATGCACGTGACAACAGTTGGAAGCAAGGTAATATTGTTGAGGTGAAAGCCAATGGCGTAAGCATGAAAGTTCCGGTTGTGATTCAGCCAGGACAAATGCCCGGCACTTGTTCTCTTGCATTAGGTTATGGCAGAACAGCCGCCGGAAAAGTTGCCAACAAAGTAGGCGTGAACGCATATCCGTTCATCAGCCTTGTTGACGGACAAATGATGTATGCTGCAGGCGGAGTTCAGATAACCAAAACTGTTGAAGACGATCACAAGCTTGCTGCAACGCAGACGCACCATACGATGATGGGACGTGCGATCGTTAAAGAAACAACACTGGAAGATTTTATCAAAGACCCAATGGCGGGCAATGAGAAGGAACTATTCTCAGTAAAAATAGGCAAGGAAGAAAAGAAACTGACAACAGAAGAGTTGAGTCTTTGGGATGAACATGAGGATGGCAATCACCACTTCGGAATGAGCATCGACCTGAATTCATGTATCGGCTGTGGAACATGTGTTGTAGCCTGTACGGCAGAAAACAATGTTCCTGTAGTCGGAAAAGAGGAAGTGGTAAACAGTCGCGAAATGCACTGGATCCGGATTGACAGGTATTTTTCTTCAGATGCAGATCCGAAAGAACATGAAAGCGGCGATATCAAGGCCATGGAAATTCCATCCGACAATCCAAAGGTGGTATTCCAGCCTGTAATGTGCCAGCATTGCGCACATGCACCTTGCGAAACTGTTTGCCCGGTAATAGCAACAAGCCATAGCTCGGAAGGTTTGAACCAGATGATTTATAACCGATGTGTTGGTACACGCTATTGCGCAAACAACTGTCCTTATAAAGTACGACGCTTCAACTGGTTCCGTTATACCGACAACAAGAAGTTCGATTTCAACATGAACAATGACCTCGGTAAAATGGTACTGAATCCTGATGTTGTGGTTCGTGCGCGTGGAGTCATGGAGAAGTGTTCAATGTGTGTTCAGCGTTTGCAAGAGGGAAAACTGGTTGCGAAGAAACAGGGAAGAAAAGTTAAAGACGGAGAGATCAATACAGCTTGCGCACAGTCATGTCCTACACAGGCGATCACTTTCGGTGATTACAAAGACAAAGAAAGCATGATCAATAAGATGTGGGAGCCGGAAGGACGCAGTTATCACCTGCTGGAAGAACTCAACGTTCAGCCGAATGTATTCTACCAAACCAAGGTTCGTAATTTGAAGGGCGAAGCGCACACAGAAAAGAACGGTTAATTGTAAGATTCGTTAAACGAAAAAGAAAAAATAAATGTCAACAGCAGTAAATGCGAAGTACGAAGCAGAAGTCCGCGACCCGCTGATACTCGGTAAAAAGAGTTATCACCAGATGACGGAAGACATTTGCCGCCCTATTGAAGGGAAGGCAAATAAATATTGGTGGATTGCTTTTATTATTTCAGCAACCACGATGCTCTGGGGTATTCTTTGCCTTGCGTATACCATCGGAAACGGGATCGGATCATGGGGACTGAATAAAACAGTAGGTTGGGCCTGGGATATCACCAACTTCGTTTGGTGGATCGGTATCGGTCACGCAGGCACCTTGATCTCAGCAATTTTGTTGCTGTTTCGCCAGCGCTGGAGAATGTCCATCAATCGCTCAGCAGAAGCGATGACGATCTTTGCCGTAATCTGCGCAGGTTTATTTCCGGTATTTCACACAGGTCGTCCATGGCTTGATTACTGGATGCTCCCGCTACCAAATCAGTTCGGATCATTGTGGGTGAACTTTAATTCTCCGTTGCTCTGGGACGTATTCGCGATCTCAACATACTTCTCTGTATCTCTGGTATTCTGGTATCTGGGTTTGATACCGGATCTGGCCACGATCAGGGACCGCGCAATTACGCCAACAAAAAAATTCATTTACGGACTTCTCTCTTTCGGCTGGAAAGGCACAGCCCGCGACTGGCTTCGCTTTGAAGAAGTGGCGCTGGTACTTGCCGGACTTTCAACTCCACTCGTACTCTCAGTACATACCATTGTATCCTTTGACTTCGCAACATCCATCGTTCCCGGTTGGCATACTACCATCTTCCCGCCATACTTCGTTGCCGGTGCGATCTTCTCCGGTTTCGCAATGGTATTGACGCTGATGCTTGTGGCAAGAAAAGTATTGTCACTGGAAGAATACATCACCATTCAGCACATTGAACTGATGAATAAGATCATCATTCTTACCGGTTCAATTGTAGGTGTTGCTTACATCACAGAGTTTTTCATGGCCTGGTATTCAGGTGTTCAATATGAAGCTTATGCTTTCCAGAACAGGGCTTTTGGTCCATATTGGTGGGCATACTGGAGCATGATGACGTGCAACGTTATTACGCCGCAGTTATTCTGGTTTAAGAAAATCCGCAGAAGTGCTTTGGCTACCTTCATCATCTCCATCTTTGTAAATATCGGAATGTGGTTTGAGCGATTTGTAATTATCGTAACCTCAATTCACCGTGATTATCTGCCATCCAGCTGGACAATGTATTCGCCAACATTTATTGAAGTGGGAATATTCGTAGGAACCATCGGACTATTCTTTACGTGTTTCCTCGTTTTCGCAAGGGTGTTTCCTGTTATCGCATTGGCTGAGTTGAAAACCATTATGAAGAAAACAAGCAATCAGTATAAGGGTAAAGGAGTTTGATCGAAATAAATTTGTAAAGAATTAAATACAATGTCAAGAATCATATACGGAGTTTACGATGACGAAACTGATCTGATGACAGGAATTCAAAACCTGCTCAGCAAAGGCGTCAAATGTGTGGATGCACAAACACCGTTTCCGATCCATGGGATTGAGAAGCTTTTAAATGTGCCACGGACACGTATTTCAATTGCTGCGTTCATGTATGGCGCTACAGGTACAACACTTGCGCTCCTGATGACTTGGTATATGATGGTCCACGACTGGCCGATCAACATTGGCGGTAAGCCGAACTTTATGTTCTATATGAACCTGCCCGCATTTATCCCCGTCACTTTCGAAAGCACTGTATTTTGTGCTGCCCATGGTATGGTAATTACATTTTTATTGAGAAGTAAATTATTGCCTGGTGTAACGGCTCCGATCCCGCATCCAAGAATTACCGATGATAAGTTTGTATTGCATGTTTCAGTGAAAGATGAAAGCAAACTGGATGAAACAGCTAACCTGATCAAGGGTTCAGGAGCGTCTGAAGTATTGATGAAATCATTGCAATTCGCATAAGCAGATGAAAAATATTATTAAATATATTTTGCCTGTTGCAGCAGCCATCGCTGTTTCTTCATGCAACGATGATCCTAAAAGCCCCGGTTATGAATACATGCCGGACATGTACAATGCTGTTGGCTATGAAGCCAATTCGGCGAATCCAATTTTCAAGGATAGCATTACAGATCAGCAGCCTGTTGCAGGAACAATTGCAAGAGGAAATGATATTTATGCCTCCATGGACCGCATGCCTTATCCATATGAAAATTCGCCTGAAGGATATGAAGCTGCCGGCCTGAACCTCCACAATCCGCTGGAGCGCACAGAAGCAAATATGACAGAAGGTAAGCGTCTTTATGAAAACTATTGTACGCATTGTCATGGCCCTAAAGGAATGGGCGATGGTTTGGTGGTTACACATAATGGGCCAAAGCCACCTGCATACAGCAGCGATGCATTGAAAGATCTCCCTGAAGGAAAAGCATTTCATACTACACAATTCGGAAAGAATATGATGGGATCACATGCATCGCAACTTACAGCATCACAGCGCTGGAAGATCATCATGTACATACAGACATTGCAGAAGCCCGGAGGACAGACTGCAGCCGCGGATTCGGCAAAGACAGAAGCAAAAAAAGGATAATTTAACGAAAGAAAATTTTCACGATGGAGCAACTAATTTCTAATCGTAAATACGAACTCACCAGGAATAATAAAATAATTCCGATTGTCATGATGGCAATTGGTGTTATAGCCGTTGTGATGGGTTTCATGACTGACAAAACAAGGGCATGGGCTGTGCTTCTGCACAACGATTTTTATTTCACCGCAATGGCGCTGGCGTCAGCATTTTTTATTGCCTTCAATTATGCGGCACAGGCAGGATGGGCTGTAGGTATTAAAAGAATACCTGAAGCAATTACCGGATTCTTAAAATTCGGAATGGTCGGATTGATTCTGATTTTTATATTCGGACACCATGACCTTTATCACTGGACACATCCGGAACTCTATGACAAAGCCAGCCCTGAATACGATCGTATTCTTGCGGGCAAAAGTGGATTTCTTAATGTGCCGTTTTACATAACACGTTTGGTAGCTTATGCAATTATATGGATCGGTTTTTCAATGGCATTTCGAAAACATTCACTGCTTGAAGATACAGACGGCAATATTGTTCACTATAAAAAATGCGTAACACTGGGTGCAGTTTTCCTGGTATTTTTTGCTGTCACATCGTCTACATCTGCATGGGATATCCTCATGTCTATTGATTCACACTGGTTCTCAACACTCTTCGGATGGTACACATTTGCCGGCTTGTTTGTGAGCGGAATGGCCATGATCACCATGTTTACTTTGTACCTGAAGGGCCGCGGTTACATGGATCATATCAATGAAAATCACCTTCATGATGTTGGTAAATTCATGTTTGCATTTTCAATCTTCTGGACATACCTGTGGTTCTCTCAGTTCATGCTCATCTGGTATGCCAATCTTCCTGAAGAAGTAGTTTATTTCCATACACGATGGTTGCACTACCGTACCATGTGGATTGGAAATTTCTTTGTTAATTTTATCGCTCCATTCCTGATCCTGATGACAAGAGATGCAAAGCGTCAGCGCATTATTCTTTGGGTTGGAGGTTGCATTATATTCTTGGGACACTGGATTGACGTGTACCTGATGGTAATGCCGGGAACTGTAGGTACTGAATGGCACCTCGGTTTTATCGAATTTGGAACTATGATCGGATTCCTTGGATTGTTTATCTGGTCAACATTAAACGAACTCTCAAAGGCAGCTATTGTGCCTCAGCACCACCCGATGATGCAGGAAAGTTTACACCATCATATTTGAGAATTATTGATTGCTAAATAAAAAATGAGTAGAGAGACCGGTGATTATCCCGGGTAACAAATAACGATTAACGAACAACTCAACAAATGCATACACTTTTAGTCTGGATCGTCATCATTCTCGCTGTGATAACTGTTGTGCGGGCCGTCCGCATTCTCGAAATGGTAAATGAGCTTGGTGGCGATGGCCATGAGGATGAAATCACGGAGAAGGACAATAACTTTAACGGAAAGCTATTGCTCTGGTTCTTAGTTCTTGGTTTGGGTGGAATGATCTGGTTCACCATCGATGCCAGAAAATATTTATTGCCGATTTCGGCATCTAAACACGGTGTACTTACTGATGCATACCTTTATCAAAACTTCGCACTAATTGGTATTGTATTTATCATTACGCAGATATTGCTGTTCGGTTATGGTTATAAATACAGGCACAAAAAGACCAACAAAGCATACTTCTACCCTGACAATCATAAACTGGAATTCTGGTGGACATTGATCCCCGGTATCGTATTGATTGGACTTATTGTTTATGGATTGAAATTGTGGAATGATATTACAGGTCCGGCACCAAAGAATTCAATGCTTGTGGAAGTTTATGGTAAACAGTTTGACTTTACTGCACGCTATGCCGGTTCTGATAACAAACTCGGGAATTCGTTTTTCCGCTGGATCACCGATGAAAACCAGCTTGGAGTTGATGAAAAAGACCCGGCTTCAAAAGACGATAAGATTGCAAGAGAGCTTCATATTCCGGTGAATACACCCATGGATATTAAAATCCATTCGCGGGATGTGATTCACAGTGTTTATCTTCCTCACTTGCGCGCTCAAATGAATGCAGTTCCTGGAATGACAACTCAGATGAATTTTGTAGCAACCATTACAACTGCGGAAATGAGAAAGATTACAAACAATCCTAAATTTGATTATGTTATGTTATGTAATAAAGTTTGCGGAGTAGCGCATTACAACATGAACATGAAGGTGGTTATTGATTCACCGGAAGATTTTAAAAAATGGTATAAAGAACAATCACTTGTATTCCAGCCTACGGAGACGGCTCCAACACCTGAGGCCATGCCTGCGGATTCCGTAAAAGGAATGGCAGAAGTAGCACACAACTCAAAAAAGATTGTTGCTACCCGTTGATTGAAATAAGAAATTTAATTTGTTGAACGTCAAAAAATACAGATAATGTCAGATCATTCTCTCGAACACACAGCACACGGACATGATGAACATGAGCATCATGAAACGTTCTGGACAAAATATGTGTTCAGCACGGATCATAAAATGATCAGCAAGCAGTTTTTAGTTACGGCTATTTTAATGGCTGTGCTTGCCATGTTAATGTCGATGGTCTTCCGTCTCCAGCTTGGCTGGCCTGATCATAAATTTCCATTCCTTGAAACAATTCTCGGAAAATGGGGAAAAGGTGGAAAGCTGGATCCTTCGTTTTACTTAGGTCTTGTAACCATTCACGGTACCATCATGGTGTTTTTTGTACTCACCGGCGGACTGTCAGGGACTTTCAGTAACCTGCTGATTCCGTTTCAGGTTGGTGCGCGTGATATGGCATCCGGATTTTTAAATATGTTATCCTACTGGTTCTTCTTCGGAAGTTGTGTTGTTATGTGTGCATCCCTGGTTATTGAGACAGGACCAGCGTCCGGTGGATGGACAATCTATCCGCCGCTTAGTGCTTTGCCACAAGCGATTGCAGGTTCCGGATTGGGAATGACCCTCTGGCTTGTTAGTATGGTATTGTTTATCGGTTCCGCATTATTGGGGGGTATCAACTATGTGGTGACAGTAATTAACCTCCGCACCAAGGGAATGAGCATGACCCGTTTGCCGCTTACGATTTGGGCATTCACTATTACTGCTATTCTCGGTATCCTTTCCTTCCCTGTATTGTTTGCAGCAGCATTGTTGTTGCTTTTCGACAGAAGTTTTGGTACCAGTTTTTATCTTTCTGATATATTCATTGGTGGTGCACCGCTTCACTATTCCGGAGGTAGCCCGATTCTCTTCCAGCATTTGTTCTGGTTTCTTGGTCACCCTGAGGTTTACATCGTTTTATTGCCTGCATTAGGACTAGCTTCTGAAGTTATCTCAACTCAGTCACGCAAACCGATCTTCGGTTATAAGGCAATGATCGGTTCCATGCTTGTAATTGCATTCCTTTCATTCATTGTCTGGGGTCACCATATGTTCATCACAGGAATGAATCCTTTTCTGGGATCTGTGTTTGTATTTACAACGCTGCTTGTAGCAATTCCATCTGCAGTAAAGGTGTTTAACTATCTCGCAACACTCTGGAAAGCAAACATTGTCTTGTCGCCTGCAATGCTATTTGCGATGGGACTGGTTTCCTTCTTCATTTCCGGAGGATTGACAGGAATCATTCTCGGGGACTCGGCACTTGATATAAATATCCATGATAATTATTTCGTTGTTGCTCACTTCCACATTGTAATGGGAAGTTCGGCAATCTTCGGAATGTTTGCAGGAGTCTATCATTGGTTCCCGCGCATGTTCGGGCGTATGATGAACAAGCGACTTGGTTACCTTCACTTTTGGCTTACAATACTTGGGGTGTACGGAACTTTCTTTCCGATGCACTTTGTCGGACTGGCAGGAGCACCACGCAGGTATTATGCATACACCGCTTATTCAGGATTTGACGCAGCCATTAATATCAATTACCTGATCAGTGCTTTCGCCATCATTGGCGGCCTGGCACAATTTATTTTTGTGATCAACTTCTTTTATAGCATGTACCGTGGTAAGAGATCAACTCAAAATCCATGGAAGAGCAATACCATTGAATGGACAGCGCCAATTGATGGCATACATGGTAACTGGCCCGGAGAAATTCCGACTGTTTACCGCTGGCCATATGATTACAGTAAGCCCGGTCATGATGATGATTTCATCCCGCAGACAACTCCTTATTCTGAGACGAAAAAATCGAATCTGGCGGGAGAAGAGAAGTAAGATGTAATCCCGATACCTTCCCGTCCCGATAGCTATCGGGAGCGTCATTCAGGCGGGGCTATCGGGAGTAAGATGTAAGTCCCTCGGAATTGCCGGGGGATTTTTTTTGCCAAAAAATAATGTAGTTGAATAAATAGTTTCCTGATGTCAGAAGTAATCGTTTTCTCATGCGATGAGCCTGAAAAAGATTCAATAGTATTAAGTAAAACCTGTCCCGTATCTTGCCATTAGACGGAATCAGCCCCACCGTCTCAGCAAGGTTCAATTGTGAAGAAGATTTTTAAATTGCGTAGAGAATCTAATCCTCAAATCCTCAAATTTGCAATCCTCAAATCAACCAGTGTCCAACTCCAGCATCTCGGAAGTCCTCGCCAAATACATGCCTGCGCCTGCAGTGCCTATATGTACCGGCTGGATCGTACAATTGAATATCCACCTGCGTATTACCAAAAGCAGGGCATCCAAATATGGAGATTACAGGACTGTTAGGGGGTCAGATGAGCATATCATTACCGTTAACCACAACCTGAATCAATATTCCTTTCTGATCACTTTTATTCATGAGGTAGCGCACCTCCTTTGCGAAAAGAAATATTCGCGTTTCGTATCTCCCCACGGCAGGGAATGGAAAAATGAATATGCCGCATTGCTGAATTTTATTATTTCAAAAAATATTTTTCCTACTGATATTGAAAGCGCATTGCGTCAATATGTGAAGGATCCTGCCGCTTCATCCTGTACCGATGAGAACCTCCTGCGGGTATTAAAAAGCCATGACCAGAGTGAAAAGGAAAAAGTAACCTTCCTGGAAGAGCTTCCCCATGGTTCCATGTTCCGCCTTAATTCATCAAAAAAAGTTTTTGTAAAAGGAGCATTAATGCGGAAACGTTTTCAGTGTTTTGAACATTCCTCAAGAACTGAATACCGGGTGAGCGCGTTGGCAGAGGTCACCAGGGAAGGTATCAGTCCACAATCAGCATCCAATGACCAATGACCTAATGACTAGTATTGGCTGATTTATTTTCCCGATTCAATGAATCATGTATCTTTGTTCACCTCAAACTTAAAGCATATGTCAGCCACTTCCGTTGCCTCCAAGCCGGTCCTCAGGGTCTCTGAGATGGCCGAAAACCTGATCGGTTCAGAAATTATTAAACTGGCGGGTGAGATACAGGAGAAGATTAAAAACGGCGAACGTATTTTCAATTATACAATAGGTGACTTTGATCCCAAAATTTTTCCCATCCCTCAGGAGTTGAATGACGACATTGTAATTGCTTATAAAAATCACCATACCAACTATCCGGCTGCGAATGGTATTGCAGAACTAAGGAAAGAAGTAGCAAATTTTATTCTCGACCGGGAAGGACTGGATTATTCCGCTGATGAAATCCTGATCTCAGCCGGTGCAAGACCGTTGATATATGGAACTTTTGCCACGCTTCTTGATGCGGGTGATAAAGTGATCGTGCCGCTTCCATCATGGAACAACAATCACTACTGTCACCTGTTTGGGGCAAAGCCTGTTTATGTTACCACCACTCCGGAAAATAATTTCATGCCGACGGCAGAAGAGCTGCGCCCGCATTTAAAGGATGCCACACTCGTCGCACTCTGCTCTCCATTAAATCCGACAGGGACCATTTTCCAGAAGCAACAACTGGAAGAGATATGCGACCTCATCCTTGAAGAAAACAAAAGCCGAAGTGCAGATGAAAAACCATTGTACCTGATGTATGATCAGATTTATTGGGTACTGACATTCGGTGAATCTGAGCATTTCAATCCTGTTTCATTGCGCCCGGAAATGAAGGACTACACTGTATTTATTGATGGCATTTCAAAGTGTTTTGCCGCAACAGGGGTTCGCGTTGGCTGGAGCTTCGGACCACGCCGCATCATGGATAAAATGCGCGCAATACTTTCTCATGTAGGTGCATGGGCGCCTAAAGCAGAACAGGTGGCAACAGCTCAATTCCTTAAAAACAGACTTGCAGTCAACAGTTTTCTCAGCAACTTTAAAAATGAAGTTGACGAAAGGCTGGTAAAATTTTATAAAGGATTTTCGCAACTGAAGAAAGACGGGTTCCGGGTTGATTGTATCGCTCCGCAGGCAGCCATCTACCTGACTGTAAAATTTGACCTGAAAGGAATGACAACTGCTGAAGGGGAAGTACTTTCTTCGCAGAGTGAAGTAACCAATTATATATTGAATGAAGCAAAACTGGCATTGGTTCCGTTCAATGCATTTGGTTCATCAAATGATTCAACGTGGTATCGCCTGAGTGTAGGAACTTGTAGCAAGAACGAAATTCCGGAAGTGTTTGCTTCGTTAAGAAAAGTATTGTCACAACTGAAATAACAAATCCAATTTGTATTATCTTAGTCACTTAATCACCTCAACACATAGTCACCTAGTCACTTCACAACCTAGTCACTTCATTACTTCCTAAACAAACATCTATCGGAACATTTTTACGCTGAAAAGAACTAACCAATTGACATTCCGTGATGAGTAACAACTACTGTATCATCATGGCCGGAGGCATCGGTAGCCGCTTCTGGCCCATGAGCAGAAACAATTTTCCAAAGCAATTTATTGACATTCTCGGCACCGGGAAATCACTGTTGCAGCAAACCTACGACCGGTTTACAGGCATTTGCCCGAAGGAAAACATTTTCATTGTCACAAATGAATCCTACGTGGAGCACGTGCAAAATCAGTTGCCGGGGATGAATCCAAACCAGATCCTTGCTGAGCCGCAACGAAGGAATACAGCACCTTGTGTTGCATATGCCGCCTTTAAGATATTCTCCCTGAATCCAAAGGCGAATATGGTAGTTGCGCCAAGCGATCACATCATCAACGATGAAGCAGGATTTACAGAGGCCATTGCAAAAGCGCTTGCATTCACAGAGAAAAATGATTCACTGCTTACCCTCGGTATTCAACCCAACAGACCTGATACAGGGTATGGCTATATTCAGTTCAATGAAGATGAGGTAACAGAAAAATTCAAGATCAGTAAGGTGAAAACGTTTACTGAAAAACCGAATCTTGAGATGGCAAAGTTTTTCCTGAAGAGCGGTGACTTCCTCTGGAATGCCGGGATCTTTGTATGGAATGCAGAAGCGATTTTAAATGCTTTCAGAAATAACCTGCCTGAGATGTATTCAATCTTTGAAGAAGGAAAGGGTCTTTACAATACCCATGAAGAAATTGAATTTATCCGGAAGGCATATACGCAGTGCACAAACATTTCCATTGATTATGGTATCATGGAAAAAGCAAAGAATGTGTATGTGCTTTCTGCCGAATTCGGATGGAGTGATCTTGGTACATGGCGCTCGTTGTATGAGCATGTGCCACACGATGAAAACAGCAATGCAGTGGTGGGCAATGTGATGATGGAAAATTCTTCAGGATGTATCATCAATGTTTCAAAAGACAGGCTTGCTGTGGTGCAGGGGCTTCATGATTTTATCGTGGTGCAGTCAGAAAATGTTTTGTTGATATGCAGAAAGGATGATGAGCAACTGGTGCGCACCATGGTCAATGATGTGCGATTGAAAAAAGGGGAGAAGTTTGTTTGATAAATGATCTGTGTCATCACCACATAGGTACATAGCACACATAGCCGAAATAGGATTAAGCCCTGTTTAAAAAGATTCATCAGTAACTTGACAAAGCCATTTTATTCTATGTGCTCTATGTATGTGTTTCATTTTTTTCAACAATTGAGAAAGCAAAATCCCTTCACCACATAGGTACATTGAACACATAGCAAAACCCAACACAGGATTTCTATGTGGCCTATGTACCTATGTGTTTAATGTATTGGCTGCTCTATGGAATTAGTTTTATCAAAGTCAAAGCTTCGCCCCTGGAATGACAATGACGCTTTTTCTCTCGCCAAACATGCGAACAATAAAAAGATCGCAGACAACATGCGTGATGGTTTCCCTTTCCCTTACACGATTGATGATGCGCAACGCTGGCTGAATATGGCCATGAAGGAAACCAGGCATGTGCTTCTCGCCATTGAGGTAAATGGTGAGGCTGCGGGTGGCATCGGAATAATTTTTAAAGAGAATGTGTACAGGTTGTCAGCTGAGATCGGTTACTGGCTCGGTGAAACTCACTGGAGAAAAGGAATTATGAGTGAGGCGATTGCCGGTCTCTCAGACTATGCTTTTGCAAAAACCGAAATCGTCAGACTGCAGGCTGAGATTTTTTCTCCCAATATTGCTTCAATGAAAACGATCTTGAAAGCAGGATTTCATTTGGAGGCGATCAACAAAAAGGCGGTTTTTAAAAATGGGGGGTTGCTAGATCAGCATGTATATGCGAGAATAAAAGAGTAGGCAAACCGGCTTTGCCATTACTCTGATGAAGCTTTTTTCTTTTTTTTCTTTGGATCCTCATGAAAAAAATAACGCAAGTCAATTGTTATATAGCTTCCCGATAGCGGCTGGTAAATATCCATCTCTTTCGCATTACGTTTGTAATGTGCTTTCGTGGTCAGCTCATAATCGAACGGCCGGTGCAAAGATGCGCCTAAGTAAAAATAGCCCGAGCCCTCAGTTCTGTATTCCCAGCCGAGGTTGGATATAATTGCTGCCTGAAAGGTGTGGTTGCGAACCGTCAATGTATTATGGTTCTCACCAATTGATTCTACATTGCTGGCATACATATCGGCAGATGCACCCAGTGATGCATTCATAAATATTTTTTCTCCAAGCCGAATGTAGACAAGCAGTGAAGCAGGAATTTCATATCCTATGATCCTGAACTCAGATGATTCTTGATAGCCCGAATCAGCAATGTTAAGCAGGTATTTCCGTTTCACGTAATTGATTCCCACTTCCATTGCAAGAAGATCAGAAAATCCTTTTCTTATTACCATTCCGAAATTGTAACCTCCCTTGAGACGGAGATCAAATTTTACTCCTGCTGTATCTACAGTTTGTTTTCCTGTTCCGAGAAATCCAATAGGAAATATGGGTTTGATTTGAATGCCAAAGGTGGTTAAGCGGGACTGGGAGAAGCAGAAGGAAGTAGGCAGTAAACAGTAGACAATAAAACCCAATAAAAAAATGTTCAAAAAAGGTATTTTCACAATCAGTTCGCGTTAAGCGGCAAAGTTAGAATTTGTATTTCGTAAATTCATATTCTTTCGCAATTCGTCCCCTCTTATTTGCAATCCCAATTGCTCCCGACATATCGGGACGGGATGTATTGATTCGTTATTCGGAGATTCGCAAGCTTTCGATATTCGTACCTCTTTATTTCTTCCTTTGAAAAAGCGCCACAATAGACACCAGCATCCACGCCCCTTCAAGAATAATAAACGGAACATATTTCAGAAATACCGATGCAAGGGTGGATAGTCCGGCACCCACAATGTTCATCCAGATATAGATCCGGCTAGTAACGGTAACTGCTTTCACCAGCAAAAGCAAATAGGCGAGTAGGAGGATGGCTACTCCAAAGGTTCCGATGTAATCAACCGTGCTCATTGTTTGATGAATTTTTGTACAGCGCCAGATTGAGTTTCACAGATGAAGTATACTCCGGGAGCCAAATGTGAAACATCAATTATAGTATGCAGTGGGCATCCCGATAGCCATCGGGAGGCAATAGGCAAGTAAACAGCCAAAACCATCTCTCCAATGGGATTGAAAATTTCAATTGGAGTTTTTGCATTCTTATGGTTCTTTGAATCGCCAATACAAATTGATAACTTGTCCAAAACAGGAATTGGATACACTTCAAAGGACCTTTCCGGATCAATTTCAGGTACACCAATATTGAGACTATCATAGTTCGAAAGAATGGAAGTTTGTCCGAAGTATTCTACAAGGAAAATCAGACTGTCTTTGCAAA
This sequence comes from Bacteroidota bacterium, assembly GCA_026391975.1. Classification (GTDB taxonomy): domain Bacteria; phylum Bacteroidota; class Bacteroidia; order AKYH767-A; family 2013-40CM-41-45; genus JAPLDB01. The sequence continues at coordinate 11,641 of JAPLDB010000029.1, read as the reverse complement.
ATAATCCCCGTTCACCCCATTGGTCGGGCCGGTAGAATTCAAGACTGTGTTTGTAATATCCGGTCTGTGAAATGGTTGATTTGTCGAAAGCATACAAACCTTCTTCCTGATAATTGAGATAGAGTCCGAATGCATCTGCTGCCAGAAATTTAGGATCATTAACAGGAAGCGGAAATGTGCCGCCTGCCTGGGTGAGCTGGTTGCTTCCGTTGTAAGCATATTTTTCAACTCCTGAAGGCAGTCCTGAAACATAAGCGTAAAGGGTATCATCAAACAATGCTATGTCATGAAACTGCTGTAAAAAAGTAACAGGCATTGCGATCAGCTGCTGGTAGTTGTTTGCCATGTCATATACATACATGGTACTTGTAGTTGAAAGGAACAATTTTCCGGCTGCATTCACTTCTATGTCTTCGATCTGACCTGCCGGGGCGAGAATGGTATCCACGTACGGATTATTAATGTCTGAAACGTCATAACAAATTACATTCTTTGATCCGATGCCAAGGAAGACCGGTTTTTGGATTGCAATTGCTTTATCCTGCCAGACTTCTTCTTTGAAATAATCTGTGATCACCAGTCCGCTGTTTGGGTTGAGAGATGACATCAGTATCAGGTCGCTTGCACGATATACTCTGAAATCGTCATCAGTATAATTAAAACTGAAAATGTAATTTCCTGTTTTGTCATAATGGATGCCGTAGCAAAATCCAATAGTTACAACTGAATTGATTAACATCGGGTGCTGCAAGTCGGAAATATCATATTGCTTAAATCCATATCCTTCCTGTGCAACCACCATTCTGTTGCCAAACTTATCACTGGCACAATTCCACCCGCCGGTCAGCGTAAGACCAAGGTTGACTGGAGCGAAGAGATTTACGATGTCGAGTGTTTTCACGCCATACCATTCTGAAGCCACATACATTTTATGATTTCCTACTGCAACATCAAAATGCCACAGACCTGCATTGATGTTGGTGATGAAATGGACATTGTTGGGATTGGAAACATCATAGACATAAACATACCCTGCAGTATCACCTGCAGCAGAAGTAGAATCGCTCATGCCATTCGTGGCGAAGTAAATGGTGTCGTTCACGATTTGGCCACTGATGGGGCCTGCAATATAAAAGTTGAATCCGCCGCCCAAAGTATCGCTGTGCACAACAACAGGAGTTTGAGGATTTGTTATGTTGAGTGAATAAAAAATGCCTTTGGGATTTCCATTCTGCCAGCTTTCTGTTCCACCTAGCACATTCAATAGCGGAACATTTTGAGAGAATAAAACATTTTCAGGATCTGCAAAGTTCTGCTGGTAAAATGAAAGTTCAGTCATCGTTGGAATGTCCCAGATGTGAATTCCGGTTTGAGCATTTGTTCCATACGCCGTTGTAAATGCAAGCAGGTTATTTTTCACATCTACGCCGCGTGCAAAACTGTTGCCTGTCTGCCGGGCAAATGTGTTGATGAGGGAAAGTACATTGTTAGCAGGATTGAAATAAAAGACTGCCATCATTGTTTTGTAGGTAACAAAAATAGAGTCGCCATAAAATGCCATGTTGTATGCAGCCTGGTTCAGACTGTCAGGAACATACTGATCCAGCAGGGCAGGATAGGAGGGAGAAGTAAGATCCCAGACAGAAAGTCCGTCGTGATTGGCGCAGACGTACAGCCTGTTGTTCCTCACCTTGATATCATCAATGGTAGAAACGAAGCGGTGTTCAAATGTTTTGGTATGAGGAACGGGCGTGTTGACGTCATAGACCTGAAGTGTGTTTCCAGTGCCAGTGTAAAGCAATCCATTTGCATACTCTACTGCATAGCAGCCGGCGCCGGTATTGGAAGAAATGTACTGGAGGTTATTTTGCCCGTAGGATTTTATTACAACCAGAAAGGCAAAGGAGAGAAGTAGATTTTTCATCCGTCGGTATTTTTAAGAGATCTCGTCGATCCCGTCCCGACACATCGGGACGGGATCGGTGAGGTTTAGCCGTACGTCGACCTAAAGATTACGCAGATATTCTTTCCACGGTTTCCAGTAGTAGTCTGTCCAGCCAGTCTTGATCCCTGCTGCATGCTGATCGGGAACATTTGCATGAACCATGTTGATGACAGCATCTTTTCCTTTTTGTTCAAAGGATAAAATAAAAGTGGAATCCATTTCATCCTCAGCCCAGTCGCTGCCACGCCAGCTTTGTACAATCAGTCTATCTTTGACCAGCTGCAGGTTTTTTCCGAAGCAATAGCCGCCGTGTGCGGAAAATGCAGCACCTTCTTTTGCAGAAATTTTTGCTGCAGCACCTCCTGTAATCATTGCATGCTGCTTGCTGTCAAGATACATTGAATACAATGCAGATGCTTTTTGATTTTTGAAGGTGACGGATTGGGTGAGGGTTTTGGGCATGAGTCGGTTTGGATAAGGAATGAAATACTTTGCTTAATCGGATGTAGGTGCTTTAAAACACATCAAGCAACTTTTTTGCACTATCATTAGTTTTTTAATTAAATGAGATGATTCAGTTTATTGTTGAAGATTTTCGAGGTCGTCCATGTCCTTTGACCTACCACTCTCCCTTTTTGCTTTTATCAAATCGCGAAAATCAATTACCCTTACTATTAAATCCTCTACGTTCATTTCTGTCGCTTTTGGAGCGCATTCGTCAAAATTTAGACCTTTTACTTTCGTCAGAATATCAATTGAAACAGGTGGCCTGCCAAATGTAAATACGTCTAATTTAGGGTTGAATAAAAAATTTTCTTCAGTCATGTCAAAAACAGGCATTCTGAATTTTGCAAAAGCTAGTTTTAGTTTTTGATAGTTCGTGGAAGTTTTATTTACCCAAAAATCCAGATCGCCGGTATTGCGTGAATAACCATGCAAAACAACAGCATATCCACCAATCACCATATATTCAACATTGCATTCATTCAATGCAATTATAAAATCCCGAAAATCCTCATGAAAAATATTCCCCATATTCAGGCATTGTGTTTTCTCATTGAGAATGCGGTTCTATCTATCCGCGGAGGATTTTGAAGATCGAAATTGTATGCAACACTATTTAAATAAACTGCAGCGGCAAGCCTTTCATCTATACTCTTGTTTTTCCAATAACTAATAGCGGGTTCATGGGCTTCTAAGGCATGCATTGAAAAAGCAGTGCGGTCCAGTTTAAATTTTTTCATCATCAGAATATGAAAATTACTCCTCCGCCATTGCAATCCTCTTCGGCGCAGCTTTGAAACGTTTATTGCCTGTAATCATTTTCAGGTTAGCCAGTTCCATTTCAGTGAGGAATCGGAATTTACCGCGGGGAAGGTCTTTCTTGGTGAGGCCGGCATAGAGCACACGGTCAAGTTTGCTGATGCGGTATCCGAAGTGCTCAAATATCCTTCTAACAATTCTGTTGCGTCCGCTGTGAAGTTCAATGCCGACAATTGATTTGTCATCCGGTGAATAAGAAATTTCATCGGGCCTGATGACGCCGTCTTCGAGCGTAAGGCCGCTTCCGATCTCTTCGAAATGTTCATTTTTCAGATTCTTGTCCAGGTGTACTTCGTAAACTTTCTGAACTTCAAAACTCGGATGTGTAAGCTTGTCTGCAAGGTCGCCATCGTTGGTGAAAAGCAACAGCCCCGTTGTATTCCTGTCAAGGCGACCGACAGGATACACGCGCTCTTTACAGGCATGCTTGATCAGCGACATCACCGTTTGCCTGTTTTGAGGATCATCAACGGTTGTGATGAAGTCTTTCGGTTTATTCAGCAATAGATATACAGGTTTTTCAGATTTCAATCTGGCATCGTTGTACCTTACAACATCTCCCGGTTGCACCTTATATCCGAGGGTTGTAATAATATTTCCATTGACGGAAATGACACCTGTAGAGATCAAATCATCTGCTTCTCTTCTCGAGCAGATACCTGCATTTGAAATGTATTTATTCAAACGGATGGTTCCGTCGTCAACCTTTGGTTCAGCATTTACTTCCGGCTTGCTGAATGTACGTGGTCGTCTTTTTTTGTCACCGTAAAACTCGTGTTTTTCTTTGCGGTTCCATTTGTTCTCACCCTGAGGTGATTCAGATGTATTTTCTTCTCCGGATTTTACGAAAGGCTTTTTGAATCCACCTGTTCTTGGCGCATACGGTTTGCCACCTTCGCGACTGAAACGTGGTTTGTCTTTTGAAAATTCTCCTTCAGGTTTTCTAAAACTTCTTCCTGTTGATCCGCCCGGTTTTGAATAAGGTTTGTCACCGTAAGGTTTTCTTGCCGGTCTTTCTCCTTCCGGTTTGTCACCTTCACGATTGAACCGTGGCTTGTCTTTAGAATATTCTCCATCCGGTTTTCTAAAACTTCTTCCTGTTGATCCGCCCGGTTTTGAATAGGGTCTGTCACCATAAGGCTTTCTTGCCGGTCTTTCTCCTTCCGGTTTGCCACCTTCACGACTGAAACGAGGTTTGTCTTTTGAAAATTCTCCATCCGGTTTCCTGAAACTTCTTCCAGTTGCTCCGCCCGGTTTTGAAAACGGTCTGTCACCGTAAGGTTTTCTTGCCGGTCTTTCTCCATCCGGTTTGCCACCTTCACGGCTGAAGCGGGGTTTGTCTTTTGAAAATTCTCCATCCGGTTTCCTGAAACTTCTTCCAGTTGCTCCGCCCGGTTTTGAAAACGGTCTGTCACCATAAGGCTTTCTTGCCGGTCTCTCTCCATCCGGTTTGCCACCTTCACGGCTGAAGCGGGGCTTGTCTTTCGAATATTCTCCTTCCGGTTTTCTATAACTTCTTCCGGTAGATGCGCCTGGTTTTGAGTAAGGTCTGTCGCCGTAAGGTTTCCTTGCCGGTCTTTCACCATCCGGTTTTCTGTCCCTGTATGGTGCTGCTCCCTCTGTTTTTGGTCTGTATTTTCCCGGTTTACGGGCCCCGGCTCCCCTTCCTTTCCCGCGAATTTCTGCATCCGGAGGGGTTCCGGAGGTCTTTCGGTTTCGGGTTACTTTGCGGCTTCCTGTTCTCATTTTTCTGATTTAACCGCGAAGATAACAAATTAGGGCTGAACTGCTTCCTTTAGCTATACTCCGGGAATATAGGCCTCATCATAATGCTCAATTTTCGTGTAATCCTTGTTGGTGATCACAGAAATAATATCAAATTGGGCTGTCAGGTCATCGGTTCTTTCTTTCATGAAATAATCGGCTGCTTTCATGATCTGCCTCCATTTTTTCATCGGCACCATCAAAGCGGGGTCATTCAGATACGGTGATACACGTGTCTTGACTTCAACGAAAACAATTTTATTGTCCTTGATGGAGATGATATCGATCTCTGCTTTTTCCCAGACAAAATTCTGATGCAGGATGATGTGGTCGTTCTTTCTGAGGAATTCGGCTGCCAACTGTTCCCCTAGTTTTCCAAGTTCGCTTTGTTCGCTCATGAAGAAACGATATTTGTTATTCGCTATCGGTTAACCGTTATGAAAAAGACAACGACGAATCTTCAACAACTTTAAGATTCACTTTCCTTCCAAAGATGAGCGGCATGTTATTCCTGACATGCCCTGCCGGAAACCCAAAGAGTAAAGGATAATTGTATTCACTTACCGCTTCACTTATTATCTCTTCAGCCGTTTTATTGAAGCGCACCTTGTTGTCTTTCATGTCATTCATTCCGCCCACAATAAGTCCTGCCAGTTTGTAAAGTTTTCCTGCACGTTTCAAGGCCATCATCATCCTGTCGATGTGATAAAGATATTCATCAAGGTCCTCAAGGAAAAGTATTTTTCCATTTGTGTCAATGCTGGATGATGAACCAAGCAATGAATAAAGTATGGATAGGTTTCCTCCTACAAGTTCGCCTGTGCATTCGCCCGGGCGGTTGATGTCGGAAAAAATATTTTCACTGATCTCGTACTGCAGTTTTTCGCCGAACAAAGCCTGTCGTAGTTTTTGCTTTACTTCATTCGTTGACTTTGGGAGATTGAAGGCCATCGGCGCATGGAGCGTTTCAATTCCAAAATTCTTCTGAACGTGCGAATGAGTTACGGTTACATCACTGAAACCGATCAGCCACTTGGGATTTATTTTAAATGCACTCCAGTCGATCTTGTCGATGATGCGCACTGTACCATATCCGCCACGGGCGAAGAGAATTGCTTTTACCGAAGGATCATTCAGTGCATCCTGAAAATCCTGCGTGCGGTCTTCATCAGTGCCTGCAAACTGATTTAGCTGATTGAACAGGTTTTTACCGAAGGCAGTTTCAATCCCCCATTGCTTTAGCAGTTCAACTGCAGGTGTCATTTCTGCTTCGGATACTTTTCGTGCAGTAGAAACAATGGCTACTTTATCTCCGGATTTTAAATATGCTGGTGTTGTCATTTTGTAAGGCAAAGATGTGATTAATAATTGTTAGTTTTGAGCATTCAATACCTATGAAATCAGGGATATTATATTGGTTATTTTTTCTGGCTGCAACCGGCTTGTCTGCCCAGCACAAGAAGGTTAAAGCGCTCTTTATCGGGAACAGCTATACCTATGTAAATAACCTCCCCCTCCTCGTAGACAGTATAGTGACAGCCGGAGGTGATACGCTGGATTGGGATGTCAGCGCTTTGGGTGGATACACACTTAAAATGCATGCAGCCGATGCGAATACGATCACAAAAATTAACCAGCAGCAGTGGGATTACGTTGTGTTGCAGGAACAAAGCCAGCTTCCATCGCTCGATCCGAATATTGTTGATACCGCCACTATTCCTTATGCATTGTTCCTTGACAGTGTGATCCATGCCAACAACCCATGTACCCAAACTGTTTTTTTCGAGACATGGGGACGGAAATACGGCGATGCTTCCAACTGTGCTTTCTATCCTCCTGTTTGCACCTATGATGGAATGCAACAGCGGCTTCTTGATTCCTATAAGCTGATGGCAGATACCTGTCATGGAATTGTAGCACCCGTAGGCGAAGCTTACAGAAGTTGTATTGCATATGACAGTACCGTTGAATTATACTCGACTGATTTCAGCCATCCTTCACTCAATGGCTCTTTCCTTGCTGCATCTGTTTTTTACAATATATTCTTTCATAAAAGTGCAAATGGAAATACCTACAATCCCGGAGTAACACAGCTTTCGGCTTATATGTATCACCTGTTCGCCCGACAAACTGTTTCTGATAGTCTGAATTTCTGGAACCTTGGTGTCTATGAGCCGTGGGCTGAGTTTTCATGGAGTGAAGCACCCGGATGTAACGGTGTTTACTATTGTAACTCAAATTCAAATTTTTCTCATTTCTGGGATTTTGGTGACAGCACTACTTCAACGGATCCAAGTCCTGTGCATCATTATCTGTATTCACAGTATTTTCCCGTCGTGCATGTTGTTTACAATGCATGCGCAAGCGACACTTTTATGTTATTCAACAACATGGTTTGCAATGGATCTTCTGTGAATGAGGATATGTTGAGCGCAATTGAAGTTTTTCCTAATCCGGCCAATGGATCTCTTATCATTAATGACAACCAATACATCATTAAAAGCTTTTCAATTTATAACATGACCGGTGAAAATGTGTATGAAACTGCTTTTGCAGATAAGGTGAACCCTTTTGTGCTGAATATTTCCGCGTTGCCTGAAGGCATTTACTTTCTTCAATTTACTGATGAAAATGGCCGCTTTTCTTTTCGTAAATTCTCGATAATGCGTTAAACGTATTGTTTCCCGCAGCAACTTAATTTGTCTATTTTTGCGTCCCATAAAAAAGTTAAAAGTTTGATGCTTAATGTTGTAAGATAAGCAGCCCTAACTTCAAACTCAAAACTTCAAACCTCCAATGAGCCGGTATCTCATCACTTCAGCATTACCCTATGTAAATGGCCCCGTTCATATTGGCCATTTGGCAGGAGCTTATTTGCCCGCAGATATCTTCGTAAGGTATTTAAGGGCTAAGGGCGAAGACGTACTTTTTATATGTGGCTCTGATGAACATGGTGTACCGATTACATTGCGCGCACGGAAGGAAGGTATTACACCACAACAGCTGGTGGATAAATATCATGGTATCGTGAAAAAGAGCTTTGAGGACTTTGGCATCTCCTTTGATTTTTACCATCGTACCAGCGATCCGCTTCATCATAAAACAGCATCTGATTTTTTTACAACACTCTACGACAAGAAGGTTTTTGTTGAAGAGGTAAGTGAACAATATTTCGATGAAGAGGCGAACATGTTCCTCGCTGACCGCTATATCACCGGTACCTGTCCGAACTGCGGCAACCCGAATGCCTATGGCGATCAGTGTGAGAAGTGCGGCAAAAGTTTATCTCCTGCAGATCTGATCAACCCCCATTCACAATTGAGTGGAAAGCCACCGATCAAAAAGAAAACGAAACACTGGTATTTGCCGCTTGACAAAATGCAGCAGGAATGGCTGGAGGCATGGATCAGGAGCAAGGAGGGAGAATGGAAGTCAAATGTTTTTGGACAATGCAAGTCGTGGCTCGACCAGGGTTTGCAACCTCGTGCCGTTACGCGTGATCTGGATTGGGGAGTGAAAGTTCCGCTGCCGGATACGGAGGGAAAGGTGCTCTATGTCTGGTTCGATGCGCCAATTGGTTATATATCTTCCACAAAAGCCTATTTTGAAAACGGGCAAACATCAAACATCAAACCTCAAACTATCGGATGGAAAGATTACTGGTGTAATAAGGATTCAAAACTGATCCATTTCATCGGCAAAGACAACATCGTTTTTCATTGCATCATTTTTCCGGCCATGTTGAAGGCGCACGGAGATTTTATTCTTCCTGAAAATGTTCCTGCCAATGAATTTTTAAATCTTGAGGGAGAAAAAATTTCTACATCGCGCAACTGGGCTGTATGGCTGAATGAATACCTGGAAGATTTTCCCGGTAAACAGGATGTTTTGCGTTATGTATTGTGTTCTACATTTCCGGAAAACAAAGACAACGATTTTACGTGGAAGGATTTCCAAACCAGGAATAACAGCGAACTGGTTGCCATCCTTGGAAACTTTGTGAACCGGACGCTGGTTCTTACACAGAATTATTTTGGTGGAAAAGTTCCGCAACATGGAAAGCCGAATGAAAGAGATCAGGAATGTATTGCTGCTATTCAACAAGCGAAGAAGCTGATCTCTGAAAATATTGAGAAGTATAAGTTCCGTGAAGCCCAGCAGGCTTTAATGGACCTGGCGCGTGCAGGAAATAAATACCTTGCAGAGACTGAGCCCTGGAAGACGATCAAGACAGATGAAGCGCAAACGGCAACCATATTATACATTGCTCTTGAAGTTACAACATATCTCGCTCTGTTGATGGAGCCGTTTTTGCCAAATACCGCTTCCAAACTGAACAGGATGCTGAATCTTGAAAAAACAGACTGGAAAAATGCAACAGGACAGATCCTGAAAGCCGGGCATGTATTGGGAGCCGCTGAACTATTGTTTGAGAAGATCGAAGATGAGATCATCGAAAAACAAATTGCCAAGTTGAATGCAACAAAGATAAATCAGCAAGCAGGAATGGTTTCGGCTGATGAACCTAAGGCTTCAGACTTCATCCCGACAGCTATCGGGAAAGAAACCACATTTGATGAATTCGGCAAGATGGATCTGAGGATTGCAACAATTCTTGAAGCAGAGCGTGTTCCGAAAACGGATAAGCTTTTAAAACTAAAAATTGATCTCGGCTTTGAGCAACGCACCATTGTCAGCGGCATTGCACATTGTTTTGAGCCGGAGAAGATTATCGGACAACAGGTAACCATCATTGCCAATCTTGCTCCGAGAAAAATAAAAGGAATCGAATCAAAAGGAATGATCCTGATGGCCGAGGATGCTGATGGGAAATTGAAGTTTGTAATGCCTTCGGAGAAAATAAACAACGGAAGCACAGTAAAATAATATGTAATATCTCGAGGCTATGCTCGCGATTGCGAGTTTACCCCGCCATTTAATAAGTAAGATTTGAAATACAGAACAGCCTTTTTTACAGCAATACTTTTCATTCGCGCAACCGGTTTATTTTCACAGGCACTTACGGTGAGTTCTCCGCAATTGAATTTCGGGACAGCTTTTGAGAACGCGCCTGACAGTTTACAGTTAACCATTTCGAATTCTTTGAACAGGAGTGTTAATGTGAACGGTATTCGTTTCTATAATACCTATGGCGCGCCGGCATTTTCTGCAAGGGAGCAGAATTTTACAATTGCTGCAACTTCTTCATTTTCCATCTGGATAAAATTTTCTCCGCGGCATAATATTTTTCACAATTCTGAAATGGTGATTGTCAACGATGGCTTGCGGGGATATGTAAGCGTTGATCTTGTGGGGCAGGGAAGTTATTCAAACGCATACTATGATTCAACGCAGAATCAGTCGGAAGAGGCACTTAAATCTGCGCTGCACAATATTACCGGAGTGGGTTATATTTCTTTGGGATACAATATTGCCCGCGACAGCATGTTTATGTCCATTGACAATAAGAAAATAAACGGGCAAGGTGCTACCCAAAATACCATTGCATGCATATATACCGGCAGGGAAGCAGTAGGCTACAGCAACAGGACGGACTGTCAGACGAATTTTTCTTTTAATACCGAGCATACTTTTCCTCAATCATTTTTTAGTTCACTGGAGCCCATGAGATCCGACCTGCATCACATTTTTGCCACTGATGAAGTTGCCAATAATTACCGTGCTGACAATCCATTCGGTGTGGTAACAGGCGGAACAATCTGGGCAGTAGGGGGATCAAAGGCGACTAACGGATTGTTTGAGCCAAGGGATGAACAAAAAGGAATTGCTGCACGGGCAATGATGTATTTTGTATTGCGGTACCAGAACTATTCCGGATTTTTCACGCCACAGGAGAATATCCTGCGCACATGGAATCAGAATTTTCCAGTTGATACAATTGAACAAAAGAGAAACGATTACATTGATCTCATTCAGCACAACCGAAATCCTTTCATAGACTATCCACAATTTATTGAACGCATCAATTCTATTTCCAATACTTCTGTTGCTCCTGTCATCAGGTCAATTGATTTAGCGCAGGATTCCATCATATACGGGTACGTTCCGTTGGGTATGCCAACCGTATTTCATTACGTGATTGTGAACAATGGAAATACAGTTGTTCAGCTTTCAAATTTCAGTTTATCCCAACAGGAATTAAATTTTCAATCCGGAGGAACGAACACCACCCTTGCAGCCGGAGAAGCGCTTGCTGTTGATGTCAAACTGATTACACAGAACAATGATTCAATCCATGCTTCTCTGAATTTTAATACAGATGATTCGGCACATCAATCTGTTGTTATTCCGATATATGCGAATGATTCAGTACTGGATCGCGTGGAGGAACTTGTTCAGGATCAGTTGAAGTTATATCCGAATCCGGCTTCAGAAAATCTGAATATTGTTTCCGGAAATATTGAAATAGGTCGAGTTGTGATTTATGACGCAACAGGAAGAATCGCACTGGAACTGCAAAACCAACATGGAAAATCGCCTGCAATTCAGGTTGACAATCTACCTTCAGGAGTTTATTTCATTAAGATTGAGAGTGGAGAAAATAATATTTTCAGAAAATTTGTGAAAGAGTAGATTTGCCAATTGTAC
>JAPLDB010000168.1:20397-29826 GCA_026391975.1 Bacteroidota bacterium | reverse complement strand
TTTTGTTTCTCTTTTACTTAGTCACTTCCATTCTTAGTCACTTAGTCACATCCTCTCTTCCTCAAATAACTTCCTCTTTCTTCTCAAGGTATTGAAAAAAGGTATCACTGCGTAATCCAAGTCTGAGCGACTCTACAGCAATTACCTCGTGGGGCGCTATGTTTCCAAGATTTACGTTCGTTCCAATCAGCTGGATAAAATAAGCTTGTCCGGATTTGTTAGGTGTCTCCCAGATGATCTTATCAGCAGGAACTTTCGCGAGAATTTTATTGATCAGTACTACGTGCGCCTTGCCATTTGGCCTGTAAATTCCGACTGTTCCGCTCTCCCTGGCTTCTGCGATTACTTTCCATGCTCCGGCTTTTAGTTCGCGCTCGATCATTTCTATCCACTTATTCGGATGGATAATGATGCCCTCTTCTTTGGAACCCACTTCTGAAATCACTGTCACCTGTTTTGCAAGTGCCTTAATTATTTCACACTTTTTCTCATGAGTCAAGGTGATGCTGCCATCAGAAACTTCAGCATGTGTCAGTTTTAACTTGTCGAGAAGCTTCCTGTAGTCATCAAACTGATTGCGGATGATAAATGCTTCCAGCAAAGTGCCACCCAGGTATACCGGAATGCCGGCCTCCCTGTAAACGCTTATTTTTTTTTCCAGGTTTGGAGTGATCAGCGAACTTCCGAATCCAAGCTTAATAAGATCTACATATGGACCGCTGCTTTCAACAAAATCTTCTGCCTGCCTTACGCCAAGACCTTTATCCATTACCATAGTAAGGCCACTTTCACGCGGCTTGGATGCGCGGTTGGGAATTTGAGATAATGAAAAGTTCATGGGCGCTTGCTATATGTGTCTATGAGTTCAAGAACGAATTTATCGTTCTCCATTGTGGGTACGTATTCAAAAATCAGATGTGAGAGTCGCCAGTTTTTTTCTAAGGCCTCTGACAACAACCTGTAGGATTCTGCTATGCGGCCTGCTTTATAATAAAAGCATGTAGCACGGTATATCAATTCAGCATTATCAGGATGCTTCACCATGCCTAACTCAAGAAGCCGGATGGCTTCATCAGGACGGTTATCTACCATCAGCAAGTGTGAATATTCAAGCCAAATCTCTTCATTTTCAGGCTCGAGATCAATCACTTTCTGATATGCATTTTCAGCAGCGACCAGATTTTCCAAATGGTATTCTGCATCGCCAAGGGCAAACCAAAACTCCGCTGTTTCCTTATTCAGTTCGATGGCCTTTTTAATGTAATGCGTTGCTTCAAACCAGCGTTCATCATTCTGTAAAGTAATGCCGATTCCCAGCCATGCTTCAGCAAGATTCGGATCTAGTTTGGTAGCTTTCTTATAATACTCGCGCGCGCGGTGTGCCTGTTCCAGTTGCTCATAACATTCTCCGATGTTGTAATATGAAATGGCATCAGGGGCTTCGAACTCAAATGTCTTTTTGTAATTCTCTATTGCCTCTGCATACCTGCCAAGATTAGCGAGCGTATTTCCTTTATTAAAGAATGCAGAAGCAAAATCATCTTTGATTAGCAGACAATAATCATAGGCACTCAATGCTTCTTCGTACTCGCCTTTCCTGTTGTACACATTACCAAGATTATACCAGGCAGGGTAAGAATACGGAGCGCGGTCAATAAATTGTTTGTAAAAGGCAACGCTGTCTTCATAGCGTTCGGTAACTTCAAAACAGAAAGCAAGTTCGTAAAGGGCGATTTCATTTTCCTGGTTATCTGCAAGACAAAGTTTCAGGTTATCGATGGCCTTTGAATAATCCCCCCAGCTTTCATACACATAAGCAATATTCAGGTAAAGAAGGTCAAGTTGTTCAGATAGCGGAATTGCTTTATTGAAATTTTCAATGGCAAGAGAATATTTTTTTTGCTGGCTATAGATACTTCCGCGGATCATGAAAATGTCAGGATCGGTAGGCGTTATTTTCTCGGCATCTTCCAGCATTAATAACGCCTCATTGTATTTTTCGACCATGGCCAGCAACTGTGCTTTCCGCAGCAAAAACTCAACAGAGTAGGTGTGTTGCTGTTGCGCAAAATCAACCACCTGCAATGCCTTTACAGGGTCGTTTTTTTCAATGTAATAATCGATAATGTTGAGGAAAGCATCTACGTCAAAAAAGTATTCGTCATGCTTCCGAAGCATCTCTTCGTAACGCTGTATACTGTTTTGAATTTGATTATTGTCCTCCGAAGTGCCGTCAAATTCTTCGTCCATCATATGGTGAAAAATGTTTTGGTGTTACAAAGGTAGAAAACCTTATTCGAAAGCACTATTGCCGTAAGTGAGTTATTCACAAGAATGGGTGAAAACGAAATACTTCGTTGATTTTAAACTACATTAATACCCTGAAGCAGCATTTTTCATGTATTCGGCATCTCTTTTTCATTAAAATTCCTCAGGAAAATTATCTTTGCACCTGTCTGACGGCTTTGCTCCGCTGAAGTTCTAGCAAATGCGACGAAGGCAAGAATCTAAACACTGTATCACACTTGGCACTAATTAAATCTATTTCAGGAATCAGAGGAACCATTGGGGGTAAACCCGGCGACGGATTATCTCCTCTCGACATTGTTAAGTTTACCGCTGCTTTCGGGACATGGCTATTAAACAAATCCACAAAGCCGAAAAAGCATACGATCATCATTGGCCGTGATGCGCGCATCAGTGGAGAGATGGTTCAGAATCTTGTAGCAGGCACCTTGAAAGGTCTTGGAATTGATGTCGTATATCTTGGCCTCTCTACTACACCAACAGTTGAAATGAGTGTTGTTGAGCACAAAGCTGATGGCGGTATCATCATTACTGCAAGCCACAATCCGAAGCAATGGAATGCACTCAAGTTATTAAATGGTAAAGGTGAGTTTATATCTGCTGCTGATGGAGTAGAGGTTTTAAAAATTGCAGATGCTGAAGCATTCAATTTTGCCGAAGTCACAAAACTTGGCAAATCGGTTTCTGATCCAAATGCCATTCAAAAACACATTGATAAAATTCTTGCGTTACCACTTGTCGATATAAAAGCAATCAAATCAAAAAATTTTAAGATCGTTATTGATTGTGTGAATTCAACAGGAGGGATCGCCGTGCCTGCATTATTGAAAGCATTGGGTGTCGAAACGATTTTTGAATTGTACTGTGAACCCAATGGACAGTTCCCACACAATCCCGAGCCACTTCCTGAGCACCTTGGTGATATTAGCAAAGAGGTGAAGAAGCGAAACGCACATTTAGGTATCGTGGTTGACCCTGACGTTGACCGCCTTGCTTTGGTTTGTGAAGACGGAGAAATGTTTGGTGAAGAATACACGCTTGTTGCTGTGGCTGATTATGTTCTTAAAAACCTGCCCGGCGGACATGCTGGTAAAAAAGGAAATACAGTTTCAAATCTTTCCTCAACACGCGCATTGCGGGATGTGACAGAGAAAGCAGGAGGAAAATATTTCGCATCTGCAGTAGGTGAAGTAAATGTGGTTGAAGCCATGAAAGCAAATCATGCAGTCATCGGCGGGGAAGGAAATGGAGGAATTATTTATCCGGAACTTCACTACGGCAGAGATGCCCTGGTTGGAATTGCATTGTTCCTTTCTCACCTGGCAAAATTCGGTAAGTCCACTTCCATGCTTCGTGCAACATATCCCAGTTACCATATTTCAAAGAACAAGATCGAACTGACACCACAGATCAATGTGGATGAAGTGCTTGAGGGGATCAAAACAAAGTATAAGAAGCAACCGGTTAATACTATCGATGGTGTGAAAATTGAATTTGACAAGGAGTGGGTTCACCTTCGCAAAAGCAATACAGAGCCGATTATCCGCATCTATTCAGAAAGCCAGTCTCAAACCACTGCGAAGAACCTGGCTGAGAAGATCATCTCTGATATCAAGGATCTTATCGCAGAGACCATAAACAAATAACAATGAGAGTTTACCTCGACAATGCTGCCACTACACCACTTGATCCGGAAGTACTGAAAGCCATGATCCCTGTTTTGGAAAAGGGTTTTGGTAACCCCAGTTCGATCCATTCTTTCGGGCGGGAAACACGCGCACTAATTGAACAGTCCAGAAAGACCGTTGCAAAGCTGATCAATGCTTCTCCGTCTGAAATTTTCTTCACCAGCGGTGGTACAGAGGCAAATAATACTGCCATCAGTTGCAGTATTCGCGACCTGGGAATAAAACATGCCATCACATCTCCCATTGAACACCATGCTGTATTGCATACTCTGGAAGCGCAGGCAAAAGCCGGGAACATAAAACTTAGTCTGGTTGAAGTGGATGAAAAGGGAAGGGTAAAACTTGATCACCTTGAAAAATTGCTGGCAGAAAACGAAAGGTCATTTGTTTCTTTAATGCATGCCAACAATGAATTGGGAAACTTGTTGCCGATAAAAGAAGTAGGGGAGTTGTGCGCTAAATACAATGCAGTATTTCACAGCGACACAGTGCAGACTATGGGACATTATCCTTTCAATCTACAGGAGTTAAATGTTCATTTTATTACCTGTGCGGCACACAAATTTCATGGGCCGAAGGGAATTGGATTTTTGTACATCAATAGCAAAATAAAGATCCATCCTTTTATTTATGGTGGAGCACAGGAACGCAATATGCGTGGCGGGACTGAAAACATTTATGGAATTATTGGCCTTGCACGTGCATTGGAGTTGTGCTATGAACACCTTGATGAGCACATGAAACATATTTCGGAATTGAAAGATCATATGGCAGCTAAGCTTAAAGAAGCTATCCCCGGAGTGGGATTCAATGGAGACACGCTTGGCAATGCGCTTTATACCGTATTGAATGTTTCATTTCCTCCTACAGAAATGGCTGAGATGATTTTAATGAACCTGGATATCAACGGAGTTGCGGCGAGCGGCGGAAGTGCCTGTAGCAGTGGAAGTGACGTAGGATCCCATGTGCTTACTGCCCTGAAAGTGAATCCTGACCGGCCTTCTGTACGTTTTTCATTCAGCAAAAACTCAACAATAGAGGAAGTGGATTATGCCGTTGAGAAGCTGAAAGAGATGTTTGCTGTGAAAGTTTAATATTCTCCTTGCCCAAACTGAATTATTGAATATTTTTGCGTCCCGTTCCGAAAATTTTGGAACGATATGGTGGTTGTAGCTCATCCCGAAGCGTCGGGAGGTTAGAGCATCAAACTTCCAAAAGAACACAAGTTCTTTAAAAGTTATATGGTGGTTGTAGCTCATCCCGAAGCCCCGATCAGTCGGGGCGGGAGGTTAGAGCATCTTAAACACCCACAAAGGTTTTGTTATATGGTGGTTGTAGCTCAGTTGGTTAGAGCATCAGATTGTGATTCTGAGGGTCGCCGGTTCGAGCCCGGTCATCCACCCTAAACGAAAAAGCCGTCCTGAATTTCAGGACGGCTTTTTAAATAATTAAAATTGAAGCGATGCTGTCTGCGAATCAATTATTGAGTTTCGCATTGTGTTTATCAAAGTCCCCGATCCACCTCATTGCTGATCTTCGGAACTGTGCGTAAGTATGCATAAATCGCTTTTGCCTCTGCATCAGTCAGTGTTAAATATGGCATCATGGGATTGCGTAGTGCCGGACCATTCGGAACAATTCCTGATCTCAGTGCTTTGATAAATTCTTCCTCAGACCATTTTCCGATTCCTGTTTCTTCATCCGGCGTAATATTTAATGTGGTAATGGGCTTGCCGTCTTCATCAGTCATCTGGTTTCCTCCACCGAAAAAGCCTTCAGATTTTTCCGGAACTTCTACGTTCATTGTTTTGAAATCTTTGGAGTGGCAAGCGAAACACTCAATCTGATAAAGTGTAAGGTATTTTCCCCATGCCAGTTGATTGGATGTATCCGGATCAGGAATTTCATGCTTCGGATATTCATACGGATGAAATGCTACAAGAGACAAAAACTTGGAAAGAAACGATGGCTCTGATTCAGGAAATTCACTTTTGTCTGCCTGCACTTCGGGCATATCTGAACGCAGGAATGCGACCACTGACCGAAGATCCTCATCAGAAATATGCAACAGCTTCGGCATATATGGAGGAATGAATTTCCCGCTTTTCGGATTGATACCTGTACGGATGAAATAAATAATCTCAGCATCGCTCCATTTTCCAATTCCGATTTCAGGATCTTTGGTAATGTTCCTCGAATAAATTTTTCCGAATTGAGGCACTTCTTTCAGCATACGGCCTGTCATCTTCCCCGTTTCAGGACTAAGATGACAATGCTTGCACAGCATGGACGCAATCCGCTCCCCGCGTTCAACACGTGCCGGGGTCACTTCTACATTGGGAATGGCAGGAACATTCACTTCATGACTGCCTGTTCCACGCACATTAACATAAATAACAAATACGATGATTGCCAGCACTGCAACTCCGAGCACAATGCCGAGGATTTTGAGAAGCTTTTTCATGGTTTTTGGTTTAAGGTTATGGTTAGCTATTAAATTATTGATCCGGAAATTTTCCGGAGAAGAATAATAGACTGCTAAATAAAAAAATAAACTTCAATATTGCAAGTACAAGGCCGGGTTTTCCAAAGATTAAAATAGAAATGAGTTATTAATAATCAATGTTAATACCGTCATTAAAACACGCTCAATTCCAATCGTTAATCTTGCCTGGGCTTCACTGCCGAGAGAATCTGCTCCAGCGTCATCGGGTCCTTAACAAGTACTTCCCTTGCTTTACTGCCTTCAAAAGGACCAATGATTTTGGCCGATTCAAGCTGGTCAATGATTCTTCCTGCTCTGTTGTAACCCAGTTTTAATCTGCGTTGAAGTAGGGAAGCTGACCCCTGCTGGTGTTGAACAACGATCTGTGCTGCTTCTTCAAAGAGTGAATCGCGGTCATCCAGATCCACATCCCTGGAACCTTCTCCGGATTCTTCAATGTATTCAGGTAACAGATGCGCATCGGCATATCCATGCTGGTTGCCTATGAATGATGTAATTCTTTCTACTTCCGGTGTATCTACAAATGCACATTGCAAACGGATCAGGTCAGCGCCCGTTGACAAAAGCATATCTCCGCGTCCGATTAGCTGATCTGCGCCGCCGGAATCAAGAATGGTGCGTGAATCAATCTTGGAAGTTACACGGAAGGCAATACGGGCCGGGAAGTTGGCTTTGATAGTTCCTGTGATGATATTCACCGAAGGACGTTGCGTGGCTATGATCAGGTGGATACCGATGGCACGCGCCAACTGTGCAAGACGTGCAATAGGTGTTTCAATTTCTTTACCTGCAGTCATGATGAGATCAGCAAATTCATCCACAACAAGTACGATGTAAGGAAGGAACTTATGCCCGTTATTTGGATTCAGTTTTCGCGCAATAAACTTCGCATTGTATTCTTTGATATTCCTGACTTCAGCATTCTTTAATAGCTCATACCGCTGATCCATCTCCATACAAAGTGAATTCAGCGTGTGCACCACTTTCTTTGTATCGGTGATGATCGGTTCTGCTTCGCCCGGTAACTTGGCTAGAAAGTGCCTCTCTATTGCCCTGAATAAAGTAAGCTCAACTTTTTTAGGATCCACCAGCACAAATTTCACCTGACTCGGGTGTTTTTTATACAGCAGGGAGACAAGCAATGCATTTAACCCTACTGATTTTCCCTGACCTGTAGCACCTGCCATCAGCAAATGCGGCATTTTAGCAAGGTCAGCAACATATACTTCATTCGAAATTGTTTTTCCCAGACCTACAGGCAATTCCATATCACAATTGACAAACTTTTCCGATGCAAGGATTGTTTTCATCGGAACGGTTTCCGGCTTTTGGTTTGGTACCTCAATACCAATAGTACCTTTTCCCGGAATAGGGGCGATAATTCTGATTCCAAGCGCCGACAAACTCAGCGCAATATCATCTTCCAGGTTCTTGATTTTAGATATTCTGACGCCTGCCTGAGGAACAATTTCAAACAGCGTAACAGTTGGTCCGATGGTCGCCTTGATTTTTTCTATCCCGATATTGTAATGCCCGAGCGTCTCAACAATCCTGTTCTTGTTTGCCTCAAGTTCATCCCTGTTCACTTCCAGTTTTGTTTCACCGTAATTTTCAAGAAGGTCAAGGGTAGGGTATTGGTAACCCGATAAATCCAGTGTTGGATCGTAGTCGCCTTGTGCATGGGGCAATTCTTCATTGTCGGCTATCATGGCCGGTTCTTCTTCTACCATTGCTTCCACTTCCATCGGAATTGCATTCTCATCTAATTCAAGTTCTGCCTCGGCTTGCTCAAGCTCTTCTTCATTGATCGGATCAAGTTCAATTTCATTTTCCTGTTCTTCTGTCTCTTCTTCTGCAATTACTTCAGCAACCGGTTCCTTCTCGAGATTAAAATTGACAAGGATCGGTGCCTGATCAGAGCGCTTGACGTTTTTCAACTCTGTATTTTCAGCAAAGATGCCTGCAGGGATTTCTTCTGCCATTTCCTCATTGTGTTCCTTGAGTTTGCGCATAAAAGGAATATTAAACGCAACCACTAAAAATCCTGTAAAGGAAAATACAAGAACAGCACCGGCGCCTATAAATCCAACAGCGCCTTGTAAGGTTTGACTGATATGATAGCCATAACCACCGCCAAGTGCCAGCAAGTTTGATGAATGGAAACTATAAGAAAGCAGGGTAGGTAACCAGACAAGTCCAAACAATGAATACCGTATGGTCTTTCCGATTGGTAATAGCCAGGTGTCAAATAATATTTTTACTCCTGCTAAAAACAAAATGAATGGAAATACAAAAGATGCAATGCCAAACATGTTGTTTACAAACTGCAATGCGACTACAGCGCCAAGTTTACCAAGCCAGTTTTCAACCTGCAGCGAATTATTGAAAAGTAAATCCCATGCAGAATTTGCACCAGCAACTGCCTGATCCTCCTGCCATGTGAATAAATCAGATGTGAAGGCAATAACCATAAAAAAAGAGGTCATGATAAATACAAGGGCACTCACTTTATGCGTGCGCTCATCAGCAAGAAAATTCCGAAAGGCATGAATTCCGGCATCCATTCCTTTCCGCTTCTTTTGCTTTTTTTCCTTTGGTTCTTTCTTCTCTTTGGGCGTTTCTTTATCCTTTGGTCCTGCGACTTCTTCCCATTCTTCTTCTTCTACCTCCGGCTTTAAACGGTTTGCCTTTGCTGTCATTGCGGTTAGTTTATGTAATGTTTCAAAAATACTTTTCAGGTTCCCTGTAGTGGTTGAATACTCAATAAGATATGAACAACCTTTTCAATATAAATAACTCCGATGGAAGCCGGATATTTGCCGGTATTTCTTAAACTGTAAGTATTGCAAATTCTTTTTTAAAAGACCTCCTAGAATGGAAGCAGAATCAGGATTTTGGAATGATTGAATCACTTATCTTTGCGCCATC
>JAPLDB010000168.1:9965-20365 GCA_026391975.1 Bacteroidota bacterium | reverse complement strand
AAATCTACCTTATGAAAAAAATCCTTGCAGCAATTTTATCTTTCTCATGCATTTTTCAGGTTCAGCAGGTCATTGGACAGGAAAAACTGAAGGAAGGCAAAATCACCTTTGAAATCACATTGAACAATGCAGAGGAGATGAATGACCAAATGCTGGCCATGATGCCGAAAGAAATGGTGGTTTATTTTAAAGACGGAAGAAGCCGGGGAGAAATGGACATGATGGGAGGGAAGATCGTGTCAATAACCGATAGCAAAGCAGGAGAAACAATTACCTGCATGGACATCATGGGAAAGAAAAGCGCAATAAAAACTACAAAGGAGGATGCGCAGAAGGAAAAGAAAGACCTTGGCGAATATGATGTAAAGATCACCGATGAAAGTACGTCTGAAATTTGGTTTACCAATGAACTTGAAGCAAGCAATTCTGAAAGGTATTCCTGGAAAGGAATTGATGGTTTTATGATGGAGTTTGCTGTTGATCAGAAAGGAATGGGAATGAAATTCTCATGCACTGAAGTAAAGAAGCAGGATGTGAGTGATGACCTGTTTAAAATTCCGGAAGGATATACTGTAATGACACAGGAGCAAATGGCGAAGCAGTTTGGCGGGGGAGGGCATTGAAGGCAGTAGGCAGTAAGAAGTAAGAAGTAAGAAGTAAGAAGTAGGCAGTGAACAGCCGGCAGCCGACAATCTAACAAACTATTGAACTATTAAACCTTTAAACCATTAAACCATTAAACTAATAAACCATTAAACTACTCAACTACTCAACTACTCAACTACTCAACTACTCAACCAATCAACAAACCAACCAATCAACCAACATCCCGTTTCGTGCTTCAAAAATTATTCATACAAAACTATGTGCTGATCGATTCTCTCGAACTGGATCTGAACAAAGGATTGACGATCATTACTGGTGAGACGGGAGCAGGAAAATCCATTTTACTTGGCGCATTGTCAATGATCCTTGGTGAGCGCGCCGATAAAAATGTTTTACTCGATAAAACGAGGAAGTGCGTTGTTGAAGGAGTCTTTTCAACACGCAATAAAGATGTGAAAGGCTTTTTCAAAGATCACGGTCTCGATTTTGAAGAGCAGTTGATTTTAAGAAGAGAAATAAACGGTGAAGGAAAGTCAAGGTCCTTCATCAATGATACACCTGTTTCACTTTCGCAATTGAAAGAACTCAGTGTTATGATTGTGGATATTCATTCGCAGCATGAAACACTTTTTCTCAGGCAAAAGAAATTTCAGCTTTCAGTAGTAGACGCCTTTGCAGGAACCGAAAATGACCTTTCGGAATATTCACAGAGTTACAATGAATATAAAAGTCTCCGGAAAAGGCTGGCAGAACTGGAGGAGGTAGAAAAGAAATCGAAAGCTGACCAGGATTATTATCAGTTTTTATTTGATGAACTGAACGAGGTCTCGCCGAAAGCAGGCGAACAGGAGAAGGCAGAGGAAGAGCTCACTACCATGACACATGCCGAGGAGATAAAAAACAACCTTAGTGCTGTGTCCCTTGAGTTGTCAGGGAATGAAAATAACCTGATCAACCGCATCTCTAAAATTCAATTGATGGTGCAGGGTTCAGTAATACACTTTCAGGCACTGGAGGATATCAATCAACGGCTGAAAAGTGCTTCCATTGAATTAAAGGACATTTCCAATGAGATTGAGCTTATCAGCGATGGAGTTGTTTATGATTCTGCCCGCATTGAAGAGATCCAGAACAGACTGAATGAAATTTACCGACTGCAGCAGAAACACCGTGCAAAAACAATTGATGAATTGCTGGTTCTGAAGAATGAGTTTGAGAATAAACTGAACGGAATTGCATCCATTGACCAGGAAATAGAAGATTGCCGTCAACAACTCAAAAGGGAAAAAGACTTACTGGTCACATTAGCAAAGAAGATTTCGGCGAAAAGAAATAAGTCTATTCCTGGCGCGGAAAAAGAAATAACCAAGCTGCTTACTGCAGTAAATTTGCCGAATGCTGTCTTGAAAATTGAAAACACTGTATCAGCTGAAGATGATTTCTCCTCTGACGGTATTGATTCTGTCAGGTTTATGTTCTCCGCAAACAAGGGTATTGTCTTGCGCGAAATTGAAAAGGCTGCCTCGGGGGGTGAACTGAGCAGACTCATGCTTTGTATAAAAGCTGCCGTTGCAAAACTGGTATCACTGCCCGTCATGATATTTGACGAGATTGATACGGGCATCAGCGGAGAGACTGCCCTCAATGTAGCTTCAGTATTAAAACAATTATCGGGAAACCATCAGTTGATTGCCATTACCCACTTACCGCAGATCGCAGGAAGGGGAGACCATCATTATTACGTATTTAAAGAAGTAATTGGAAAGCGTACTGCCGCAAGCGTAAAACAGCTGAGTCGTGATGAAAGGATCGTTGAGATCGCAAAAATGCTCAGTGGAGACAAGCCAAGTGCTGTTGCCGTTGAGAATGCAAAGGAATTACTCAGGAATTAGCTGATGTAAAAGCGATTTGATATTATCGCACCAAGAAAGAACCAGAAACCCAAACCATATGAACAACATACTCAAAGGCAAACGCGGGATTATCACAGGAGCATTGGACGCAAACTCAATTGCATGGAAGGTTGCACAGCGTTGCCATCAGGAAGGCGCTACTTTTACACTAACCAATGCCCCCATCGCTATGCGGATGGGGGAGATCAAAAAACTGGCTGATGAAACCGGTGCTGAAATTATTCCGGCCGATGCCACAAATGTGGATGAACTGACAACCTTGTTTTCCAAATCGATGGAAGTATTGGGAGGTAAGATTGATTTCGTTCTGCACAGTATTGGAATGAGTCCGAACATCAGGAAGAACAGACCTTATAACGACCTTGATTATAATTTCTACCAGAAGACTCTCGATGTTTCTGCTTTGTCACTTCATAAAATGATGAGCGTGGCCTGGAAACTGGATGCCATGAATGACTGGGGAAGTGTGGTTGCCCTCACGTATATCGCTGCCCAGCGTGTTTATCCTTTCTATACTGATATGGCTGAAGCTAAAGCCATGCTTGAAAGCGTGACGCGTAGTTTTGGCTATCATTATGGTAAGAAAAACAAGGTACGCCTCAATACAATTTCACAATCGCCTACAATGACAACTGCAGGCAGCGGCATTGCCGGCTTCGAAACCTTCTTTGGATTTGCTAATGAACTGTCGCCTTTAGGAAATGCAAGTGCTGATGCCTGTGCAGATTATTGTGTTTCTCTTTTCAGTGACCTCACTAGGTATGTAACCATGCAAAACCTGTTTCACGATGGCGGTTATTCCAATACCGGCATCAGCAATGAGATCATGGAGAAATTCGGGAAGTAAGCTTGTACTTAGCAGATGGTTTCTTACTTCTTGTGATAGCATGGAAGGCGATCTTCAAAAATTTCAATTATCCGGCGTTTTTGAAAATGAGTGTGATTTGAGATGCCGGCAAACTAAAGTTGTTGGTCATGAAGATGTATTTTTTCGGTAGTGTCTCAGTTTGCATTTCTCAGCGCGCTTTGCGGTGTATTCTACTTTGCAAACTCTGCGGTTAATGTATTAAACAACCATTTTAACGCAAATCCCGATGGGTCGGGACGCGAGAGAAAAAGCCCATAGATCCCCATAGCTCCCAACACATCGGGACGGGACGCTAAGAAAAACAAAATTGAAACTGAGACACTACCAATTTTTTTCCAACCCCATCATTAAAAGCAAATATTTCAATAATCTCTTTAAGGAAATAAGGAGCGTAAACCTTAGTAGGTAGCATTCATAAGCGCCTCCAGTTCAGTCACTTTATCCATGAATCCCAACTTATGGTAACTGTTCATCAGGTTACGGATTACGCGCTGCATCATTTCCCTGTTGGTGCAAGGCTCATAAAAACTTTTCTGCTGCTTGAGGTTTAGTTGCTTCAGAAATTCATCCACTTCGCGCTTGTTAAAAATATCACCTTTGCTGAAAGGATTGATGTAGAATAGGATTCCATGTAGCTCCTTGTCAGGAACGAGTCCCATCATGCTTTGTTCGTCTTTGTAACAAAGAATGAAATGCTCAGGTAAATTGACCCCGTAAACAGGAACTTCTGCACTTCGGGCTATTTCCATATAAAGAATTGAAAGCATCAGCGGATTTGCCTTCTTTGTTTCAAGTGCTATATTGATAAATGAGTTTTGTGGCGCATGGTAGTTCTGTGTATTCCCGCTGAATCCATGGATATCAAAGAAGATGTGGTTAAGTACCTTGATCTGTTCCAGTGCTGTAAGGTTCGGATTCATCTCCAGCCATGCGTCTTTTTTCAGCTGATCTATTTGTTTCAGTACTGCCGCCTCATTCAGGTCAGGATACTGGTACCGTGCAACAAGCAAACATCCTTTGATCAGGTCAACACATCCCGTTTCTGACCAAACCCTGACCTGATGCTGTAAATCCTCAAACTGAATATTATGAATGATCTCTTCAATGCGTTTTTGCATCAGAGAATCGAGCGATTTACTCCATGCATTCTCCAGGATCGGGATCACTTCCTTGCCCAGGGTTAAAAGTTTGGTCTTTATCTGATCGAATATCTCAGAATCCCTGTCATCCAATAGGCGAATCAGGGCATTGATTTCTGTATTCTTCATACTTTTTGTTGCTGTCTTCTTCATACTTCGTGGAGATTTTTGTTCCACTTTGTACTCAAAGGTATCATGCAGAGATTCGTAAAAAGGAGAACACTTATCAACAGAAAAATGTTTGAATCGGAAGATGACGTGATTTTCAGTACTTTTGCCTGTGTATAGCGACTGTATAAAATAAACAGAAGTATCATTATTTGTTCATCCAATTATCCAATTGTAACTTTTTCTTTACTTTGTAATACTTTAAAGGACTTTGTTCCTTTGTAACATATTATTTTATCTAATTTTCAATTTTAGCCCATGAAAAGAATTTACATCATTCTGCTGCTTGCATCATTTACTTCCGTCCTCGCGGCACAAAATTTACCCTTGATCTGGCAATCCCGTTATGCCGGCGCCGGTGATAATTCTGATAAGTTTAACAAGATCATTGCCGTTCCCGGCGGTGATTATGTTGCAGTTGGTTATACAGTTAGAAATGGCAAATACAAAGACTTCCTGACAGTAAAGATCAGCGGTACAAACCTGGATACCCTCTGGACAAGAACAAAAGGTACCAGCAGTGGTGACGATGAAGCGATCAGTTGCGCTTCAGATGCATCCGGGAATATTTATGTTACCGGTTATCGCGACGGAGGTACTACAAGTGATGACATTTATACTATAAAGTACAATGCCACAGGAACAGATCTCTGGGACACATCTTATAATGATGTTGCTACAGCATTCCTTGATGACAGACCTGTTGATTGCGGCGTTGATCCTTCCGGCAATTTTATCATTGCAGGATGGACTGAGCAGGGCACATGGGCTGTTAACCAGAATGACTATGTTGTTTTGAAATATGATTCAAATGGCTCTCTGCTCTGGAGAACGCAGTATGACAGAAGCGGTTTTAGGGACGATGCTGCAGCAATGGCAATTGATGGAACAGGAAATGTTTTTGTGACCGGGCGATCAAGTAATGGTACGGATGATGACTGGGTGACAATGAAGTTAGATGGTACTAATGGAAGTCATTTATGGACGCCTGTTAAGATTTTTAGTGGAGGTGGTGGTGACGACCGTGCAACAGCGATTGCACTTGACAATGCCGGAAACCCTGTAATTACCGGTCGTTATCGTAATCCAAGTTCAAGTAATGACGATTTCAGAACATTGAAATATTCCTCTGCCGGAGCATTGCAGTGGAATAGAACATGGACAGGTGCAGCCCAAAACGACAGACCCACATGTATTGCTATTGACCAGTCGAACAATGATGTTTTTGTTGGCGGAGGATCTGATGTTGACCTTAGCAGTTCCACTGATTATGACCTTGCAATTGTCAAATACAACGCCTCAGGCCTTCCGCAATGGTGGCGTACCTGGGGTGGCGCTGCCCAGGGTGATGATGCAGCTATGGCAATTGGAGTTGATCTTTTTGGAAATGCAATTGTAACCGGTTACACTGATGCTGATCCAACCTCAGGTGTTTCAAACAATGATTGGATTACAATTAAATACGACGGTGGTGGAACCAAACAATATGAAAAAATCAAGAATGGAAGCCGTAATAATGATGATATTCCTTATTCCATTGTAATTGATGCCGCCGGCAATGCCATTGTCGCAGGATACTTCAATAATACAACTGCCCAAAAAGACGCATCCACTATTGAATACGATGCCGTTGGCAATCCTGCATATACAAAAAGTTATAACGGAGAAGGGGACTTCAACGAAAGCGCACATGCAATGGTGCAGGACGCTTCAGGTAACACTTACATTGCGGGGTACGCTTATACCGAATCGGACAACAGGAATATTTTTGCCGGAAAGATCAATCCTTCCGGAAACCTTGTTGATACCTTTCTTTTCAACGGAACCAATGACGACGATGATGAACTCAATGCAATCGCCAATGACGGAAACGGAAATATTTATGCCTGCGGCTATACAAAGACCAGCGGAGAGAAAAGCAATTTCATTTTGATAAAGTTTAATTTTCAGGCTTATCCGTTAGCAGATACGGTGTGGACAAGGACTTACAATTTTATATCCCAGAGTGACAAAGCCATATCAATGGTTGCTGATGCATCAGGAATTTATATAACAGGTGTAAGTGATGCAAATGCAAACGATACTCTAGACAATGCAGACATTTTTACCATGAAATTCAGTTCATCCGGTGCCGTGTTATGGACACAACGTTACGATGATGCCCTCGGCTGGAGAGATGAACCGGTAAAAATGATAATGGGAATGAATAACAGGGTTTATGTTGTTGGAAGGAATTCAAATATTCACGATGATGATATTGTACTGCTGTCTTATGACAGAACAACAGGAAACCCGGTTGCCGGATTTCCGGCGATCTGGAACAGCAATTTTCAGGATGATGACCGCCCAACTGACATCATTGAAGATACAAATGGAATAATTTATGTTTCCGGATATTCACAGAGCAGCTCCTTTGTGGAAGACTACACGCTTCTTAAATACAGCAACGCAGGAGTGCTGGACTGGGCAGCGAGTTACGATGGATTAGCTAGCCAGGAAGACCAAGCCAATGCACTTGCGCTTGATGCTTCAGGAAATGTTGTTGTTGCCGGTCAGACAGATGTTAATAATGATCCATTGATCACCAATTATAATTACGGAACCTTCATCTATGACGGAACAGGAAATTATGTTTGTTCAGCAGCGTTGCCGTTTAATTACAATGGTGCAGGTGATGGTGATGATATTCCTGTTGCCGTGAATGTAACCGGAAATAATATCCTGGTCACAGGACAAAGTGCCGAAGGAACATCGCTTGCAAGAAATAAGAATATCATGGTCCGTGTTTACAATGAAGGCACCTGCAATGAACTTTCTGAATATGCAGAATATGACGGCCCTGCAGGTGGGGGAGATGCTCCCAATGCAACGATCGTTGTTTCACAGGCAATATTTATCACCGGCTCAAGCGATGGCGCTGACAACCAGAAGGACATTATCACAGTCAAGTTTGATGTAAATACAGGATTGAATGAACCGGTAAATGCTGAAGGCTTAACCTTTGTATATCCGAATCCGTTCAATGGATCGGCAGTCATTAAAATAAGTGATGAGCTGTCTGCTGCCAATGAAAATTCAGTAAAGATATTTAATGTACTTGGTGAGGAGGTTTATTCTGTTGAGCATGCAGGGAATGTTGTTGCACTTGACAAAGCTGATTTCGCCAATGGCATTTACTCCTACAAAGTATTCAATGCCGGCCGGCCGGTAGCTGGCGGAAGGTTTGTAACAAACTGATCAAATCAGTATTAGTCCCAATAAAAAAGTCCCTGCCGAAGCGGGGACTTTTCTTTTATAAATAATCCTTAATTATTTTTTATTGGTTCCGCGTTCTCTTTCTCTTTCTTCTTCCTCCATGCTTTTCATTTCGCGAAGTTTCTTTCCTGTCTTACTGATGAAAATATATTCATCACCGTTTTTTACGAGAGCTTCGCCGTTATTAAAAGGCTTTGCATCAGAGAACTTCGGTTGCAATACATAATCTCCCTGAGGGTTAATGTAACCCCATTTGCCTTCGTCATTCCTGACAGGCGCAAGACCATCTCCAAAATTGAATGCATTAGTATATTGCAACGGAATAGACACCTTACCTGTAACATCGATCCATCCGAACTTGCCGTCTTTCTGAACGCGCGCAATTCCATTCTTGAAATCATCAGCAAAATTATAGCTGAAAGGAATTATGGTTTCATTCTTTGCATTAATGTAACCATGCTTTCCGTCTTTCATCACCCTGGCAAGTCCGTCGAAAAAAACCGAAGCATCATCATAAATAAAAGGGATGATGACCTCGCCTTTGTCATTGATAAATCCGCGTTTACGGCCCTCAAGAACAAGCGCAGTATGGTCAGCCATCATTTCACTTCCGGCTGTGTAATTGGGTTGCACCACAATTGCACCGGTACTTTTGTTTTTGTAACCCACCTTACCGCCCTGGTAAAAACGGATTACATCCTGGCCTGAGGCTAAAGTTGCAACACCCAGCGATGCTGAGATGAGCATGATTTTAAAAGAGGTTTTCATTTCTGTTTGTAAATTTTGTTTGCGAAAAGTAAAACTAAGTTTTCGATTTTCACAATAATAACTAAAAAATTTGGTTAATGGCTGTTTGGGTCGGTTGAAAGGTATGAATCAGCACTATTTTTGAAATGGGTTTTAGTGGTAATTACTGTATTAAGGGAACAGTTTTATTCCCGATAATACATTACTTTTGCACCCTTTCAATTTAAATCAATTTCAATTGAGTTACAAATCACCTGTTTCTGCCGGAATCGCCGCTGTTTCCATCAGTATATTGTTTAGTTCATTTTCACTTGCCCAGAAACCTCAAGTTGTAGATCAGGTAATGGCAGTGGTGGGAAACAACATCATCCTTAGAAGTGACATTGAAAAGCAATACAATCAGGCCCTTACCCAGGGCGTTGCGGGTTCTGAAGACCTGAAATGCGAGGTTTTCGATCAACTGCTTCTCCAAAAACTGATGATCAATCAAGCAGCAATTGACAGTTTGATAATTACGGATGCCCAGGTAGACGGAGAGCTTGATAAACGGATGCGCTATTATATCAAACAGATAGGAAGCGAGGAAAAACTGGAGGAATATTTCCATACAACGATTGTACAGCTTAAAGCTGAATTACGGGATGTCATTAAAGAGCAGATTACAGTTCAGCAAATGCAGGGGAAAATTACCAAGGACATAACCGCAACCCCAAATGACGTGCGCGAGTATTTTAATAGCATTGACCCGGACAGCATTCCATATATTGATGCGGAGATGGAAGTAGCTCAGTTAGTCCGGAATCCTCCAGTAAGTGCAGAAGAAAAGAAAGCAGTCAGGGCCCGACTCGAGGAGTACAGACAAGCAATTATTGCTGGAAGTGACTTTTCTGTTTATGCAGCATTGTATTCTGATGATAACTCAACAGCAAAAAAAGGTGGAGAACTTGGCTTCTTTGAGCGGGGCATGATGGTTCCTGAATTTGAAGCGATAGCATTTAACCTGAAGCCGGGAGAAGTATCAAATATTGTTGAAACAAAATTCGGATTTCACATTCTTCAGTTAATAGAAAGAAGAGGAGAACAGATCAATGTCAGGCACATTCTCCTGCAACCAAAAATTTCTGATGAAGACCTCAGAAATTCAGTTGCTTTTCTGGACAGCATCCGTTCAAAAATAGTGCTTGGCACATTGAAGTTCGAAGAAGCAGCTGAGAAATTTTCTGATGACGAGGAAACCCGCTACAATGGAGGACTGATGATCAATCCGGAAACTGGTACGACACATCTTTCACCGGATAAAATGGATCGGCTTCTTTTCTTCCAGGTAGATACAATGCCATTGAATTCGATCTCCCAACCCTTGCTCATGACCTCTCCTGAAGGGAAAGCTGCCTACAGACTTGTAATCGTAAAAAGCAAATCCAAGCCGCATGTAGCAAATATGAAAGACGACTACCAGAAAATTCAGGAAGTTGCACTGGCAGAAAAACAAAGCAAAGCGATGAGTGACTGGATAGCCAGGAAAAGCAAGAATACATACATTCAGATAAACGATGTCATGAACGGTTGTGCCGCTTTAAAACACTGGCTTAAGGATTCTAATTAATTTATAAGTATGAAGAATTATTCATCGGACGTAGAAGCAGTTCAGGATTTGGTTAAATCATATCACAGTCTTCGCGCTGAAATTGGAAAGGTGATTAT
>JAPLDB010000168.1:3984-9934 GCA_026391975.1 Bacteroidota bacterium | reverse complement strand
TTGATCTCCATTTTCAGCCGTGGTCATTGCCTCCTTGTTGGAGTTCCCGGCCTTGCAAAAACATTACTGGTTAATACCATTGCCCGTACACTTGGTCTAACCTATAACAGGATTCAGTTTACGCCTGACTTGATGCCTTCTGACATTATCGGTTCTGAGATCCTTGATGAAAACAGGCATTTTAAATTTATTAAAGGTCCATTGTTTGCAAATATCATCCTTGCAGATGAAATAAACCGTACCCCTCCTAAAACGCAGAGTGCCCTTCTTGAATCCATGCAGGAATACGGGGTCACTGCTGCCGGAAAGCGCTATCCATTGGACCTTCCTTTCTTTGTATTGGCAACACAAAATCCTATTGAGCAGGAGGGAACTTATCCACTGCCGGAAGCCCAGCTCGACAGATTTATGTTTAACGTGCTACTAAATTATCCGGAATTTGAGCAGGAGATTACGGTCGTAAAAAATACAACAAGCGATTATCAGCCTGACCTTGCAAAAATTATCGGTGCTGAAGAGATCAAATATTTTCAGGATTTGATCCGCCGCATCCCGGTTCCTGACAATGTGTTGAGTTATGCTGTTAGGCTGGCTTCACGAACACGTCCGAATACTGCACTTGCAACCAAAGAAGTGAATGATTACATATCATGGGGAGCAGGACCGCGTGCATCCCAGTATCTCACAGTAGGCGCAAAGGCGCATGCTGCACTCAGCGGCAAATTCTCGCCGGATATCGAAGATGTAAAAGCAGTTGCACCTGCCATTCTCAGACACAGAATTGTGCGCAACTACAAAGCAGATGCAGATGGAGTAAGTGTCGAGAAAATTATTGCCAACCTGTTAGCAAGTTGATTGTAAATAAGATAAAATTTATATAACTGAATTTCGAGGTAATTACTGTTTGAAAAAGTTGATTTTTTTATATTCTTAATTATTTCGCAATTCGCAATTTAATATTCGCAATTTTATAACATGAGCATACTCGTAAACAAAAACAGCAAAGTAATTGTGCAAGGGTTCACCGGAGGTGAAGGAACTTTTCATGCACAGCAGATGATCGAATACGGAACGAATGTAGTTGGGGGAGTCACACCCGGGAAAGGCGGAACGATGCACCTCGACCGGCCCGTTTTCAATACCGTTGCGCAAGCCGTTAAAGAAGCGGGAGCAAATGTTTCAATCGTTTTTGTACCTCCTGCTTTTGCGGCAGATGCAATCATGGAAGCAGCAGAGGCCGGGATCGCTCTGGTAGTTGCAATCACTGAAGGAATTACAACAAAAGATATGATCATGGT
Organism: Bacteroidota bacterium; assembly: GCA_026391975.1. Classification (GTDB taxonomy): domain Bacteria; phylum Bacteroidota; class Bacteroidia; order AKYH767-A; family 2013-40CM-41-45; genus JAPLDB01. The sequence continues at coordinate 8,636 of JAPLDB010000168.1, read as the reverse complement.
AAAAGAATATCTCCAGGATAAAAAAACCAGACTGATCGGACCCAACTGTCCGGGGATAATTACAGCAGGCGAATGCAAGGTGGGCATTATGCCTGGTTTTGTTTTTCAAGCTGGAAGGATTGGCATCGTTTCCAAATCAGGTACCTTGACATATGAAGCTGCAGATCAGGTAGTAAAAGCCGGATTTGGAGTTTCTACTGCAATCGGTATTGGGGGTGATCCCATTATCGGAACAACAACAAAAGAAGCCGTTGAGCTTTTCATGAATGATCCTGGTACCGATGGTATCGTTATGATCGGAGAGATTGGTGGCGGAATGGAAGCAGAAGCCGCCCGCTGGATAAAAGCCTTTGGAAGTGCAAAACCCGTTGTAGGTTTTATTGCCGGTCAAACCGCTCCTCCCGGAAGGCGAATGGGGCATGCAGGAGCAATTGTTGGCGGCGCAGATGATACAGCATCAGCCAAAATGAAGATCATGCGTGAATGCGGAATTCATGTATGCGATTCACCAGCCATTATCGGAACTACAATGGCAAGTGTATTGAAAAGGGCAATGGCCTGAGTGCTGTTTATTCGCCCTGTTTTATTACCGAAAGCTGTTTATTTTTAGTGAGAACATACCTTGCAAATCAGGGTTCAGTTTCTACTTTAGCAGCAAATTAATAACCATGAAAATAATCTACTCATTACTTTTTGTTATCACATTTTATTCAGCTGCTTTTTCCCAGGCATTGCCAAACCAGAGTTTTGACAATTGGACAAATGCAGGATCCTATGATGATCCGGATAACTGGAGTACATTGAATGCTGCAACCTCCGGATTCGGCGCTATTACAGCCCAAAAGGCAACGGGCAATGATGTACACACAGGAGCCGCAGCAATCAAGCTCGTAACGCTTTTCGTTCTTATTCAGAATGCAAATGGAATTGCCACAACAGGTACAATTAACGTTGGGAATCAAACAATCGACGGAGGAATACCATATACCCTTCGCCCCGACAGCCTTACAGGATGGTACAAATGCGATCCGCAGGGCGCTGATTATGGTTTCGTTGATTTTAGTTTACTTAACGCTGCAGGAACCGATACTGTTGGTTTTGCGCATTTTCAAACACCGAATGCAGCCATTAATACTTACACTTATTTTTCCGTTCCTGTCGTTTATTACAATGCAAATACACCTGCTTTATCGCGTTGCGTTATGTCTTCAAGCGCAGGATTCACTTCTGTATTGAACAGCGTTCTCATCGTTGATGACGTTGACCTGGTCTTTAATCCTGATGGAATTCGGGAACCTGTCTTCGGAAATGCCAATGTTCTATACAAGGCAACTTCAGGCAAACTCATTGTGAATTCCTCGAAAAGAGCTTCACTGTCTGTTATTGATATGTCAGGCAAAATGGTTTTCAATAACATGGTCAACGAAGGAACATCAGAGTTTACATTGACTGACCTTACGGAAGGGATCTATGCTTTCATCCTGACTGATGATGCAGCATCGAATATATCATCCGGAAAATTCATTATTCAATAGTTTTCCTGGACCGTTTTCTAATGAAGAGATTAACGCTGTTTATCTGTGCTTCATTTTTTTCTCTTGGATCTTTTTCTCAAGCCGCCCTGCTGAAGGGGAAAGTCAAAGATTCGGTTACGAAGGAATCAATTCCCGGTGCAAGTGTATTTGATGCCAATGATAACAAGGTTGTTGCCGTTACCGATGACCAGGGGAATTATTCCCTCTCGATTGGTGCAGGCAGACACCTGATCACATGTTCTTTCGTCGGATTGAAAAGCGAAACAACTGAAATAGATTTCAGGGAGGGTGAAACGGTTGTCTACAATTTCAACCTTCTAGCCGAGGCAAGGACACTAAATGTGGTAGTTGTATCTGCCGGAAAGTTCGAACAGAAGATCGAGGACATTACTGTATCAATGGAAGTCATCAAGTCGTCATTGATTGACAGTAAAAACTCTTCAGATATAACCGGTGCGCTTGAGCAGATACCCGGGGTGACCATTCTCGATGGTGAACCCCAGATCCGTTCTGGTAGCGGTTATTCATTTGGCGTCGGAAGCCATGTTGCTGTTCTTGTTGACGGGCTCCCTGCCCTCATTGGCGACCAGGGCCGGCCTGAATGGTCATTCATCCCAACAGAAAATGTGGAACAGGTTGAGGTAATAAAAGGGGCTTCATCTGTACTGTTCGGATCGTCTGCACTGAGCGGTGTGATCAACGTTCGCACAACTTTTCCAAAGGAAAAACCCGAGACAAAAATCAAGCTTGATTACGGCCAGTATGATATCCCCCGTGGAGAAAATCAAAAATGGTGGAGTGGCGCAGCTCCCATGTATGGCTATTCTTTTCTTCATTCGGAGCAATTATTACAGAATAAAAATCTCGATTTTGTAATTGGTGCGCAGTCTTTGTACGACCACAATTACATTGGTCCACCCGTAAAAGTATCAGGATTTTTTCCTGCTTCATTCCAGGATACTTCGATATCGGAAAGCGAAGCTGCAACATTACTAACGAGGTTTAATTTTGGGATCCGTTACCGTTCTCAGAAAATAAAAGGACTTGCAGTTGGTATCAATGGTAACCTGATGCAGAGCCATGATGCTTTTTCATTGATTTGGCTGAATGATTCAAGTGGACTTTACAGGGCTTACCCGAAGACCATGACTGTATCTGACACCCGTATTTTTTACCTGGATCCTTTCATCGAGTATTTTTCAAAAGGAGGCCTAAAACATTCTCTGAAGACAAGGCTGCTGTACAATAAGGCAGATGACAACAATGAACAGTCGAACCAAAGCAGTGTATACTACGCCGAATATCAGGTTTATAAAGAACTGTCCTCCATTGAAGGATTGCATTTCACCGGGGGAGTTGTAATGAATGAGATCCGCTCACATGCTGAATTGTATGCAAAGAGCGGGCACCCTGATAATTCCCTCAACAACTACGCTGCCTATTCCCAGTTCGATAAAAAGTTCCTGGGCGTATTGAATGTTTCTGTGGGTTTCAGGGGGGAGTATTATGAAATAAACAAGAATGAAAATGTACTAAAGCCGATTTTCAGAGGTGGGCTTTCACTGGCACTTAGCAAGGCAACTTTTTTCAGAATGAGTTATGGGCAGGGATACCGTTATCCAACGATCACAGAAAAATTTATTTATACAGGAGCCGGAGGATTGTATGTATTTCCCAATCCGGATTTGAAGCCGGAGACAAGCCAGAATACCGAGGCAGGAATCAAGCAAGGTTTTAAGTTGTGGAATATTCTTGGATACCTTGACCTCTCTGCCTTTTGGCAGGAGTATGAAAATACTGTTGAGTACAATTACGGGATATGGGAAGTAGGAAAGCCCGGTTTCAAATTTGTAAATACCGGATCCAGCAGGGTAAGGGGGCTGGATTTTTCTCTCGCTGCAAACGGTAAATTATTTTATGGTATTGAGCTTACCGTGATGGGCGGTTATACATATGCGTTACCGCAAACCACCAACCCGGATTTAGTTTATGCAAAAGACGCCCGGCCATTGCCGCAGGGAGCAACAGAATTATCCTATTCTTCCACGAGCAGCGACACATCCAATTACGTTCTCAAATACCGTTTTGAACACACAGGGAAAATAGATGCAGAACTTACATGGAAGGGAATTACCATTGGCGGCGACATCAGGTATTACAGTTTTATGAAAAACATCGACAAAACTTTTTACGATCTCGAGCAAAATCCGCTTCCTTATTTACCAAAGGGAATCAAAGCATACCGCGAAGAGCACAACACCGGTACCTGGCTTTATGATGCAAGGATCAGAGTGGCATTGAACAAAAACTTTTCAGCGTCAGTTATTGTCGATAATGCTGACAATAAGACTTATTCATTGCGGCCACTAAAGATTGAATCGCCGAGGACGATCAAGGTGATGCTGATGGCGAAGTTTTAGCAGCCGGCCCCCTAACCCCCCAAGGGGGGACAAAACCCGAAGGGGGGCAAAACCCCGACTGAAAATTCCATTGCTAAAAATAAGTTTGTTGAAAGCACTTTGGGATCTGATACCATTACTCATTTCAAATTAATCCAATAATGCTTCCGGTATAATGCCGATAGAGTAGCTGTTGTAGTTCATAATCTCCATAAGGAGTCCTTTGGACAGCAAGGCGCATTGGACTATTACAGATACCGTATCGGTATGAATAGTCAGGTGCTGGCAGGTGCTGTGTGAGTGATTGCGCGAAATCCACTTGCCATTTCCGGAACATTAATTTTCATTTCATTTTTTACATAAGATCATTATGAAGATTCATGGCTAAAGCCGAATCATGTTCCTTGATTAACCCCGACCTTAAGGTCGGGGTTATTGAAAACCAACTAACCCGGCTTTAGCCATGCGATGTAATTTATTAATGAGAATATGATTTCAGAAACAGTCTCGCCTTATGCTAGACGGTGCACTGAAATCATTAAAATGATAGTATGACATCCGAAAAACAGATTGCAGTTGGATGCAGGTGTTGTGTTAGCGACTTGGTAGGGTTCAAATTCCATTTGAACACAAAATCCTAAAATATTTCGTGAGTTGGATGTTCAGGAAGATTCATGGCTAAAGCCGAATCATGTTCCTTGAATAACCCCGACCTTAA
>JAPLDB010000168.1:0-3922 GCA_026391975.1 Bacteroidota bacterium | reverse complement strand
TATGAATTCATATTGATATTGTTGAAAAACTTTTGAAATGCAGAACAAAGAATGCTTCTTTCAAAGTTCCTTTGCCAGTATATGATTCAAGACGACTACAAGACACAGGGAATGCGGACGCAACTGAACAGGCTGTTGCGGGTAAAAGGTATAAGTGATGATGCAGTACTAGACGCAATGAAGATAGTACCCCGCCACCTTTTCATGGATAAGGATTTTTTGAAACAAGCTTACAGTGATATCGCTTTTCAGATAGGGAAGGGGCAAACGATTTCGCAGCCATACACGGTAGCTTACCAGTCTTCGTTGTTAGATGTAAAGCGTGGCGATAAAGTTCTTGAAATAGGTACAGGGAGCGGTTATCAGACCTGTGTACTGATTGAGCTTGGTGCGAAAGTTTATTCCATTGAAAGGCAAAAGGAATTGTATGATAAGACGAAAGTTTTTCTTCCGTCAATAAAATACAATCCCAAACTATTTTATGGTGACGGATACAAAGGACTGCCTGCCTTTGCTCCCTTCGATAAAATTCTGGTAACATGTGGCGCTCCTTTTGTGCCTCAGGATTTGCTTGCCCAGCTAAAAGTGGGTGGCATTCTTGTAATTCCTGTTGGCGCAGGTAAGCAGCAGGTTATGACAACCGTTCTGAAACTCTCAGCATTTGATTTTGAAACACACGAACTGGATAAGTTCAGTTTTGTGCCAATGCTGGAGGATAAAGAGAGGGGGAGCTAATCCATCTTTAAAAAATTATTTTCGAAATATCCTGATCCCGGAGGGGAGAAGGTGAATCTGTTTATGCTTTTGCCCTTTTCGAGACTTTACCAAAAGTAATGGAAGTGTAATTTGAGTTACCTGCCATTTTTAAATTCTATAATTCAGTGCACATTTCAAAAAAAATCTTTTCATAATTTCCATACCTTTCCCATTCCAAAAATCAGACACTATGAAGGCATTAAAGAAAATTCTTTTCGCATCCCTTGCATGTTCAATTTGCTTTGTACTGGGCGCTCTTTTTGCTGATGAGACGAGCAAAATTAATTCGGATGATGTACACCATGCACAAAAGCTTATGGGCCTTGAATTCACACAGGTTGAAATTGACAGCATGTTGCCGCTGCTCAATGAACAGAATAAAAACTTTTCGGCCATGCGTAATGTCAGTTTGCCAAATAATGTTCCTCCCGCATATTTCTTTAATCCCGTTCCAATGGGAAAATCAATTAGCAAGATTCATCAGCCATTTTCTACTTCCGGCTATGGTAAAACCAATCTTCCCGGCAACCTTAATGAACTTGCTTTTTACTCTATCGGCCAACTGGCGTGGTTGATAAAAAGCAAACAAATCACTTCCGTTCAACTCACTGAATTTTTTCTTGCCCGCCTTCATAAATATGCTTCACAGCTAAACTGCGTTATTACCTATACCGACTCTCTGGCAATCCAAGAGGCACGCAATGCTGATACTGAGATTTCAGCGGGACATTATCGTGGAATGCTGCATGGAATTCCATATGGCATTAAGGATATGTTCGCAACAAAAAATTATCCTACTACATATGGAACATTGCCCTACAAAAATCAATTGATATATGAAGATGCAACCGTAGTGAAGAAATTGCAAGACGCGGGGGCTGTATTGATTGCGAAGCTATCGCTGGGGGAACTTGCAATGGATGATGTTTGGTATGGAGGACAAACGCGAAATCCATGGGATACATCAAAAGGATCAAGCGGGTCATCTGCAGGTCCGGCGTCTTCAGTTTCAGCTGGCTTGCTTCCGTTCGCCATTGGCTCTGAAACTTGGGGGTCCATTGTTTCTCCTGCTACAATCTGTGGGGTTACAGGATTACGTCCTTCATTTGGTCGGGTAAGTCGTTATGGAGCAATGGCACTGAGTTGGACAATGGATAAGGTGGGGCCACTTTGCCGAAATGTGGAAGATTGTGCCATCGTATTTAATTCAATCTGCGGAGTTGATGGCAAAGATCAGGCAATGATTGACGCACCTTTTAATTATTCACCAAAAGTTGGCCTGATCGGGATGAAAATCGGTTTTTTCAAAAAAGATTTTGAAAAAGACACCATTCTCAATATTCCTTTTAACAATGCTGCATTGGAGCAGTTGAAAAAAATGGGAGCGCAATTGGTGCCGATTGAATTGCCATCGCTTCCGGTAAACGACTTGTCACTTCTCCTTGTATGCGAAGCTGCATCTGCATTTGATGAACTCACGCTGAATAACACGGATGACCTGATGGTTCAACAAAATAAAGATAGGTGGCCAAATATTTTCAGGGCTGCGCATTTTATTCCTGCCACCGAATATATTCGTGCCAACCGCCTTCGTTGGTTATTGATTCAGCAAATGGAGGAGGTAATGAAAAAAGTTGACGTTTGCGTTGCACCATCCTTGTCAGGAAATAATTTATTGGTCACTAATTTAACGGGACATCCATCGGTTGTCGTTCCGAATGGATTCATTGATGTTAAAACGCCAACGAGCATCGTTTTTATCGGACAATTGTTTGAAGAAGGAAAAGTTCTTGCTGTTGCGAAGAAATATCAGGATTCGACGGGATTTCATCTGAAACATCCTCCATTATTTGCTGAGTAATTGGAGTACAAAAAAAAGCTGCCCTTTTGAGACAGCTTCTTTTTGTAAAAAAAATAATTAATTAATATTTATCCCAAAATAATTTGGTGGTTTTTGAATCTCCTCCTATTGCGGCGGCAGCAGCATTGTAGCTGTTTCCATTCAACGTTTGCTCTGCAGAAGAATACGTATACCTTGTTGGTATCTCAGCAATACTGGTAATTGTTGGTGCAATATTAAAGACAGGAGCATCCAGGCGTCTCCAGGTAGTCCAACCCAAAAGGCCCCTGTTATAAAAAGCAAGCCATTCCTGAACGGCGATTTTCTCTTTATACGTTGCGGTTCCTCCTCCTGCAGTCGCATAAGCAACATCAGGATTTGCTAAATAAGCAACGGCATCTGCAGCGGCCCCTCCCCAATCATCCACGATAGATGAAGTAATGCCGGCATTGTAATAGGTATCAGGAGATCCTGAAATAAACCCTCTTGCGGCGGCTTCAGCCAGATAGAATTGAACCTCTGTATAGCTCATTAGAAGACCATTCGTTTCAGGTGTCTGAATCGATTCTGTGACGTGTGTATAGCTCGCGTAGCTATTGCTCTCGCCATAAATTCCACCAACGTAAACTCCTGCACCGAGGTTTTGTTCAAAATAAAATGGCATTCTCGGGTCATTCAGCGTATCCATAATGTCAACTATTGTATTTGCAGGAACCCAATCGTAGCGACCTGAAGCTACTAACTCAACATAAACAGGATTTTGATTTGGAGAAACAGCCAGATATGTAAAATTTGCATTGTCTGATGAAGAAGCAAGTACTCCTCCTGCAACAGCGCTTGCAGCTTTCCCTGCCGGATCCAAGGCAGGTACATCAGCAACTGTAATGGCCATTCTTAACTTTAAAGAGTATGCAAATGCTAACCATTTAGTCATGTCGCCACCGTAAACCAGGTCGCCTTCTCTAAAGCCGCCTGAACCGGCGTCTATATCAGCAATAGCAGCATCAAGTCTGGAAAATAAATTTCCATAAATAGCTTGAGCATCATCATAAGCAGGCAGAATATTCGCAATATCCAATGCCTGTGAATATGGTACGTTTCCAAAAATGTCTACTTCCCTTTGGAAAGCATACACTGAAAGAATCTCTGTGACTGCTATTTTATTCTTTTTCTCTGCAGCACTCGATTCAATACTTGTTTCTGTAGCTATTACTTTTTTTGCTTCTTTCAAATTACTCAACACGTCGCGATAGATATTTCTGAATTCAAAATCGGGAATTTGACGTGTTGTAAGATCATAATTTGATTCATCAGTATAAGTTGTTT
>JAPLDB010000224.1 GCA_026391975.1 Bacteroidota bacterium | reverse complement strand
TCCTTAGATAATTTATCAAATCCTCTTGTTTATATCACAGGCCGCTCCTACGGAGCTAAAAAATCAATTCCATCACTTTAGTCTACAAACAGGACGCTCCTACGGAGCTAAAGATCTGATCCAGCCATCCCTCAAACGCTCAATCCATTATTATTCTGAGCTCCGTAGGAGCGTCCTGTTTGTAGAAAATATCCGCGAGATTAATTTGAGCTCCGTAGGAGCGACCTGTTAATTCAATCCTGTTAATAGGATTTTATTCATCCTGTTTTTATAATATGAATTGAAAATGGAGTAGAAGTATTTAGCATTTTCCAAAAAAAACACGATGCGGAAACATTTGTTGAATATGAAACATGCTTAATTTTTATTTGTGCTTATAATGTAGGCGAAACTTTCAATAGCTCTTTGTTCCAATGCTCGTATCAGAAAGGCTTTCGACAATCTTCCTCCTTTCCGGCGGAAGGAAATTATCCGGTATATCAATCATTTGAAATCTGAAGAGGCGATTGACAGGAACATTGAAAAAGTGATTAAATAACTTATCAGGAAAGGGATCCTCTGCCGGGAGAGCATGATTAAACAAAGTCAATAAAAAAGGCGGTCTCAATAAATGAAACCGCCTTCTGTAAAAAAATAAACTTCTTAGAGTTTTATCAGCTTGTTACTGGCAACTGAACCGTTTGATTGAGTTCTGATGATGTAGGTTCCTCCGGAAAGGTCGCCTACATTGATACTGATGTTGTTCAGCCCTGTTGTAAGTGCATATTTGTTACTGAACACTTTTCTGCCTGTCATGTCGAAGATCTCAATTGAAGAATTGTCGTTATACTGAATGGCACGAATGCGAACATTCACCTGATCAGGGGAAGTCATGAATGTAGTAACACCGAATTGCATGAGTGCAAAACTTGAAATACCGTCGTCGATACACCGCGGATCGCCGAAATCAAGGAGATTCACATACACTGAAGTTCCTGTAAATGTACAGTTCGGATCAAGCGTAAGCTGTGTTACATTTCCTGTGCCGGTAGCATTTCCGTAAACAACAGGCGTGAAGTAATACATTCCCGCAGGAAATACAGTCTGGTCATTAATCAGAACGGTTGGTTGGGCACTTCCCTGAACACCGGTTCCGCCTAAAATACTTGGGTCAGTTAATGGATCGTTATTTCCGCTGATATCTGCAGATGACACGATGATGCTGAAGCCATGTGTAGCACCTTCAGTTGGGGCAACGGCACCTGTTGTTGTAACTGTGAGCGTGTCGTTGAAGCAAATGGCAGAATCATTTGCAACGGATATTCCTGAATTGATACTGGGAGATGTACAAGGGATAGCAGCAAGAACGCCATCAAATTTAAATGCTCCACCAAAGGTGCCTGCAGCAAGGTATTCGCCGCTATAGCCAGTCACTGTATCCAGAAAATCAATTGCTGTATGAGAAATGGTCAGGTCAATATCAAGCCAATTAACGCCACCATCAAGCGTAAAAGAAGTTCCGAATCCAAAAGTTGCATTCGAACCCGCTGTTACATAAGTGTTCATTGTTCCCGGTACAGCAGCAATGTCGCCGGCATAAGCAGCACCGGATATCGGTGTTACAGGTGTCCACGTTAAACCGCCATCGCTTGTTGACCTAAGTAAAACATCGGTTGCATTTACCTGAGTGATCAGGCCATGCAAAGAATCGGTGAATGCGATGTTGCTGATGTCCTGACGAGTACCACCTGCAGCTGTATAAGCAGGGAAACCCGAAGCGGATTTCGTCCAGGTATTTCCACCATCTATAGAACGGTAAATAGATCCGTATGTTGTGCCAAACCAGACACGACCATCAGCAGCATCAAAGAGGTTGGTAATGCCGTATTCTGCATTGTTTGTAAGGGTTGGAAGATTGGCAGGCGGAACTTGTGTCCAGGTGTTTCCATAGTCATTGGTAAGGAAAATTTCATACTTGAGCGGGCTACCAACGGGATCACCCATGACCATTCCATTTTGGGCATTCCAGAAATAAGTTACATCAGCAAAAGAAGTAGTTGCCTGGAACATATTCGCTCCAACCTGAGCCCATGTTGCACCTCCATCAGTTGTTTTATATTCCATTCCGCCTGCGCCTGTACTGTCAAACATGGCAACATAGCATGTATCTCCGTCGATAGGCCAGATATTCGAGATAACCCATTGAGACGGAGCACCAACAGAACCTGATGTCCAGGTATTTCCGCCGTCAGTAGTGCGAACCCAGTCCTGAGTATAAGGTACGGAATGCGTTACGGCATCCCATGTGTTTCCCCATACTGTGTTTGCATCTTTAACTCTGATGTCGTTGATGTAGCCTTCATAAGCGAAAGGAACTGATTGCTGAATCCATTGTCCTTGCGATGCGAAGGCAGTAAGCGCAATAAAAGCTGTGAGTAATTGTCTTTTCATTTTTGTTGAATTTTTGTTTTGACAAACCTACATTATTTTTTAAAAAGAATAAAGTTAAAAATTCAGTGCGCCCCTGTAGCAATCGCTTTTTCACAAGGGTCTTCAAATTGGCCGATTGGTAATAAAAGGGTTGGAAAAATCAACAGATTCGTCCGTCGGTTACTTTTTCTTCCTTCTTTGGAAAAACCTCAACAGGATAGGGAAAAAGAAGAACCAGATCCAGGCCATACCTTTCATTTCCGGATCCTGAATAAGATACATAGAACCGGACGTAAGAAAGAACATGACGACCAGCAAAATAATCGCAAGTCTGCTTTTGTGATAGCTTCTTAATTCTACTTGTATATCGGCATTGATGCGCAATTGCGGGCGCTTTACAAGAATGTAATGCTGGAGAGATAGCTGCGCTGTTTTTGTGATAAGAATGATGGCAAAATAGATCAGCACTGAAAGATAAACGCCGTTGTTTGGCCTGGCCACGAGCGATGCACAGAATGGGAAAAAGCCGATAAAAAAAAGCATGAGCAGGTTTCTGAATACAAGGCCTTTGTCGTAATCCTTTAGCAGACTGAAAACCTGAAGATGCTGGTACCACGTGAATCCTATATATAGAAAGCTTGCACTATATGCAATGATATTTGGCAAAATATGGATGAGCGCATCCTTGAGATCGTCATTGGAAGTAAAGCGGACATTATCGGGCAAGTGTATCTCGATCGCCATCAGTGTAATTACAATGGCAAAAACTGCATCGCTGAATAGCACCATGCGTTCGAGCTGAAACTCTCTTCTGATCTCATCCTTCATTGATTCTTTTGCGTGCTTTTCTTTTTCCATTGGAATCACAATTTATCGCAAACCTATAATTTATTTTGATTGGTCATTTTTTTCTTGTTCATAACGGTGCTCATAACTTACCTCTGTGAAAAAAGGCCGCCGAAAGGGTTGTTTTACTTTTGTTACGACGGTGATATGTAGCATCCATCAAGTAATCTGATTAATGGAAGAGAAAAGTAAACACGAACAAGTACAGGAAATTGTGAATGAAGTTGCCACCCTGGCAGCCAATTTAGGAATTGTTCACAACGGCACCGAAGATGTATCTCTCGACGGCCGTCATATTACCATTCGTGGTCAAAAGCTTTTATTTTTTGGGTCTTGCGGCTACCTTGGCCTGGAACATGACCCTCGTCTGAAGGCGGCGGCCATGGAAGCAACTGATAAATATGGAACGCAGTTTTCGTCATCCCGCGCTTATGTTTCCTCGAGGTATTACCAGGAAGCGGAAGATTTAATGAGGCAAATGTTTCATCGCCCGTCTGTTATTGTTCAATCGCTTACTGTAGGTCATATGTCGAACATCCCCGTTATTGTAGGTGATAGCGATGCTGTGATCATGGATGCGCAGGTACACGACAGTGTTCAAACGGCAGTTCAGCTGTTGAAGACCAGAAATATCAGGGTTGAATTGGTCCGCCATAACAGAATTGACATGCTTGAACAACGCATCAGGTCATTGAAAGACAGCTACCGTAAAATATGGTATATGGCAGATGGCGTTTATTCAATGCAGGGGGATTATACTCCGGTGAAAGAGCTCTACAAACTGCTGGACCGTCACGAACAACTTCATCTTTACCTGGATGATATACATGGCATGAGTTGGGCAGGACCGCATGGTACGGGATATGTATTAAGTCAGGAGGAGTACCATAACAGATTGTTTCTTACTACCGGACTTACAAAAGCTTTTGGGGTTGCAGGCGGCCTCCTTGTTTATCCTGATGAAAAACATTTGCAGTTGATCAGGAATACGAGCAAGGCATTTATTTTTTCAATTCAGATGCCCCCGATGGTTCTTGGGGCTGTGATCGCATCAGCGAAGATCCACCTGACTGATGAGATCTATACCATGCAAAATGAGTTGAAAACGAAAATTGATTATTTCAATAACAAAGCAAAAGAATTGCAGCTGCCATTGATCAATGAAAATGATTCGCCGATCATGTTTATCGGGGTTGGTAAACCTGATACCGGTTACAATATGGTTCGGCGCTTAATGAATGCCGGATACTTTATTAATATATCCGTGTTTCCGAGTGTATCTTATAACAATACCGGTTTGCGGATTCCGCTAAACAATAAGCTTACTATTGAAGACATCGATGGGATTGTAAATACAATTGCTGAACAATTGCCACTGGCACTTGCAGATACCAATGCTTCAATGAGCGATATTTATAAGTCCTTCAGACTTGTAGCATAAATTCAATTGTTCTGAAATAGAAAAACCCCGTAATGCTAAAAGCAATACGGGGTTTTTAATTGAATATTCTTTATAATATTATTGTGGATAGGCACAGATTTTCCAGAACCCATTCAGTTGGGCGACTGCAACAACGAAATTTTCGAAGGTGACCGGTTTGATAATGTATCCCGCAACATTCAGGTTAAAGGCTTCCATCCTGTCTTTATCATCATTAGAAGTAGTGAGCACAAATACACTGGCACTTTTATGATCTTCATCTTTCCTTAGTTCGCGAAGGAATTCCAGTCCGTTCATTTGCGGCATATTAATATCCAGCAGTATAATGCGGGGGGCAGGAAGCACCTTCTCAACTCCATTTGTTCCGCGAAGCAGGTCAAGTGCTTCAATGCCATTGTGGGCGACACTAAGCGGATTTTGAATGTTGTTTCTCTTAAAAGCTCTCTGCAGGGTCATGATGTCG
>JAPLDB010000066.1 GCA_026391975.1 Bacteroidota bacterium | reverse complement strand
GGCCAATGACACAATGATCCCATCAAAATGTTCCCTGCTATTCAGAATATTTTTAGCCTTGTCAATATTTTCAACATCTCTGTATTTACAATTAACAGACTTTGAAATTACATCTAACACCAATCCTGAATTGCCCCCGTCGATTTGGGCGATCAGCAGATTCTTCACTGTTCCGGACAATGTTTTTTCAATATCCAAAAACACATTTTCAATATCCCGTTTATCAGGTGGTTTTCTCAAATAGGTAAGTGCTCCAAGTTTAATACCCAGGCTGCCTTTATCCAATACAGACATTACATGTACAGGAATGTTGCTCAATGTTGCATTCTCTTTTAGTTTTTTTAAAACAGTCCATCCATCCATTACGGGTAACTGCATTTCCATCAGAATGGCTGCGGGATGATAAATGGAAGCGTAATTCAAAGCGATATCCCCCTGATTTGTAACTATTGTTTTAAAGTTGTGTTCGTGTGAAAAATTCACAAGGGCCTTTGCAAAGTTTTCATCGTCATCAACGATGAGTAAAATTCTGTCATCGGGTCGCAGGTTATCTCTGTCATCATGAACTGAAAATAAGGGCTTGGTTAGAAGCAATGGTATTTGTGATTGCGTAACCTTCCTGGATTCCTTTTCTGTTTCGATAACAGTTGTTTCCTTTCCGGGAACCTCTGCATTAGCGGGGGTGAGCGGAAGGAACAGATAAAATGTGCTTCCTTTTCCCGATTCACTTTTTAGCTTCATCTCGCCACCGAGCAAACCAACAATCATTTTTGAAATTGATAAGCCGAGCCCGGTGCCGCCATACTTGCGGCTTGTAGAGCCATCCGCTTGTTGAAAGGCTTCAAATATGTCGTTTTGCTTTTCCTGAGGTATTCCGATTCCGGTGTCGCTTACAGAAAACTCGATAACATTGGCAGCTTCAAGTAAAGATTTTGAATTGAACTCTGTCTTGCGGTCAGCTTGTTTCATTCTTAATGTAACAGTCCCTTCGGCACTCGTAAACTTTAATGCATTCGAGAGCAGGTTCTTGAGTACCTGTTCCAGCTTAAACTGATCCGTTAAAAATTCCTCGGGTAAATCTGAATGCAACTCCGTCTGAAGTTCTATTTTTCGTTCTCCGGCAATAGGGGAGAACAGGTCAAGCATGTTGTATTTAATTTGCCTGATGTTTGCTTTCCCGACCTCAAGTTCAACTTTTCCTGCTTCAATTTTTGAAAGGTCAAGGATGTCATTGATAAGAGAAAGCAAATCATTTCCTGATTTATGAATTACCTTTGCGTATTCCATTTCTTTTTCTGTCAGGGATTTATTTTTATTTTCTGACAAAAGCTTTGCAAGGATCAGGACGCTGTTTAATGGAGTTCTCAGCTCATGCGACATATTGGCAAGAAACTCCGATTTATATTTGCTGCTTTGCTCCAATTCTTCTGCTTTGATCTCCAGTGCCGCTGTAGCATCTTCGAGGCGTTCATTTTGTGATTGCAAGAGTTCGGCCTTTATCTTCAGGTCTTCATTTCTTGATTTTAATTCTTCTTTTGATGCGCGCAGCAATTCCCCCTGTGAAGATAGTTCATCATTGGTTTTTCTCAGTTTTTCCTCTTGTGTTTTTAATTGCACGGCCTGCAATTGTGTTTCTTCCAATAAATTTTTAGTCAGAGAGTTGGTAATGGAAGAGGCCATTACAGAACCGATGATCTCGCCGATTCGGCTCATAAAAGAAATCTCATAAGACTCGAAAGCACTGAAAGAACTGAACTCGATCGCTCCATAGACAGTACCCTGGTGCATTACCGGAACCACCAGCAATTGCGAAGTAACAAATCCTCCCAGACCTGATTCCACTTTAAAATTCTCCTGTCGAACGTCCTTGATGTGAATGATGCCTTCATTCCTGATGGCCTGGCCTACAAAACCTTCACCAATCTCCAGTGATGTCTTGTGAATTGCAGGCAATGCATATCCGGCAATGAGTCTGATCCTGCGTTGTTTTGTAATTGTGTTTTCCTCGAAGAGATAGAATCCGCCACAGCTTGCGTGAATATATTCCGTTAGTGTCTTCAACAAGCCACCCGACAATTTTTCTATTCCATCGGTATTCTCACGCAATACCTGGTTTATCTCGGCAATACCGGTAGCTTCCCAGTTCCGCAACCTGTTTTCCTGGTCAGCTTTTTTCAGACTATCGCGCATTTGTATCAATGCATTCCCAAGCTTGTCTTTCTTGCCTAATGGTTGAAATTCCGATTCAAAATCCCCATCTCCGATGTTATTCGCAAATTGTGCGGTCCGTTCTACACTTCCAACAAGCGTTTTTACAGCTTCTGTCATTTGCCCCACTGCATTATCCCTGACTACTACATCTATTTCCGGTATTTCACCTTTCCCTATCAGTTTAATATAATTCTTCAGTTTCATTACGGGCACAATAATGCTGTTTGATAAATAAAACCCGGCCAACAAAACAACGATGATGATCATGATTGCGATTCCCAGTACACTCCACATCAGGTTACGCGAAGCCTTTGTCATTGTGTTGTGCGATCCATCAACCTGCATCCGGCGGCTGGTGATAACCTTATTCAGTGTTGTAATGATTGCTGCGCTACGCGGCAAAATCTCTGCTTCAAGAATTTCCTCGGCGCCAAATTTTTTGACAGGGTCTTCATAGTCGTCGAACCGCACCAGAGACTTCATAATCCGTTTTTCAAAAACGATTAATTCATCGAATCTTTTAAAAAGTGAAATCAGTGTGTCCTGCTCCTTGTTATTCTCCCATAAAGTCATGGTTGCAAGTAACTCTCCTTTGAGCTGAGGGTATTCTGATTCGTGTAGTTTCTGCAGCTTGTCTTTATCTTCTCTGGCACCCGGAAGATAGACCCAGTTTGTCGACAACATCTTAGAATGCACAGCCAGGAGATTCACGTTTTCAAGCATTTGTAAAGAAGGAAGGTCAACAGTCATGATTCTTGTGGAGGCATCCTGATTCCTTGAAATAACCACCGTGCTGTAAATAGCATTGAAAACCGATACTCCGATGAGCACGATAAACACGAGGTAAATTTCAATATCGATCTTTGTAGAATTCCTTTTCATAATTTCCTTCCTTAATGAACTGCCACTGCAAGTGTCAATAGCTGGCTTGATATTTTTACGCCACAGTTTTTCGCCAAAGCAACATTTATTTCGAATCTGACCTTGCTTTCCCTGGTAATAAGATTGATGGTAGCGGGATTCGGTGCTTCGTCGGAGATAATAAGTATACCCTTGTTCGCATATCTCTTTTCAAGCATCACTAGCTTATTGGAGCGTGACCTTGAAACAATGATGATATCACAATAGGTGTCATCTTCCAGTGCAAGTTTCTTTATAATAATTTTCTTCTCACCGACTTTCTTTTGCACTGCAATCCTTTCAAGCGGTTCGGTTATTTCTGATTCACCTATGACGCCAATCGTAAATTCAGTACTTGGATTTGTTGTGGGCCATTCTACGTACTTAATAAAATTAAATACAAACATCGCTTTGATCTGGTACTCGTTGCCTTCATTTCCATCAATGCCCGGCCTGAATGCAGTGAATACAAAAGCCAGGAGAAGCAAAACCAGCTTCGCCCTCATCAACAAATGCTTATGTGTCCCTGTGAATGGCACTTTTCTTATTTCTTATTATTATTTTCCAAAAGGTACCTCAAGATGATCCTGAATTCCCTTGACCGGCCCGGTAAAGGCGCATGATTACTATTGTAAGGCTGAATGAATTTTGACTGCGCATCGAAAATATTTGCACATCCAATCGAAGCATTCAATCCTTTTATTTTTAAGTGCTGCAATCCCAGAAAGAGATTAGCCAATACTTCCGGTTTGAGTTTTGTGTAGATGCTCAATCCCTCTGCATCCACGCCACTCACTTCATACCTTCTTCCAATCCTTGAAAAAGACGGACTGATATTTATCTTATCATTCAGTTTAATGTTGAGCACACAATTGGCGACAAAACCCGGAAAGCCAAGTAGCATATCGTCATTGTTAACCCTGTAGCTATCGGATTTGTCCTTTCCCCGTGCCGAATAGTATGCCACGTTCAGGTCGGCATAACCAAAACTGTTCTTGAATTTATAATCGATCTCAAATCCTCTTGTACCTGTGCTTCCGGAATTATGATACCCTTCTTCGCCATTGATATAAAAATATTCGATGGCATTGTAGGTAGTAATGTCATATACATTTGCCGTGAGGTAAGAGTTTTCGGCGAACTGATAACCGGTTTCAAATTCAGCAACATTGGTTTTTTCCGGATCAATATTTTCACCCAGACGAATATTCTCAATTGACGGTGTCCTGTAAGCGGCACTGTATAGAAGTTTGAAATGCGCCTTCCTGATCACCTTGGTTATTCCAATGCGCGGCACAAAAATCGGAGAGTAATAATTATTTACGTGGTAGCGTGCGCCAACCGTTAGGTTGAAAATTTTATTGCTCCACAATCCCTGAAGATAAAATGCCGAATTATGATAACTGATTGCAGATTCGCCATTGCTGAAAGTTCCGCCTTCGGAATGATCAATTGCCTGATCGAGGTAATATTCGGCGCCTCCATCTAAATTGAAGTTTCTCCTTGCATCATAGTGTGCACTGATTCCGGCAGACGGCCTTTTTAATTCTTTAAAATACTCATCATCATCAGGGGATATTTTTCCGTATACTTTCCATGGACTCTGTGTTTTGTATTTTAACTGTGGAGCTATTGATAATTTGTTTGTAATCTTCCAGTTATAATTGAGATCCAAAAAAGTTGAATTAAATTTTACCGGCTCTGCTTCAAGCAACACTTTATCATATCCATCCTTGTTTTCAATCTCGTAATAATCTGTGAGCAAACGAAAATTCAATCCTTTAAATTCTGTTGAGAAGTTCAACATCAGGTTTTTTAAGCCTGACTGACCTGCCATGTCGTAGCTATTTCCGGAATAATCTTCAAACGTCCTTTCGCTCCGGTTTCCTTCTCCGGCATGCAAACCAAGATTGACTGCCATCTTACCCACGTGGTGACCTCCGCTGACAGAAATACTGCGGGATGCAAATGTTCTTGACATTTGTCCATATGCAGTGGTAACTGCCAGCCCCTGAAATTCGAGATGATTATTGGTGATGATATTGATCACTGCATATTCGGCATTGCCTCCATACACGCTTGATCCCGGCCCTCTGATAATTTCAATTTTCCTGATCTGATCGATCGGGTAGTGTTGTCCGAACTGAACCGTAGAATAAAGCGGCTCATTCATTTCCTGTCCGTCAATCAATAGCAGTACTTTTCCTTCATGCCCCCAATTTCCGCGTACGCCAATACCTACAGCACCTTCAACATCCACACCGAAATGCAGACCGGGAACCATGCTAAGCACTTCAATCAGGTCATTCGCGCCGGAATTCCTGATTTCGTCTTCGGTAATCAACGTTACAATGCCGGGAGATTCTCTAAGCGTCAACGCATTTTTGGACGCAACCGAAATCTCAACATTCAAAAGTTCTTCGAGAGAAAGATTGAAGAATGATGCTGAATCCGGATTTTCAGGAATTGCTTCCTGGGAAAATGCAAAGAAACCACGGGTTACAACCAGTAGTGTAAGTACAATTTTTTTCATCAGCTTTTGTTCGGGTATGGCAAACAGCCACTTCCTGCTGAAAAAATTATACTAACCTTACAAATGTTTGTTAAATGTATATTCTGTCCTTTCTTACAAAGACCTTACAGAATACCCCGAAAAAAGAAATAATTACTGCTTTACAATCTTTTTTACCACCACTTTGCCCTGTAATTCAATACTGATAAAATAAACCCCCGGGGCAAGGATCGTCAGGTCGAGTTCTTTTCTGAATGGGGACTGAGAAAGCATAAATTCATCGGAAAGCATTTGCTTACCGAGAACATCAGTCAAGCCAATATGAATCATCGATCTTAAGTCAGTTGCAAGCAGCAAGGTCAGTTGGGATGAAGTCGGATTCGGGAACAGGCTGATCAAAATTCCGCCATCTACTTCATCTATTCCAATCAATGAAACCCATGCCGGCTGCGATGTTGCCTGACAACCATTTGCATCGGTGGTGACTACATAATAGTTTCCGGATGCAGATGCAATATAGGTCTGGTCGGTTGCTCCGGAAATTTGAAAGTTTCCGTAAAACCATTGGTAGGTTGTTGCCGAAGAGCTGGTAAGCGTATCTCCATTTTGAGTAAAGGTCGGAGGTACAGGAGGTGCAGCAACCTGAATGAAGCTGGTAATTGTGAGTGTGTCGTATGTATTTCCATCAGACACGATCAAGGTTACATCATAGTTGCCTGATATTGGATAGCAAATATTACCCGGGTTAGGCTGTGTTGAAGAAGACGGCGATGCACCCGGGAACAACCACTGATATGAAGACGCATTTTGAGATGTGCTTGTGAAGTTGATGCAGGAGCCTTTACACAGAACGGTGTCGTTAGAATAAAAACCCGCCACGAGTGATGTACACGGGTTCACGACAATGTATCCTGACAACGCTTGAGAAGAGGAACAATTTCCGTTTGAAACACTTAGCAGAACATTGAATGATCCGGCAGACGGGTAACAAATATTCTGCGGGTTTTCGGCAGATGAAATTGATGTTGATGCTCCTGGAAAATTCCATGTCCAGGTAACCGGAGAGCCGGTTGAAGTTGATGTAAAGTTCACACAGTCGTTTGGACAAAGAAACAATGACGACGCAGAGACCGTAGCCTGAGGAGTCTCATAAATGGAGATCATATTCACGGATGTCTGAGAAGAGATGCATATCCCTAAAATACCATTCAGCGTAACTGAATAGACTCCCGGAACATTGTATGTGTGGGTAGGATTTACATCGGTGGAGAAAAATCCATCTCCAAAATCCCAGTTGTAACTTGTAGCACCTGTTGTACTGTTGGTAAATGTTACTGTGAGCGAATCACATGCTGAAGTGGCGCTTGCGCTGAACAACACGACCGGTGCGGGATTCACGGTCACAGTTTGTGTAATGGTGTCTGAACAATTTCCATCAGTAGAGATCAGCGTAATGGTAAAGGTGTTACCGACATTGTAAACGTGTGTTGGATTCAGAAGCGAAGATGTTCCGGTTCCATCTCCAAAATCCCACAAATACGAGGTGGCACCTGTGGAGGTATTGACAAAATATACTGTTTCACCAAGGCAAACGCTTCCTGCAGTAAAGCTTGCAACCGGACCAGGCGTAACTGTAATATAGTTTACAAGTGAATCAACATCGCTGCACGAACCCACGGAAGCTGCGAGGGTAACGGTGTAGGTGCCCGGTGTTGTATATGTATAGGTTGGGTTTTGCTGTGAAGAGCTTCCTGTGCCGTCGCCGAAATTCCATGTATATGTGTTTCCGCCGCCGCCCGTTGTGTTATTTACAAAGTTCACCGTAAGTGCGCCGCAAGCTGTCGTAGGTCCGGTAGAAGTAAAGCTAACCTGTGGAGCATTGTTCACGACAACGTTTTGTGTAATGGTATCGGAACAGGTCCCATCTGTTGCGATCAGTGTTACAGTAAAAGTATTTGCGGTTGCATAGGTATAAGATGGGCTTGCAGAAGTTGATGTTCCTGAACCATCGCCAAAATCCCAGCTATAACCGGTGGCTCCACTTGAGGCGTTCGTGAAATTCATGACATCACCAAGGCAAACACTGGAAGCGCTGAAGCTTGCTGTTGGGGCGGGGTTCACGGTAATGTAATTCACTATTGAATCAGCATCACTGCAGCTGCCAAGTATTGCGGCAAGTGTTACGGTGTATGTACCGGGTGTTGAATAGGTGTATGATGGATTTGACTGGGAAGAAGTTCCAGTGCCATCACCAAAATTCCAGTTGTAGGAATTTCCGCCGCCGCCTGTAGTGTTGTTTACAAAATTCACAGTGAGCGTACCACATCCTGTTGTTGCTCCAGTAGAAGTGAAGCTGACTTGCGGGGCATTGTTCACGACAACGCTTTGTGTAATTGTATCGGTACAGGTTCCATCACTAGCGATCAGTGTAACTGTAAAAGTGTTTGCTGTCGCATAGGTGTAAGATGGGCTTGCAGAAGTTGATGTTCCTGAACCATCGCCAAAATCCCAGCTATAACCGGTGGCTCCGCTTGAGGCGTTCGTGAAATTCATGACATCGCCAAGGCAAACATTGGAAGCGCTGAAGGCCGCTGTTGGCGAAGGGTTTACGGTGATGTAATTCACTATTGAATCAGCATCACTGCAACTGCCAAGTGTAGCAGCAAGTGTTACGGTGTATGTACCGGGAGTTGAATAGGTGTATGAAGGATTTGACTGGGAAGAAGTTCCTGTGCCATCACCAAAACTCCAGGTATAGGAATTTCCGCCGCCGCCTGTTGTATTGTTTACAAAATTTACCGTGAGTGAGCCACATCCTGTGGTTGCTCCTGAAGAAGTGAAATTCACCTGTGGCGCCGGCAGTACGGAAATGCTCCCTGTAACGGTATCTGTACAGAGTCCATTTGAAGCAACCATTGTAATCGTGAACGTATTTGCTGTAGCGTAAGTATACGAGGGATTCAATGCAGTGGATGTGCCAGTACCATCACCAAAATCCCAGCTATAGCTAGTGGCGCCGGTGGAGAGGTTATTAAAGTTTATTGGATCACCCAGGCAAACGGCCGTAGCGCTGAAGCTTGCTATTGGAAAGGGATTCACGGTGATGTAGTTCACTATTGAATCTGCGTCACTGCAACTGCCGAGTGTTGCGGCAAGTGTTACTGTGTATGTACCGGGAGTTGCGTAAGTGTATGAAGGATTTGTCTGGGAAGAGGTTCCTGTGCCATCTCCAAAATTCCAGGTATATGAATTTCCGCCGCCGCCTGTCGTGTTATTTACAAAATTCACGGTGAGCGAACCGCATCCTGTGGTTGCACCCGAAGATGTGAAGCTAACCTGAGGGCTGTTGTTGACGTTAATTGTTTGGGTGCTGTTTGCAAGGCAACCGAAACTATTGGCGACAGTAAGCAAAACAACAAATGATCCCGAAGTGGAATACACATGGCGCGGATTCGACTGTACAGAGGTGTTTCCATCGCCGAAGTTCCATGCATAGCTTACGCCACCGGTTGAAGTATTCGTAAATACCGTTGTATCACCCAGGCAAACTGTTGTTGCAGAAAAACCTGCAACAGGAGATGGGTTCACAGTTATATATGAGATTATAGAATCAACATCACTGCATGAGCCAAGTATTGCAGAAAGTGTAACTGTATAAGTGCCCGGGGTCATGTATGTGTGTGACGGGTTTTGCTGAGATGATGCGGAAGTGCCGTCACCGAAATTCCAGCTGTAGGTATTTGCGCCGCCACCGGTTGTGTTGTTTACGAAAGTCACGGCAAAAGGAGCACATCCTGTGGTTGCACCGGAAGTAGCAAAACTGACCTGTGGCGCAATATTGACAACAACATTCTGCACAACAGTATCTGCGCATGGGCCATTGGTTGTAATCAGGGTTACCGTAAATGTATTTGCTGTGAGATAGGTATGCGAAGGGTTGGCGCCCGTTGAGGTTCCGCCATCACCAAAATTCCAGGTATAACCCGTTGCGCCTGTTGATGTGTTATTGAAGTTCATTACATCTCCCAAACATACGTTTGACGCGGTAAATCCGGCGTTGGGTGCTGGGTTGACTGTGATGTAATTTACAATTGAATCAGCATCACTGCAGCTACCTAAAGTGGCAAGAAGGGTAACGGTAAATGTGCCTGGTGTTGAGTATGTATGTGAGGGGTTTTGCTGAGACGATGCCCCGGATCCATCACCGAAATTCCAGCTATAGGTATTTGCACCTCCGCCTGTTGTGTTATTGATAAAATTTACTGTCAAGGATCCGCAAGCTGTTGTTGCGCCTGAAGAAGTAAAACTAACCTGTGGTGTATTTCCTACTGTTACCGTTTGGGAAGCATTTGCAAGACAACCGTTTCCGAATGCTACAGTAAATAAAACAACATAAGAACCCGCTGTTGCATAAGTATGGCTGGGATTCTGCTGGCCTGATGAAAACCCATCGCCGAAATTCCAGGCAAAGTTAACGCCCCCTGTTGTTGTATTGGTAAATACTGTAGCGTCACCCAGACAAGTGCTGGTAAACGTAAAAGTGGGAGTGGGGGTTGGTGTAACAAAAACCTGAACAGGAACCCTGTAAAAGCCGGGACAAATTTCTACATAATATGTGGTAGAAACTGCAATCGACGGTGTAGTATAAGTTGTACCCGTACCAACGGCATTTCCGCCCGTTGCTGAAGTGTACCAATAGTATGTAACGCCTGTTGGCGGAGTTCCAACAATAGACGCTGTTAGTGTAGCATTTGTGTTTGGACAAATTGTATCACCCATAGCAGTCAGATAATAACTGTTAAACGTTTGGGCAGGAAGGCCTGTTGCGCCCTTTGTTGCACCGTTCGGTGGAAATTCCAGAAGTCCGCCTGCGTCAGTTGTTCCGTTATTTCCTCCATTTGCAGTTCTGCCCGGACTACCATTGGTGATTGAGATGTATCCACCACCACCACCGCCGCCGGTTCCCTCTGCTTCCAGAGGTTCAAAAGCATTTCTGATAATCTGGTTACCACCATTTCCTCCGCTTGCGTTGAGGGTAATTCCGGAGATGGTCCCGGTTGAATTTATCACGATGGTTCCTCCCGCACCGGCACCTCCTGCAGCGTCAGTACCTCTTACAGGTGTGCTTTGTCCATTATTTCCGTTTGCAGTCACCTGTCCTCCACCGGTAACATTTGCAAACGACATCACATAAATCAACCCGCCGCCACTACCACCAGCGCCACCTTTATTTTGATTTTGATCTCCTGCGCCGCCACCGCCACCGAGAAATAATCTCCCTGTTGAATAATCAAGCGGGCGACCTCCCAAACCTCCAACGTTGCGCCTGAAGT
Organism: Bacteroidota bacterium; assembly: GCA_026391975.1. Classification (GTDB taxonomy): domain Bacteria; phylum Bacteroidota; class Bacteroidia; order AKYH767-A; family 2013-40CM-41-45; genus JAPLDB01. The sequence goes on along the minus strand of JAPLDB010000066.1, from coordinate 28,546 downwards.
CTCCTCCCCAATTTGTATTGCCGGGGCCTTCGGTCAGCGCATTTCTGTCAGTAGAAGAATACGTGTATCCGCCTCTCCCGCCGCCGGAACTATTGTTACTGGCAAAGCCATTCCATTCAAGGTTCCAGGCATTTGCCCATGATGCTGTAGAGACATCGGGAATTCCATAGCCATTCCATGTAACGATGTTGCCCGCATTCGCACCACCTCCACCACCGGCAGTATGTCCATTGCCACCACCACCGCCATTTGCAGGAGCACCTCTGTCAAATCTTCCGGTCAGATTATCATAGTCGCCCTGATTACCTCCAACGCCTTCACCTTTTTCGGCGCCGGAGACGGCAGTATTCCAGGTATAATCATATGTTCCGAATTGAGACTGGTTGTCCAGGGCGCCTCCGCGAAAACCTTTTCCGGTTACATTAATGCTTCCGCCGGAATTAATCACAATGTTGCCCAAAACTTCCACTGCAACAACACCCCCGGATGTTCCGGACCATGTCGGGCAGCTAATCTGGCCACCACTGTTTATGGTGAGCAAACTCCATCTGGGAACCCTCACAATCTGAACTTTCCAAGCGGCTGTATATGCATGCTGCAGTCCACAATCAAAACTTATTGAAGTTGAATTGGGAACACTTGATACCTCGGCGAATTCGTTATATCCACAATTATTGTAAGCATTGATTTTGCCGTAGGTGCTGTCGTTGGGCGTGCTGATGGTCACTCCCTGCATCTGAATGATAAAAACAAGGTCTCCCGGCGCCAATGGTCCGGAGAAATATCCATTGCTGTTCAAGGAACTGTTTGCAACTGAAATGGTTGTGCTGCCCGCACTAGCATTCGAAGTCAATGATGTGTATTCGTTGACGTTTACCGCCGATGAAATTGTTTTTGCACCATCTTTCCCGCGCTGGGCAAATGATGGATTTCCAAACAAATAAATCAGGAATACAAGTCCGAATATAAAGGTTTTTCTCATTTGAATTGTGTGAAGGTTTTATCGAAGAAAATGGTCAAAGGTTGCGTGAATTGCAAGGGCTAAGGTAGTTATTTTCAGTGTGTAAGACAACAAAAAACCATGCAGGTACAAATCATTCAAAAAGCTCTTTTTTTATTCCCATTTGAAAAATTTGAAGGCAAGCATGTAAATAACTGCGCCCCAAATGCCAACGACTAAAATTTGATGGCTAACCCCAACCAGGTTCATCCCTTCGAATGCCACTTTGCGCATGGCATCATTCAGATAAGTAAGCGGCAATACTTTACAAATCGGTTGCAGCCACTCCGGAAATGCTGTGATAGGGAAAAAAGTTCCGCTGAGGAGAAATTGAGGGAGTGTGATGATATTAGCAATGGGGGGAACGGCATTTTCATTTTTGGCAATTCCCGAAACAACAAACCCAAAGCCCATAAATACAATGAGCCCCAGTGCCGAAAGAACAAGCATATTAAGAACAGTTGTTACACCGTAAATTAATGTAAATCCAAAAGCAAAATGACCAATTAGTATAATGATCAACGCTCCAATAAGTGCAAAGATGAGCCGACTGAGTGCTTCACCAATAACTATGAATTGACGTTTGATTGGCGTTGCGAAAAACCGCTTGATCACAAGTGTTTGGCGCAAACTCAAAAACACAAAAGCTGTTCCGAATACACCCGTACTTAGCAATGAGAAACCAAGCTGGCCCGGCAGAATAAAATCGATCGTTTTGTATTGTCTAACACTTACCTGGGTTTCCTTTAATTCGGCCATGGCAGGAACATCCGTCATCAAAGCTTCGTTCAGAGTATAAAAGATATTATTGAGCACAGACTTGAAAATATTTCCACGCTCGGGCGAGGCAGAAGTAGTTTCAATAAAAACACTGTAGCGTGGCATGGCATCTACTCCATTGTCCTTGATAAGAAGGCTGGCATCAATTCTTCCTTTTTCAAGGTCGGCATTCAGTTTATCGGATCCTTCTGCCGTATCAAGACGGATGACATCAATGCCCTGCAATGCCATGTATATCGGGTTAGCCTTATTACACCCTTCCCGTACTGCAACATCGACAGAGAACCTGCCACCGCCCATAAAACCAAAGACAACAATAAAAATTAAGGGGAAAGCAAGCGTGAATACTACGGCACTGGGACTTCGGGTGATAGATCTCAGACTCGCTCTTGTAATGGCAAACATGGCCCGCCACTGGCTATACTTTTTTTCGTCGCTCACAATGCTGGTTTTTTACGGTTTCAAAAGTAGATAAAAGAAGTTGTACTTACTTTGCCTGCAATGAAACAGTTATCGGCATTCATTCTTACTTATAACAGCGAAAAATACCTCGACAGAATTATTTCACAGCTTGGAAAAACATGTGATGAAATTTTAGTGGTGGATTCGGGGAGTCACGATTCAACAAAATCCATTGCCGAAAAACACAATTGCCGTTTTCTTTTCCGTGCATTTGACAATTTTAAAAACCAGCGGACTTTTGCCGTAGATAATTGTATGCACGACCTGGTATTAATGGTAGACAGTGACGAAATCCCCGACGATGAACTGATCTTGTCATTAAATAAATTAAAAAATGGCGAAGTGCTTTTAGATGCATACCGGTTGAAACGAGACTGGTATGTGCTTGGAAAAAAAATACATGCGCTTTACCCGGTTGTATCGCCTGATTTTCCTGTGCGCCTGTTTGACAGAAGAAAAAGCAATTTTAAAAACTCACCTGTTGTACATGAAGAGCCATCGGGATATCAAAGCATTGCAGTATTTGGAGGCGCGCTGCACCATTATACTTTTGAATCAAAACAAGAAATTAAAGAGAAGCTGGAACGCTATACTACGCTCTCGGCAGAAACCCTGCTAAAGAAAAATAAAAGCTTGTCTGTGATTCAGCAGTGGCTAAGTTCAATTGCTTCATTTCTGAAATGGTATTTCGGAAAGGGCGGATGGAAAGACGGTGTCACCGGAATTATTCTGGCGAAGTATGCTTTTGATTATACGTTTATGAAATACGGGAAGGCGAGGAAGAAAGTACAAAGTAGTGAGTAGTGAGATGTGAGATTTTAGTATTGAGTAAAGACCCCGTTGGGTGCTGTCTTTGTACTTAATACTACTTACCCGATACTTTCTCTAATCTACTCGTCCCGCCATTCCTGGCCTGTGAGGGAGAGAAAAACGTCTTCGAGGTTTGCGTCTTTCACTTTTTTCTTCCGTTCAAATCCTTTTTCAACGAGGTCGTCGATCAGTTTGTCCGGGGTATCAAGTGCAATTATTTTTCCTTTCTCAATGATGGCTACTCTGTCGCAGAGGTTTTCCGCTTCGTCCATGTAATGTGTGGTGATGACTACTGTAGTTCCCTGTGCGCGGATCTGTTTGATCAGTTCCCACAGGTTTCTTCGGGCTTGCGGGTCCAGTCCTGTTGTGGGTTCATCCAGAAAAACAATCTTTGGTTTATTGATGAGTGTGGTGCAGATGCTGAATCGCTGTTTCTGTCCTCCGCTAAGCTCCTTGTACTTGGATTTGCTTCTGTCTTCAAGGCCGACAAGTTTCAGCATTTCATGTGTATCAACTTTTACGTTGTATAAACCCGAAAACAGAACCAGCAACTCGCTCAGTGTTAATGCAGGGTAGTAGCCGGCAGCCTGAAGCTGTACGCCAATTATTTTTTTTATTTCGTTGTTGTCTTTCTCCACATTCAAACCATACACCATTACTTCGCCGGAACTTTTCTCGCGAAGCGTTTCAATGATCTCCAGTGTGGTGGTTTTTCCTGCGCCGTTCGGACCAAGCAAGCCGAAAATTTCATTTTCAAAAACCTCGAAGCTGATGCCGTTCACGGCTTTTATTTCTGTGTAGTGTTTTACTAGGTCTTTGACGGTAATTACGGCTTGTGGCATGGGGGTTATTTGAGACTGCGAAACTAATTGAAAATTGTTGATTAGGTGATTGGGTTGATTAGTTGATTGGGAAGCAGCCGTTCAATAAATGTCTCATGCTATATCAACTCATCTTCCTCCTGGTCAATCGCTTCAACTGATTTAATCTCTGGCACCATCCGCAAAATTGTTTGTTCGATCCCTGCACGCAATGTCATTGTGCTCATGCTGCAGCCGCGGCAGGCGCCATGAAAGCGGAGTTTGACGATCATGTCTTCCGTTACTTCAACCAGACTCACGTTGCCATTGTCGGCCTCGAGATAAGGACGCAGCTGATTGAGTGCCTCTTCAATCCGGGATAGTAATTTGGGTTCGGTATTGGTTTTCATCGATAAAATTGTAATTGGTTGAGTGGTTAATTAGTTGAGTGGTTGATTAGATGTCGCTGCGTAAATACAAATCAACTATTAAACTATTCAACTAATTACATTAATGCGCCATTGCTTCAACCTTCTTTGTTGCCGGTTTGGTTGCATTCCGTATCGAAACCTGTCGTACTACCTGATCAGCTACTTCCATAAAAGCATTTGATACAATCGTGTTGTCGTCAAGTGCAACGGGAATTCCTGTGTCTCCACCTTCGCGGATACTTTGCACGAGCGGAATTTCTCCAAGAAAAGGAACCTTTAATTCTTCTGCAAGCTTTTTACATCCTTCTTTTCCAAAGATGTAATATTTATTGTTTGGCAATTCCTCGGGAGTGAAGTATGCCATATTCTCGATGAGTCCGAGCACGGGTACATTGATGGCATCCAGCATAAACATGCTTACTCCTTTGCGTGCATCTGCCAGCGCTACATGTTGCGGAGTGCTCACGATTACGGCTCCGGTTACAGGCACAGCAGAAACAAGTGTGAGGTGAATATCTCCTGTTCCCGGAGGAAGGTCGATGAGGAGGTAATCCAGTTTTCCCCATTCTGCATCGGAGAATAATTGCTTCAATGCTTTTGATGCCATCGGTCCCCGCCAGGGAATCGCACGGTCGGGATCAACAAGAAAACCTATTGACAAAACTTTTACTCCGTATTTTTCTACGGGAATCATAAATGTTTTTCCATCACGCTCATTTACAAAAAGACGTTCATGCTCAACTCCAAACATAATGTGTTGAGAGGGTCCGTAAATATCGGCGTCAATCAATCCAACTGTTGCGCCTTTTTTTGCCAGTGCCACAGCAAGGTTTGCTGCCACAGTTGACTTGCCAACACCGCCTTTTCCGGAAGCGATTGCGATGATGTTTTTTACTTCAGGTAATAGCACGTCTTCTTTTACGCGGCCGCTGGTTGTACGCGCTGTCATGTTTACAATTACAATAGCGTCCTTGTCAACAAAATGGATGATTGCATTGACGCATGCATTGTGAATCATCGTCTTCATCGGACATGCCGGAGTGGTTAATACCACGGTGAAGGAAACGTTCATTCCATCCACGGCAATGTCCTCAACCATTTTCAGGGTGATGAGGTCTTTGCCCAGATCAGGCTCGATCACATTGCTTAATGCTTCTATAACTTGTTCTTTCGTAATCATTTTTTTATTCAGATTACACTTCTTTTAATTCTCAATGAATCTATTCGGTAATCTGACGCAAAGGTAATCTTTAGCGCCGTTCGGAACCATTTCTGATTTGGCGGCAGAGTAACTGTCTGTTTTATAGAGATTCCTACATTTGTTTCGATCATATGCTAAGCTCAACCATTGGATCCCAGTACAATTTCTTAAAATCCTGCACCTGGTCATTTTTTACTTTGATGCCTTCTTTTTCAAGCAATTCCTGCATTCTTGTCGGTGTTCCAAAGTGGTGTTTACCGGTAAGTAAACCCGTGCGGTTAACAACACGATGTGCAGGAACTTTCGGCTTTACCTGGTGTGCTCCGTTCATTGCCCAGCCGACCATGCGGGCACTCTTTGCTGTTCCCAAATACTTGCCAATGGCTCCATAAGATGTAACCCTTCCCTTTGGAACAAGCCTTGCCACTGCATAAACCTGTTCAAAAAAAGAATCGAGTTTGTTTTTTTCTTTTTTCATGCAAGCGTAAATTTCACATAACAGATCTTAGATCCCTGTTCCAGAAATATTTTTTCATACGTAGTTTTAATACCTAAAATTTCATTGTCGGCATCAGAGTGGTACAGGTCGTCGGTTGAATAGATCTTATGATGTTTATTTTCTTCAATTACACCAAGCGTATATTCATAAAACGGTTTGTTGTCTGTTTTAAGGTGAATGATGCCGCCCGCTTTTAATATTTGTTTATACTGATCAAGAAAGCGGGGAGCGGTAAGTCTTTTGCGTTCGCGGGTTGATTGAGGCTGGGGATCAGGAAATGTAATCCATATTTCACTCACTTCATCTTTTGAAAAATGGTTGAGGATATTCTGGATCATGATGCGCAGGAAAGCCACGTTTGTCATTTTATTTTCCTGAACGGTTTTGGCTCCGCGCCAGAGCCGTGCGCCCTTCCAGTCTACGCCGATAAAGTTTTTCTCCGGAAATTTTTCGGCGAGGTTCACCGTGTACTCGCCGCGTCCGCAGCCCAACTCGAGCACGATGGGGTTTTCGTTTTTAAAGAAGTCTGTATGCCATTTGCCTTTCAGCGGGTGGTCAACAGGTGGAAACATTTTTGGCTGAAACAAGTGGGGAAATGTTTCATTTTCTGCAAAACGGGCAAGCTTTCTCTTCATACTACCAAATACTAATACTTACGAATTTACAAATGGGGTGCAAAGCTAATTCGCAATTTGTATATTCGTCTCGTCTCAGGCAAGATTCGGTATTTGATGGGATAATTCGGCATGGCATCAAGAAAAATATTAGTCGCTCCCCTTGACTGGGGCCTTGGTCATGCCACGCGGTGCATTCCAATTATCCGGGAATTGCTGAAAGCAGGACATGAAGTGATCATCGCCGCAGACGGAAGGATGGAGCATTTACTGCGCGAAGAGTTTCCTGATTTGCGTTTTATTTATCTGAAAGGTTATGGGCTTTCATACTCATCCGTTTTTCCGGCATGGATGAAAATCATTTTCCAGCTCCCTAAAATTATTTTCCGGATGCTGGTCGAACATTCTCATCTCAAGAATATTATCCGCGAGCATAAAATTGATGTTGTTATTTCAGACGGCAGGTTTGGATTGTGGAACAAGAATGTTTGTTCGGTCTACATGACCCACCAGGTAATGATCAAGTGCCCACGGGGTTTGGGGGTGTTTGAGCCGCTCCTTTATTATTTCCACAGCCGGATTATCAATAAATATAATTTTTGCTGGATCCCTGATTATAGCGGCGGTGTAAACATTTCCGGAGACCTGTCGCACAAATATCCGATTCCGTCAAATGCCCGTTTCATCAATCCTCTTTCGCGTTACACTCCTTCATCTGAAGAAATAAATATTGAATACGACCTCTGCATCGTGATCAGCGGCCCGGAACCTTCGCGAAGTGTTTTTGAAAAAATTGTTTTATCACAAATCGATACCTATACCGGCAAAGCCATTCTGATAGAGGGAAGGCCGGGAAGAAAACATGATGAACAAAACGGCAATCACAGAATTGTTTCACACCTTCCTTCGGAGGCCCTGAAAAAAGCAATTGTCTCATCACGTTTGGTTGTCTTCAGGTCGGGTTATTCAAGCATCATGGATCTGGTTGCATTGAAAAAGGACGCTTTGTTGATCCCGACACCCGGACAAACCGAACAGGAATACCTTGCGGAATATCTTACGTCACATAAAATATTCAAAAGTGTATTACAATCGGAATTTTCTTTGGCGGGTACAGAAATGAGTGGGGATTTTTCAGTTCACAATCTGGGAGCCGGAAATGATGGCGGCAATCTTCTAAAGAATGCCGTTGAACAACTCAGGGATTCAGAATAAAATATCCCGGCGTATAGATCTCATTGCTTTTGTTGAGTGACCGGTCATATATAAATGCCCTGAAACGAAGTGTGTCACCGGCAGGAACAAAAGGCAAATATGCAGTCTTGTCTATGTCTCCCTTCAGCCCTTTGTTTTGACCATCCTGTGTAAGGAATGGAAGCCTACTGCTGATCAAATCATTGTAAAGTGTAAACGTGGTGTCATTATCCGCCTCTGTTGTGTCTGAGTTATAGTTGATATCCAAATATGTAATGGCGGTATCATTCCATATTCCATTTCTATAAACCTGAAGTTCAATCACAAAATTGTAATAGTACTGACTTGATGAATCATCAAAGATCGGATCATTGGGCCTGTCCTGGTAGTAGCCGATGTCGCCGTCGCCGTCAGTAAATGTTGCCGTTAAAATAAATGTTTTTATGCCACCATCATTTCCAAAAGCCATTGATTTAAATTCAAGGGTAGGGACATCCGGATAGGTGTCTTTATTTCTGCAACCGGAAAAAAGCAGTCCGATGAGGCCGAAAAGAAATAACTTTTTCATATTCTAAAAGATGGGTCAGTAAAATTACGGAAAAGAATTAAGTGTTCCATATCTCACATTGGTGGCAATGGCGCATCTTTGCTATCAACTTAACAACTACACAATGGCACTGCTGATTCCGATAAAAAATATTTCTCCGGTATTTGGAAAAAACTGCTTCCTCGCTGAGAATTCAACTGTAATTGGCGATGTGGTGATGGGCGATGATTGCAGTGTTTGGTTCAATGCTGTGGTAAGGGGGGATGTGAATTCGATACAGGTAGGGAAGAAGGTAAACATCCAGGATGGCGCAATTATCCATTGTACCTACCAATATGCAAAAACGGAGATCGGGGATTTTGTCAGCATTGGTCACAGGGCCATCGTACACGGATGCACCCTTAAGGATCATGTCCTGATCGGTATGGGAGCCATTGTAATGGATCATGCTGTTGTTGAGCCATATGCCATTATCGGCGCCGGGGCATTGGTTCCGGAGAATATGGTCTGTGAAAGCGGGTTTATTTATGCCGGGGTTCCAGCTAAAAAAATCAAGCCCATAAGCGCAGAACAGCGTAAATTGCTCGATGAGCTGCCCGACCGCTACCGGATGTACAGCGACTGGTTCAGTCATTGACCTAAAAGCTTCCTGATTCGCGGATTAAAATTACTTTTGCCCTCCTTTTTTACAGACGTGGCGACAGAAAAAATATATCCGGAGTTCAAACAACTTAACCTTCCCGAGATTGGAAAGGAAATCCTTGCTTTTTGGGAAAAGGAGAAGGTTTTTGACAAAAGCATTTCTACGCGCGAGGGTAAGCCTGCTTATATTTTTTATGAAGGTCCTCCGAGTGCAAATGGATTACCCGGCATCCACCATGTAATGGCGCGGGCCATCAAAGATATTTTCTGCCGGTACCATACATTGAAGGATGAAAAAGTAGATCGCAAAGGCGGCTGGGATACGCATGGACTTCCTATTGAGCTTAGTGTTGAAAAAACGCTAGGCATTAAGAAAGAGGACATCGGCAAAAAGATCTCCATTGAAGATTACAACAAAGCGTGTCGCACCGAGGTGATGAAATACAAAGAGCGGTGGGATGAGGTAACACGCATCATGGGTTACTGGGTTGATCTAACGCATCCGTACATCACCTATGAAAACAGTTACATTGAATCTGTCTGGTGGATCCTGAAGGAGCTTTATAAAAAAAATCTGCTCTACAAGGGTTATACAATACAGCCATATTCTCCTGCTGCAGGTACGGGGCTTAGTTCGCATGAGCTGAATCAGCCGGGAACGTATAAGCCGATCAAGGACACGAGTGTGGTTGCGCAATTCCGCCTCATCCCCGGCCCTTCTCCAAAAGAGAAGGGAGAAAATCCAGGTACATTTGGAGTTCTCAACAAAGTTGATGGTTTGGGTGAGTTCTACATCCTCGCATGGACAACTACGCCGTGGACATTGCCTTCGAACACGGCACTGGCTGTTGGTGAGAAAATTACATATTCAATTGTAAAAACATTCAATCCATATACGCATCGGGCTATCAATGTTATTCTCGCAAAAGATTTGCTGGGAAAATATTTTCCTGAGAAAAATGCTGAATTAAAATTAGAAGATTACAAACAGGGCGACAAGCAAATTCCGTTTGCTATAGTTGGTGAAGTTGCCGGAAAAGAACTTGTTGGGATCGGCTACGAACAATTGCTGCCATACGTACAACCCACAGATGGCAAGGCATTCAGGGTTGTTGCCGGAGATTTTGTAACCATCGAAGACGGTACCGGCATCGTTCACATTGCGCCGAGTTTTGGTGCGGATGACTTTCGCGTTGCAAAACAAAACGGCATCGGTTCGCTGACACTTGTTGATAAACGCGGAAAATTTCTTCCGGAGGTAACGGACTTTGCGAATGAATATGTGAAAGAACAATATCTTACTGAGGAGGAGAAAGAGACAGAAAAGAAGAAACAGGGGACAGAAAAATATTTAAGTGTAGATGAACGGATCTCAATCAAACTGAAGAAAGAGAACAAGGCATTTAAGGTAGAAAAGTTCGAGCACAGCTATCCGCATTGCTGGCGTACAGATAAACCCATTCTTTACTATCCGCTGGATTCGTGGTTTGTCCGCACTACTGCAGCCAAAGAGCGGATGATCGAGTTAAACAATACAATCAACTGGAAGCCCGAATCAACAGGCACGGGGCGGTTCGGCAACTGGCTTGAAAATCTAGTAGACTGGAATCTTTCGCGCTCGCGGTTTTGGGGGATACCATTGCCGATATGGAGAACAGCCGGCCCCGACCCCGGCCCCCTAACCCCCGAAGGGGGGATAAAACCCGAAGGGGGAATGAAGCAGCCCGAAGGGGGAACAAAGCCCGAAGAGGAAACAAAGCCAAATGCCGATGGCGCAGACGATGAAATCAAATGCATTGGTTCGGTTGAGGAGTTGCATTCTGAAATTGAAAAATCCATTGCAGCGGGATTTATGAAATCGAATCCGGTGTCTCTTACTGACATAGATAAATTTGATTTACATAAACCGTTTATTGATGATGTGATTCTTGTTTCAGCATCCGGAAAAAAGATGGAGCGCGAATCAGACCTGATCGATGTATGGTTCGACAGCGGCGCTATGCCATATGCACAGTGGCATTATCCGTTTGGCCCAAGCCCCCTAACCCCCGAAGGGGGAACAAATCATGAGAGGGGAACAAATCCCGAAGGGGGAGAAAATCTAAATGCAGTGCGCTGGAAAACAGCAAATCCGCTTTTATATAAATTACTTTCCGAGCACGCAAAATCAAATCGCAATAATCCTACACCAGCAGAAGAAATTTTGTGGTCGCAGCTAAGTGCAAAAAAACTAAGCGGCTATAAATTCAGAAGGCAGCATATTATTGGGGACGTTATTCCTGATTTTGTCTGCATCCAAAAACGCTTGGTAGTTGAAGTAGATGGCGGATATCATGCAACCGACGAACAAAAACAATTAGATGCTGCACGCACCGAATATCTCAACCTGTGTGGCTATAAAGTTATTCGATTCCGAAACGAAGAGGTAATTGGAGATATCGAATCCGTCCTTCAAAAAATATTTATAGCACTTGCTCATACTCCGACTGTTCCGAAGTCTGGAGGATTTAAAGCCCCCTTTGGGGGTTTGGGGGCTGGGTCTCGTTTTCCTGCTGATTTTATCGCCGAAGGCGTAGATCAAACGCGTGGCTGGTTTTTTACACTGCATGCCATTGCAACGATGGTCTTTGATTCTGTCGCATTTAAGAATGTGATCAGTAACGGACTTGTGCTTGACAAGGCGGGAAATAAAATGAGCAAGCGCCTGGGGAATGCTGTTGATCCTTTTTCAACAATCGAAAAATATGGTCCCGATGCTGTTCGCTGGTACATGGTAACGAATGCTTCTCCATGGGATAATCTCAAGTTTGATCTTGAGGGTGTTGCTGAAAAGCAGCGGTCGTTTTTCGGAACACTGTATAATACTTATTCATTTTTCGCACTATATGCGAACATCGATAGTTTCAATCCCTCATTAAAAAGTGATCCTGCTCCAAAGACAGAACTTGACAGGTGGATCATTTCAAAGGTGCATTCACTCATTGTAAACGTAACAACCGGACTAGACAATTATGATCCTACGCCGGTGGGCCGTGCAATTGAGTCATTTGTTACCGAAGATTTAAGCAACTGGTATGTCCGGTTGTCGAGAAGAAGATTCTGGCGGGGAGAAATGAGCGAAGACAAACAGGCTGCGTATGAAACGCTCCATGAGTGTCTGCTCACTGTTGCTCAGTTGATGAGTCCCATTGCTCCTTTTTTTGCAGAGTGGCTTTATAAAAACCTGTCCGGCAAGACGCCTGAAAATATTTCCGTCCATCTTTCGTATCTCGTAGAAGCAAATAGTGCAGTCATCAATAAAGACCTGGAGGAAAAAATGGATCTCGCTCAGAAGATCACCTCCATGATCCTTTCGATACGAAAAAAGGAAAACCTGCGTGTTCGTCAGCCGTTGCAACGCATACAAATACCGGTACTGGATGCTTCATTCAGAACAAAAATTGAAGGCGTTAAAGACCTTATATTAACAGAGGTGAATGTGAAAGAGCTGGAATTCGTTGATGAAAAAACGACCAGCATTACCAAAAACCTGAAGCTGAATTTTAAGACGCTTGGAAAAAAATACGGCAAACTCATGAAGGCCATTCAGCAACATGCAGCCGATAATTCAGAGGCGCTGATTTCCGGCATTGAAAGGCTTTCGCAATATGAGGTAAACATTGAAAACGAAGCGGTGGTGATCCTGCCGGAAGATGTTGAGATCATTCCGGTTGATTTGCCGGGCTGGAAAGTGGCGAATGATGGCGCCATTACGGTAGCCCTGGACGTTACTGTTTCACCAAAATTGAAGGAAGAAGGGCTGGCAAGGGAATTTGTAAACCGGATCCAGAATCTGAGAAAAGACAAGGGTTTTGAGGTAACGGACAAGATCGCCCTGACCGTATTAAATCACCCGGAATTCAAAAATTCCCTCCTAAACAATAAAGACTATATTTGCGCGGAAATTTTGGCAACCTCCTTCGAAATCGTAGAAACGATGCAGGCTTCAGGGGCTGTTACGGTTGAGGTTGACGATACTATTTCCACACTCGTTACTATTCATAAAAATTAATCCACTTCGGGTTATGGCTAAAAAATCTACAAAAAAGAGCGCTAAAAAGCCGGTAAAAAAAGCAAAGGCAAAACCGGTAGCAAAGAAAAAAGCGGCTAAAAAACCGGCTGCAAAAAAAGCTAAGGCTAAGCCGGTAAAGAAAAAGGCCGTTGCAAAAAAAGTGACGCCGGCAAAAAAAGCAGCGAAGAAAACGCTGCCTGCTAAAAAACCTGTTTCTAAATCAGCACCCGAAAAAGAGGAGCCGGTAATGAGTGTTTTGTATGCTCCGAGAAACAATCCTGAGAAGCCGGTCAAGAAAATAAAACCCGTAAAGGAAGAAGAGGGAAATAAACTTGTTATCCCAACAGCTGCGTTAATGCCGATCAGAAGAAGAGAAGAGGTGGCCAGAACGCCGATGATGGGAAATGTACTTCCTGAGCAGGCGAATCGTGCACGTTATTCCGACAAAGAACTTGAAGAATTTCGTGGAATCATCCACAAGAAAATTGAAGGTGCGAAGAAAGAGTTGAATAATCTCACCCAGCAGATCACCAATGCCAACGATCACGGCACAGATGATACAGCGGGCTCATTTAAGATGCTTGAAGATGGAAGCGAAAGTCTTGCAAAAGAAGAGGCCGGACAACTTGCAACGCGTCAGAAGAAATTTATTGAGCAACTTGAAAATGCTTTGGTTCGAATTGAAAACAAAACCTATGGCATTTGCCAGGTTACGGGTAAGCTGATCCCGAAAGAGCGTCTTCGTGCAGTTCCACACACCACCAAGAGCATAGAAGCGAAGCTTAATCAATACCGCGACTAAACAAAAATTAAAACACAGCCCCGATGATTGTCGGGGTTCTGTTTTATTTTAAATCAACTTGAAAAAATCTCTCCTGATTATTTTTTTGGTGCTGCTCATTGACCAGTCGATTAAGATCTGGATCAAAACGCACATGTTCCTTGGACAGGAATTCCATATTGTCGGAGATTGGTTTATCATTCACTTTACTGAAAATAACGGAATGGCTTTCGGGCTGGAGTTCGGGGGCTCCTTTGGAAAATTGTTTCTGAGCGTCTTTCGCATTGCACTTGTCAGTGGCATTGGCTGGTACCTTTGGCGTCTGATTAAATCGAAAGCAACACTTGGGGCGATTGCCTGCTTCTCTCTTATTTTTGCGGGAGCCGTCGGCAACATTATCGACAGTGCGTTTTACGGAATGTTCTTCTCTGAGAGCGCGATAGGGGTTTCTACATTATTTCCTTCAACAGGAGGCTATGCGGGATTTCTACATGGACGGGTGGTGGACATGCTGTATTTTCCGTTAATCTCGGGACAGTTCCCTTCCTGGGTACCGGTATGGGGAGGAGAATCGTTCCTGTTTTTCAGGCCCGTCTTCAATATTGCTGATTCAAGTATCAGTGTGGGCGTGATGCTTTTGCTGTTCTTTCAAAAAAGATTCTTTCCGCATCACGGAATGAATGAACAATCCGCATCTGAAAAAATTTCTGAAACTTTAGGATAAGCCGGGGTTTGTTTGCGGGCCCGTTTCTCCGAAATTTATTTCTTCTTAGTCTTCTTCTCCGGAAAAATTTTTGTCCACTTCACCTCATTGGTTACGTGTGTGCCCTCCTCATAAGTATCGGCCAGTTTAAACTGGAGGTATTTATCAGGGAATTCATATTTATATTCCATGCTTCCGTCCTTGCTGATAACAGCATCGGTCTTTGAATGTTCCTGTGTTTCCGGAAATGAGATCGTATAAAAATAAACCCCCTTCACATCTGTAACAGTGAATTCAACGTCATATGATTCTCCGGTAAGATTATATGACTCGTATATTCCCTGTTTTTTCATGACAGCCACCTTCGCTGCTTTCGGAAGTTTGATGACATCATACAGTGTATCATATCTGTAAAACTCCTGCGATGTACTTACAAGCCAGATGCCTTCAATATCATCCAGCGTATCGAGGTGCTTTGCAAAATATTCCTGAAACATAAATTCTGTTGTGAACTTCTGTGCTGTGGCCGAAAAAGCCATTGCTGCAAGCAAACCCAGAAATAACAGTCCCTTCTTCATGCTACGAAAATAGGGTAAAGGACAATAGTATTCAAGAATTTTTCTTAGTCCTCTTTTCTGTTCGGCATGTCGTTCTTTACATCCACTTTTATGCGATCCTCCCTGTTGGCCAACTCCCAGGCAGTAAGAAATATCAACTGTGTTCGTTTGGCTAAAAGATCAAACTGTATCTTGTCGATAGTGTCTGAGGGTTTGTGGTAATCTGCATGGCTGCCATTAAAATAAAATATTACCGGGATGTTGTTCTTTGCAAAGTTATAATGGTCGCTTCGGTAATAATAACGATTCGGGTCTTCCGGCCTGTTATAGGTGTAATCAAGCTCAAGCTGCGTGAATGATGCGTTGGCGGTTTCGTTGATGCTATGCAGCGTAGTGCTGAGTTTGTCTGAACCGATGATATATACATACTCGCGGATGCCAAGCGAGTCGTGCTTTTCATCAGTTCTGCCGATCATGTCTGTGTTGAGATTTGCCACCGTGGCGTCAAGGGGAAAGACCGGGTGGTTTACATAATACTTGCTTCCAAGCAGACCTTTTTCTTCTCCTGAAACGGGCATAAATAATATGCTCCTTCGCGGACGAAAGCCTTCTTTCGCGGCTTCGGAAAATATTTTTGCCATTTCCAGCACAGCAGTGGTGCCGCTGCCGTCATCATCAGCTCCATAATAAATAAGAGAGTCGTGGGTTCCAAGGTGATCATAGTGCGCAGTAAGCACAAGTACTTCGTCTTTTTTATCCGTGCCCGGAAGAAATCCAAGAACGTTTTCACCGCGCAGGCGTTCGGTCTCTTTTACAAAACTTAACAGGGCCTCTGTTGAGGCTGCGATCCCGCAAGGCTTTCCGGTTCTTTCACACTTTTTTATTTTTTTTTCAAATGCCCGAACTTTTCCTGCGGCAAAAAAGTTTTTTGCCATTTCGCGGGTAATGAATGCATAGGGCATTTCCGCTGTGGGTAACACAAGATTTCTATAACTGAAATCATTGATAATTTGTTCCAGAGAATCGGTTATGATCAATGCCACCGCCGCACCTTTTTCTTTTGCGTCTCTGATCTTCTTCGAAAGATTTTCGGGTGCCTTATTACCCGGGTCCTTTTCCAAAAAAAGCACTGCGCTATTCTTAGCATCAAGACCGTTGTAGTCGTTGTGCCCGTTCTGTAAAATTCCGTGTCCGGCAAAAACGATACTGTTGACCACGAATAATGAGTCGACTATTCCCGGCGGATAAAAATAATCTCGCATGAAAACAAAATATTTTTCATTCACCTGAAAACTCCTTCCCTTGTTTGCGCGCGCGCTGAGAGACGTGTGTTGAAAATATCCTCCATTCACACATGGCTGCAACCCCTCCTTCAAAAAAACTCCGGCAATAAATGAGGCGGCTTTTTTCTGTCCTGCCCTTCCTGTTTCTCTGCCTTCAAGTGAGTCGGACGCAAGCACCGCAAGGTAAGGGCGCATGTCTGCAGCATTAATTCTCCTTGCATACCTGAATGCGGTTGTGTCTTGTGCAAAAGACGCAAGTGAAACAAAAAAGAATACCGATATAAAAACAAGCGTCCTGAACATCAGTAAAAAACTATCACACTGCGGATATTTTCTCAACCCGCTTCTGGTGTCTACCTCCTTCAAACGAGCTATTCAAAAAAGTTTGCACAAATTGAATTGCTTCTTCGTTGCTTACAAAACGCGCAGGAATACAAATCACGTTGGCATTGTTGTGCTGCCGGGCAAGTGCGGCGACATCATTTCGCCATGCAATAGCAGCGCGGATCTTGCTGTGTTTGTTCGCCGTTATTGCAACGCCATTGGCGGTACCGCAAACCAACACACCCAAATCGGTTTCTGCGGTTTCAACAGAATTCGCAACGGCATGGGCGAAGTCGGGATAATCAACTGAGTCCGGAGAAAACGTTCCCTTGTCGATGACCTCGTGACCCTCATCTCTCAACATTTTTACAATGGCGTCCTTGGCTTCAATACCCGCATGATCACAGCCGGCGGAAATTCTTGGCTTACCCATTTTTAAATTATTTATTGTTGCGTTCAAAGATATTGTTTTTGTTTTCAACAATCCTGCTTTTTCAACACGGAACGTCCTCATTATCAGAATCTGTTTTTGGGTACTTATCAACCAAATGCCGGTTCATATATATTTTTTCTGTTTCTAACTACTAACATCTTTTTCCGGATAGTTCATTACTTAAGTCCGTTAACCCGTAATTCCACTAAAGCAAGAAAAAGATCTAAAAAGTTGTCATGGCTTATGAACTTTTTTCGACAAGAAGTGAACAGTCGTTTTTGTTTTATTTTTAAACAGGGGCGGTTATACACACAATGTTAATTTCTACGGATAAATTAGGTACTCAGACCATTACAATAAAACGCTCGGTTCATAACCAAGCAATTTTGTGGATTATCTTATTTATCAAGTAAATCAAGGGTGAGTTACCAACCAAATGAACACCTTAGTATTAATAGTAGATTCTTTTTAAATAATATATAATACTAATACATTGTTGTGGTGTAAATTCTCCTTTCCGGCGGAAGTTTGTTCCACAGCAAAATTTATTGCGACATTTGCACCCAGATTTTTCAACAGCCCCATGCTCCAGCGAAAATTTTTGTTTTTAATCCTCATCAGCCAGGCGACAGTTTTGGGACTTACAGCTCAGGAGGCGAAGGACGGTGAAACAAAATTCTATTTCCCGGGCGGAAAACTTTCCAGCGAAGGCACCCTGGTGAATGGAAAACCGGACGGCTTTTGGAAAAGTTACTATGAAAACGGCCGTTTGAAAAGCGAAGGAAACAGGCTCAATTTTAAACTCGACGGGGAGTGGAAATTTTATTCTGACTCAGGTATTATTTCCTCGTTGTACAATTATCGGGAAGGGATAAAAAACGGACTGCAGAAAATATTCTATCCAAATGGAAACCGTCAAAGCGAAGAAACCGACTCAATGGGAGTTAGAAACGGGTTGCAGAAATTTTACAGCGAGGATGGAAAATTATTGAAGATCATTCCGTTTGTGGCAGGAGTAGAGCATGGGCTTTCCAAAGAATTTAACCGCGACGGCACACTGATAACAATCACAACTTACAGAAACGGATATTTTCAGAAAGAAGAAAAAATTAACAGGGTTGATAAACTCGGATTGAAGCAGGGTATTTACCGGGAATATTACAATAACGACAGTCCGAAAAGCGAGGGCAGCTACAAAGACGACAAAAAGGATGGAACTTTTAAAGAATATGATCCGGATGGAAGGGTAGTTACCAAGGAGGAATACCGCAACGGCGAACTCATCATTACTCAGAAAAAGGAAGAAGATAAATTTGAGGTTAAGCGTCAATACTACAATACAGGAGTAACAAAAATTGTAGGCACATATAAAAAAGGTGTTCCGGAAGGAACCTTTCGCCAGTATGATGAGAACGGAAATCTAGAAGGCGCAAAAGTGTATAAAGCGGGCCGCGTATTAAGAGAAGGTAAATACGATGGTCAGGGTCGGGAGCAAGGCGAGTGGAAAGAATTTTATGAAAGTGGACATCAAAAATCAATAGGGAATTATATTGATGGAAAACGGGATGGCGAATGGAAGTTTTCGCATGAGAACGATTCAATAGAACAAATTGGAGTCTACTTAAAAGGAAAACCCAATGGCAACTGGAAATGGTATTACCCTAACGGAGCTTTGCGCAGAGAAGAAACATATATGAATGGCAAGGAAGAAGGCGCGATGAAGGAATATGATGAGGAAGAAAATGTAATAGCGGAGGGCCAGTATACAGACGGAAAGCAGGAGGGGGAATGGAAATACAAAGTGAATGGATACACTGCCGAAGGAAAGTTTGTTGAAGGGAAAGAGGATGGTGTCTGGAAACAGTTTTATGATGATGGCAAACCGGCATTTGAAGGCGAGTACCTGGAGGGGCAAGAAACAGGGGAGCATAAATATTATTATCCCAATGGCAGGATAAGCGAGATCAGAAATTACAGACTTGGAAGCCCGGATGGAATATGGAAAAAATTTGACACAGGAGGATCTTTGATTTTACAAATCACCTACCAGGTGGGAGAAGAAAAAAAATGGGATGAAACCAAGGTCCCCGAAGGAGATGAAAGTGCACAATGAAGCCGATGCTGAAATTTATTTTTCGGTTCATCTTTTTCTGGCTGGTTGTTTTTTTTCTTAACAGAATTGTTTTTCTCTTTAGTGCCACTTCTTTTTTTCAAGAAGCAACATTT
This sequence comes from Bacteroidota bacterium, assembly GCA_026391975.1. Classification (GTDB taxonomy): domain Bacteria; phylum Bacteroidota; class Bacteroidia; order AKYH767-A; family 2013-40CM-41-45; genus JAPLDB01. The sequence goes on along the minus strand of JAPLDB010000066.1, from coordinate 9,208 downwards.
TCCCATGTATTAAGATCGCTTGTATCAGGATGGCTGCTTGACCTTTCAACGATAGGGTATTTACTACCATTGCCCGGTGCCCTTTTCACGCTTTCGGTTATCTTTCCTGTAAGATGGATCACCCGATTAAGTAACATTTTCGTTGCCGTGTTCATCGTGATTTATTGCATGATTTGTTTCGGAGAGCTTTTTCTTTACCAGGAATGGACAACGATGCTCACCATGCAGGCGCTGCTGCACTTCAAGCACCCCGGCGAAGTTTTCAGAACAGCGCAACCTCACATAACATTTCTATTCTTTTTCCTGTCAATTATTTTTTCAACAGGCTACATATTGTTTTACCTGAAAAGGGTTGCTGTAAGGATTTCAGAAAAGGAATTGGTGACCGGAACCAGACAAAAAATTATTTTAACAACCCTGAGCCTTACTGTTTTCGCGCCGGTTAATTTTTTAATGATCAGGGGAGGATGGAGTGCAATTCCGATTTCAGACAGCGAGGCATACTATTCATCCAGCCAAGTATTGAACGATGCAGCAGTGAATCCATTGTGGAGCCTTGCGCACAACATACTGGAATATACTACACACCAGGAAAACAACCCATATATGTTCATGGCCGAGGAGGATGCGGATGCCGGCCTTAAGAAAATGCTGGCTGTTGAGAAAGACACAACAGTATATTTTCTTACAACAGAAAAACCCAACATTGTTTTCCTGATCCTTGAAGGCTTCACAGCTTATGCGTTGCCGAATTTTGATGGTGACAACTATGCGCCATTTCTCGACAGCATTTCGCGCGAAGGAATTTCTCTAACCAGATGTTATGCCGCCGCCTATGCTTCCGACCAGGGAATTCCTGCAATTCTTAGCGGGTATCCCTCAACACCTAAAATATCAATCACCAATCAGTCGAGCAAAACAAAAAACCTTCCGTCTGTTGGCCGCGACCTCAAGTCATTGGGCTATGAGACAGGATTTATTTTCGGAGGACAGCTTAATTACGGAAACATTAAAAGCTATCTCTACAATACGCAGGTTGATGTAGTGTTAGAGCACAATGACTTTCCGGAATCCGTTCCCTCGGGACACCTTGGAATTCATGACGGCGACATGGCTCCGTTGGTAGTATCGGAGCTGAGCAAGGCGAAGCAGCCGTTTTTATATTCATGGTTTACAATCAGCACACATTCACCCTATGATATTCCTGTTCCAATGAAAAAAATTAGCAGTGGCAGGGAGAATAATTACATGAACACCATTGTTTATTCTGACAAGGCCATTAGAGATTTTTTTTCTATGGCAAAAAAGGAAGCGTGGTTTAGCAATACGCTTTTCGTACTCATATCAGACCACAGCCATTTTTGTCAGCGGGATATCGGAATAGAAGACAAGGAATACCACCGCATCGTATCCTTCTTTTATGGAGATGTAATTAAACCCGAATACCGGGGAAAGAAGATTGGTTCAATAACATCACAACTGGACATTGCGCCAACGCTGGTAAAGCAGTTTCATCTCTCTTCGGAAGAATATGATTTCGGGAAGAACATCATGAATCCCTATTCGCCTTCATTTGCTTACTATGATTACCATTACGGAAGCGGTTTCGTAACAGACAGTTGCTTTATATCCCGAAAGAAAGGCGAGAAAGATGTTTTTATTTCGTCGTGCAAAGATTCGGTTGTAACCGGGCTTCTTGGCAGGCAGCATGAAATATTTTTAGAAAAATCTTTTCTGGATTATCTGTCGCGGTGAGAAAAAAACAGCACACCGGTCACTTCGCCATCCGCTCTTTCCACAACTCATTAAAAGACTTCGGGGCAATACGCGGTAACTCACGCCTATCACCCCAGGTTTTCTTAAAAAAGTTCTGAAGCATAAAATTCTTTGCAGATGCTCCCCCGCGGTTCATGAGCTTTCTGCTGAGCATTGCCTTTTTCCAAAAACCGAAAATAAATTTTTCGCTCTTAGAATTCAGCTTTTGTTCAACGGAGTCGCCTCTGTTCAGCAACAAAAGCTTATGCAATTCAATTTTTACCGGACAAACCTCCGTACATTTTCCACAAAGAGAAGAAGCATAACTAAGGTGTTTGAATTCCTTCATTCCATTGAGGTGCGGGCTGATCACAGAACCAATGGGTCCGCTGTAGGTGGTACCATATGCGTGTCCGCCAACTCCCTTGTAAATGGGGCAACCATTGAGGCATGCGCCACAACGAATACATCCGAGCGCCTGACGTTGTTCCTGTTCGGCGAGTAAATTTGTGCGGCCGTTGTCAAGAAGTATCACGTAAAACTCTTCCGGTCCGTCATGTTCATCTCCCTGTCGTGGCCCTGTAGTAAGGCTATTGTAAACGGTGATGTTTTGTCCGGTGCCATGTGTTGCGAGGAGTGGCCAGAACAGATCCAGATCCGTCATCGATGGAATTATTTTTTCTATTCCTGCAATGGCAATCTGTACTCTTGGAAAAGACATACTCATCAAAGCATTACCCTCGTTTTCGGTGACAGCAACGCCACCACAATCTGCAACCAAAAAATTTGCACCCGTAATTCCCGCATCTGCCATAAGGTATTTTTCACGGAGAGTTTTACGCACATAAGCCGTAATTTCCTTCGGCGTACTTTCTATCGGAAGGTCAAATTTTTCATTGAATGTTTTTGCCACATCCTCCTTTGAAAGGTGCATGGCAGGAGTTACGATGTGGTATGGCGCTTCATTTCGTAACTGAACAATGTATTCTCCCAGATCCGTTTCTAATGATTCGATTCCTTCTTCCTTCAGTCTTTCGTTGACATGGATTTCCTCCGTTGTCATACTTTTTGCCTTCACCACGGTGCGTGCATTGATGCGCTTGAGGATATTCACCACCTCATCCATCGCTTCTTTTGCATCCTGCGCCCAGAGCACTTTTCCTCCACGCTTCGTAACATTTTGCTCGAACTCATGCAGGTACTTGTCAAGGTTTTCAATCACCTTCCATTTTATATTTGCAGCACGTTGTTTCGCCAGTTCCATATCGGCATACTGGTGTTTTCCATGCTCTACCTTCTTATCATACTGTAGGATATTGAACGCAAGTTTGCGCCTGTGTTCTTTGTCGAACACAATTGTTTCGGCATCGAGTAAAAACTTTTCGCTTTGGTCGCTCATAGAAGTCGTTGGCGAAAGTAAGCAAGATAGTTTGTCGGGGAAACCCCGAAGAATCAGGAAAAGGCAATTTTCACCAACACAAAAAGACATATCGCCCAATAGGGCTAGGTTTTAAAACCATGTTTTGTTAGGTTTGCGTGGTAATGACAGTTCACATTAATAAACGGTTTATAAATCCAATGAAAAAAATCATCATCTGCCTCCTGTGCATTGGCCTCTCTGCCATGCAAAATATATCAGCACAAACACCCGGTGAATGGACGTGGATGAGCGGAGATAATCTTGTCGGACAGCCACCTGTTTTCGGAACACAGGGGATTCCCGACCCACTAAATAAGCCGGGCGGAATCTATGAGGGCTGTGAGTGGACAGATCTTTCAGGAAATTTTTATCTCTATGGTGGCCTTGATTATAATTTCAGTACACAGGCAGATTTGTGGAGGTATAATCCATCAGCCAATGAGTGGACTTGGTTAAATGGCCCGGGCGGGACAGGCGGCTCACCTGTTTATGGAACACGAGGTGTTGCAGCGGCAACAAATCAGCCGGGAGAGCGCGGATATGGAATGTTAAGCTGGGTAGACAATAGCGGTAACTTCTGGATGTATGGAGGTTATTCAAATTTATCAATGACCTATCTCTCTGATTTCTGGAAGTATGATCCAGCGTCTAACCTCTGGACCTGGATGGGCGGAAATACGGCCGGAAATTTTACAGGAAATCACGGTGTGATGGGAGTGCCTTCCCCTACGAACACACCACCTTCTTCAACAGAGAATTCGTGCACATGGACAAAAGGCGATGACCTTTGGTTTTACGGTGGCATGTCATCCGGCGGACCATATATCGGCGACATGTGGAAATATAATATTTCATCCGATGAATGGACATGGATGAAAGGCGACACCACCGTTAATGCAATACCGGTTTATGGTTCAATAGGCGTAAGCAGCCCGACCAATTTTCCGGGAGCAAGAATGTGTTATACGCGCTTTAAAGATTTGAATAATGACTTCTGGATTTTCGGAGGTACGAGCAGCACAGGGACAAAGAATGACTTGTGGCGTTTCTCTACTCTTACCAATGAATGGACATGGATGAATGGCCCAAGCGGGTCGGCTGATCAGGGAAGTTATGGTACGGGTTGTATCGCAGATCCGGCCAATCGACCACCTTCCCGCACAGAAGCCAGGGCAGCATGGACTGACGACTGCGGAGTTTTCTGGCTCTTTGGCGGTAATGGGACAAATGGCTGGGAAAATGACCTGTGGAGGTTCGACACGAATACAGATATGTGGACATGGGTGAGCGGAAGTTCTGCGGGCGGTGCTTTTTCAGTCTACGGAACAAAAGGCGTTTCTGCTCCGGCGAATGTGCCGGGAGGCAGACAAGGTTCACATGCGTATAAAGATTCGTTTGGTTATCTGTGGTTGTTGGGCGGATATGACCAGGGCGGATCTATGATCAATGATCTTTGGCGTTATGTTCCCGATCCTGCATGCGGAGCATGTGCGATGGTTCCGATCGCTTTGTTCTCTGCGCCGAATCATATTTGCCCGGGCACGTGTACGGACTTTGTAAATAATTCTATTGGCGCAACTTCATATCTGTGGACATTTGGAGGAGCAAATCCATCAACCAGTACAGACCAGTATCCGACAAACATTTGCTACAATACACCGGGAACATATTCTGTGTCGCTCATTGCCAGCAATGCCAATACCAGCGATACACTCACGCTGAATAATTATGTGACGGTATATCCATATCCTGCGCCCCAGGGAATTTCACAAAGCGGCGACACATTGTTTGCCAACCAGGGAGCCGTGAGTTACCAGTGGTATTTCAACGGAATCATCATCAACGGCGCGACAAATTATTTTTACGTTGCTCAGGCAAGCGGATCTTTCAATGTGGTGTGCACAGATGTAAACAGCTGTGAAGTGGAAGCCGTAATTTTTGATGTGATCGCAGGGATCAACAATACGTTGTTTAATGAAGACGGAATCAACATTGCGCCAAATCCATTCACGGGAGAAGTAAAAATTTCATCAACCGGAATGATGCGCGTGTTTGACAACCTGGGACAAAAACTTTTTGAAATGAAAATCACAGACCCGAATAAGTCCATCGACCTTTCATTTTTACCCAAAGGAATTTTCTTTATACAGTTTGAAACAAAAGGAAAAATGTTTCAGGAGAAAATTGTGAAGATGTGAAGTGTACGAATATCGAAAGGTTTCGAATTTACTAATGAGAAGAAAGCGGAGCTGTGATCGGTTATCCGAACAGAAAAAAATCATACACTCAAAACTCCGCTGTACGTATCCTGGATCTCATTCAACAAAGCAAGGATCTCATCAAGAGAATCCGACGTCACCAGCTTCAGCCGGTAATCTTTAATATTATCAAGTCCTTTGAAGTAATTGGAATAGTGCCTGCGCGTTTCGAGAATACCGCCCTTGGTTCCTTTCCATTCAATGGCTTTTAGCAAATGTGTGCGACAAACATCAACGCGCTGTTCAATAGATGGTGCTGAAAGTTTTTCGCCGGTTTGTAAAAAGTGTCTGATCTCATTAAAGATCCACGGATAGCCGATGCTTGCACGCCCAATCATCACACCATCTACACCATAACGTTCGCGCATCATCAATGCACGCTCGGGAGAATCTACATCACCGTTTCCAAAAATCGGAATGTGCATTCGCGGATTGTTTTTTACCGCAGCGATCAGCGTCCAGTCTGCAGGTCCTTTATACATCTGCTTGCGCGTGCGCCCGTGAATGCTTAACGCCGAGATGCCGATATCCTGAAGCCGTTCGGCAACATCCACAATGTTCTTTGTATTGTCGTCCCAGCCGAGACGTGTCTTCACGGTGACGGGAAGTTTTACCGCTTTTACGATCTCTTCAGTCATGGATACCATCTTTGGAATATCCTGAAGCAAAGCAGCCCCGGCGCCACGGCAGGCAACGGCTTTCACAGGGCAACCATAATTTATGTCAATGATATCGGGTTTGGCCTGCTCTGCGATCAATGCAGCTTCACGCATGTGTTCAATGTCCCCGCCGAAAAGTTGTATGCCAATCGGCCGTTCATACTCGAAGATGTCGAGCTTCTTCATGCTCTTCGCTGCATCACGGATAAGTCCTTCGCTGCTGATAAATTCCGTGTACATAAGATCAGCGCCGTTTTTCTTGCAGACATAACGGAACGGCGGATCGCTCACGTCCTCCATGGGGGCGAGAAGGAGGGGGAAGTCGGGGAGGGATATGTGGGCGATTTTTACCAAGGTCTTTTATTGAATATCGAATGTTGAACAAGGAATTTTGAATGCAGAAGGAAACAGCCGGTTCGACCTTCGTAATTCATTGTTCGTTATTCATTATTATTTTGGTCTCATGTAATGTTTGAGCGTTTGATGATAATAAATATGGGTTAAATGAATATCGAATGTTGAACAAGGAATTTTGAATGATGAATTGAAACAGCCGATTCGACCTTCGATATTCCTTGTTCGTTATTCATTATTATTATAGTCTAATGTGATGTTTGAGCGTTTATTGGTAGTAAATATGGGTTAAATGAATATCGAATATTGAACAGGGAATTTTGAATGATGAAGTAAAACAGCCAAAAAGAAGCGGAATAATTGAAATTATTGAGAATTGGCATTCCCAATCAACATAATTAACAAATAAACTAATCAACTAACATTACTTTCGCGCTGCAAATATAACCCGCCATGCAACTCAAGGCAATGTGGGCGAACAATTCGCCTTCATCTAAATTTTTACTGACGATAGGAATGGCCATCATAGGTGGATTTCTGTTCTCAATTGTGGCTTTTGGGCTTGCCGCTGTTGTTTATGGCGTTGATCCCACACAGCTTGAAGGACTATTAAATGACCTGGACAATCCGCTTGCCATCGATGTTTTGAAGCTAATTCAAACGATCAGTGAGATTGGCACCTTTATACTGCCCGCCCTGTTTCTGGCTTACACCTTTGGTTCTAGTGCCCCGGATTATCTAAGCCTGAACAGGAAACCGAACTGGATTTCCGTTATTTCTGTATTCATCCTTTTAATTGCAGCGGTTCCATTGATTAATTTCATCGGAGACCTGAACTCACGGATGGTGCTTCCATCATGGCTTGCAGGACTTGAGCGGCAGATGAAAGCTACAGAGGAGCAGGCTGCGCTGATAACTGAAAAGTTTTTGGCTATCAATTCACCGTTTCAATTTGTCTATGCAATGATGATGATTGCAGTGTTGCCGGCATTAGGAGAAGAATTATTGTTCCGCGGAATATTGCAGCGAATTTTTTCGGAGTGGTCGGGCGGCAAACACACGGGCGTGTGGGCAACAGCAATTTTATTTTCTGCAATGCACATGCAGTTTTATGGATTTGTTCCGCGCATGTTGCTTGGCGTCATGCTCGGTTATTTATATTTATGGAGCGGATCCTTGTGGCTGCCGATTCTTGCACACTTCATAAACAATGGGGCGGCAGTGATTGCATCCTATTTATACAAGCAAAATTCAATTTCTGTGAATCCCGATACGATAGGGACAGACAACGATTATGCTTCAGTAGTGGTGAGCGTAATACTTACAGCGGGGCTGCTTTGGTTTATTTATCAGCGGGAGAGAAAAAACAGACTACCCAATGACGAAATAAGTGCAATAGATAATTAAGAAAAAAAAATCCTCCTTCGCTTTAGCCTCCGTAGCTTTAGCGAAGGAGGCTAAAGCAAGCGCTTATTCCTAAAAGCAATCCCCGAACCGGACTTCAGGTATTTTTCAAATAAAAATGCTTTTTGCTTATCCTGAAAAGCAAAATAATTTATCAGGTCAACGGGCAATTTTTTACAAGTTGAAGCCACGTATCCATTGTCGTGTCTTGATTTACGCTCTTCAAGATTTTCCGTGCAACCGGTATAAATGGTGTTGTCGGAGCATTTGAGCAAGTAAACGAAATGCATGATTTGATAATTGTAAATTGTCGATGAATAAATGACATAAAAAAATCCTCCTTCGCTTTATCCTCCTTTAGGAATCCGAAGTTAAGGTTTCAGCGTGCTAAGGAGGATAAAGCTACGGAGGATAAAGCGGAGAGGGCGGGATTATTTTATGATCCTTTGTTCTCCCATAGTCAGAATCAATTCAGCCCATTCGGCTTTTGTTTTTTCAGTTCACAAGTTTGAGAAAACTCAACTTGCTTCCTTCAAAAACAAAACTCCGCTGTTGCGGAGCCTGAATTGATTTATCTGCGGAGAGGGCGGGATTCGAACCCGCGGTACCTTGCGGTACACAAACTTTCCAAGCTTGCACGTTCGGCCACTCTGACACCTCTCCTGAATTTTTTGGGCTGCAAAGATACTCGAATCAGTGAATTTCAGAAATGAATTACCCTAATTGGAATTCTTGAGATTCAGCGCAACTTTTCAATGCGGTTCATGATTCACAATTCTGAACACATGCAGCACAAAGGGAAACAGGGCGTTCATCGTTTCTTCCGCACCGCGGGTAGAGCCGGGCAGTGTGAGGACCAGCGTTTTTCCGATTAGTCCCGCAATTCCCCTTGATAACATAGCATACGGCATTCGTTCCTGACCGTATTCGCGCGCAGCTTCCATGATGCCTGGGATTTCCCGGTCGAGCAGGGGCAGGACAGATTCCGGCGTTACATCCCGGGGAGAAATTCCTGTGCCACCGGTAAGAATTATGAGATCGGTTTTTGATTTGCTAAAGGATTCAACTTTTTCACGAATGATATTTTGTTCATCAGGAATGATGGTGTAACCGGCGTTTTTGATATTTAATGATTCAAGTTTTGCGAGGATTGTTTTTCCGGCTTTTTCTTGCTTTTTACCGGAAGAAACAGAATCAGAGCAAACGATCACAACAGCCTTCAGGTTGGTTGCAAATGAATCCAGGTAATCAGATTTGCCGCCACTCTTTTCCAGAAGTCTGATGTTGAGGATTTCAATTCCCTTATCAATCGGCTTGAGCATATCATACATTGTGAGCGCCGTAACAGAAGCACCATG
>JAPLDB010000190.1 GCA_026391975.1 Bacteroidota bacterium | reverse complement strand
CCATCCTCGGATCAACGAGGCGCAGTTGCGAGAAGTTTTCCCTGATAGTCTTGTATCGCGGTATGGTGTGTTTGCCAATTTAAAGTCTGCAAAAGAAAAATCAAAAACATCCGGCAAAAAAAGATATTTCGTAAATGACTCTCAGGTTTTCGAACTTGGTGGTGAGGACGGAAAGAAGTATGCTGTCACAAACCAGATTACATCAGCAATAATGGTGAAGTTCATGGAACATATTATTGCTAAAGGTTTATGGGAAAATTGAATATCAACATCAGAAACAGAATTGGTTTAACACAATTTAATCTCAATAATGAAGTATGGATAAAAAATCGGATGCACAGCTCACGCCACTTGAACGAGCCAGGTACGAGCAAGGCCACGCACATCTTTTAAACTATCATAAACTTAAGAAATATGGGGTCGCTATGTTTGAAGCCGACGGCAGCATCATAACTACTCATAATGGAAAAGAAATACACAGGCCTGGTCGCGATTTTATCGTTAAGCACATCCGGTTCTTTATAGAATTGGATGAGCCTGTATATTACCACTACTGCACAGTGCTCCAGCGTGTGTTGGATGCGTTCGATGAAAAGTTCAAGGTAATACCTGAGCGGACTTAGCCAGATGTTACTAAAGGCAGTGAAGCTATGAAGGTGGCAAATTGTTGGAAATTCATGTCCTCGACCACATTATCCTTGCCGTCGATTCGCACTTTTCTTTCGCTGATGACGGCATTATGTAAAGCGAATGGCTGATCTTATGAGGGGATGTACGTTTGTGCATCCCTTTTTTATTACAAGACAATATCTTACTTTTGAAAAGCACATTACTAACCATTCACAGAACCAAATATGAACCAGCAATTCAAGTTTCTTACCAATATTTTTTATTTTGGATGTATAATTTTATTGTTTCCCCTGTTATCTACAGGCCAAATTCCCTCAATCTTAATATTTAAGGCATCTGATCCAGGAAGGACGCAGCATCAATTTAGTTACAGCGAGGAGTTGATGAGAAAAGGGATTGAGGCATTTAACTCGGGCGACTACAAGAAAAGCATTTATTTTATTAGAAATTCTCGAAAGGGTTCTATTTATAGTGCTTCATATTTCTATTATTATGGACTTGCATCATATCATTTGGGAAAAACTGGCGATGCAAAAAAATTATTGAAGACGGGATTTAGAAGATACGGTTGCTGGGAGTGTAACGAGAAATACGATGAACTGTTTGGTAAAAAGTAACACCCTAAATTTTTATCACTAATGTATCACTAAAAAAGTGAGAGCGTCAAAAGTGCTTGGTTTTCAAGCTACTTAGACGCTCTCTGGTGTCCCCGGAGGGATTAACTGCGTTGATCCCTTGAGGTGCAATCGTCAAAATCAAATGAACCCGGCGTTCCGCCGAGTTTTTTGCTCGTCCTCACCGGACGTAAAGCAAGCTTTACTCCGTTTCGTCCGATCAAAAAAGCCCCCGCCGAAATGGCGGAGGCTTCATTTGATTCATATGTGTCCCCGGAGGGATTCGAACCCACGGCCCAATGATTAAGAGTCATTTGCTCTACCAACTGAGCTACGGAGACAACTAATCTAAACTTTTCCCGATATCATTTGCTCTATCATCCCGATAGCTATCGGGAGAGCTACGGAGACAACTCTTTGGGGCTGCTAACTAATCAACCAATCAACTAACTAACCTCTCCAAAAGGGCTGCAAATATATCCTAATCTTTAAAACTACCATGCACAATTTATTTCTGATAATTGATTCAGGGGAACATAGGTATTCTTATATTTCCTCTGATTTCGATTCTTGCCCCGGATGGTATCAACGAAAGTAATTCGCGTCAGGCATAACAACATGCTACTCAGCAGAGTTGATTTATCTCCTGCTTCTTTGATGAGTTTTACGATCCATTTACATTTCTGAGAGAAGCTCAAAAAGATCTGCATTAATATAGAATACTTCCTTTCCTATTTT
>JAPLDB010000064.1 GCA_026391975.1 Bacteroidota bacterium | reverse complement strand
TGTTTTATTCAAATAAAAAAGGTCTCATTTGACAACGTTGTCAGAAATTACATATTCCTTATTCCTTATTACATTAGATACCGTTCCTTAAATATTAGTATTCATTTTCACTCATTCGAAAAATCTACTTTGAACCCCGTACTCATAATCGCAACAAGAGGAAGCGACCTCGCCCTCTGGCAAGCAAATTACGTTGCGGCGAAGTTGAATTCCATCGGAGTGAAAACCGAATTGAATATCATCAAAACCCAGGGGGATAAAATTCAGCACCTGAGTCTGGAGAAGCTGGAAGGCAAGGGATTTTTCACAAAGGAAATTGAAGATGCATTGTTGAATAATGAAGCAGACATTGCTGTTCATTCGCATAAAGACCTGCCTACTGAATCACATCCCGATTTAATGATCGCTGCAGTTTCAGACCGCGAAGATCCTTCTGAGCTTTTGTTGATCAGAAAAGAAAGTGTGGATGCAAGACAAAAATTCTCATTGAAAAAAAATGCAGTTGTCGGCACGTCTTCTTCTAGAAGAAAATCACAGCTGCTTGCTTTCAGAAAAGACATTGAACTAAAAGACCTTCGGGGAAACGTTCCGACGCGGATCGATAAATTGCGAAAAGGAGATTACGATGCGATTCTCATTGCTTCGGCAGGAGTTGAGAGGCTTGAACTTGATATTTCCGATTTGCATGCAGAAAAATTAAACCCAAAAGAATTTGTCCCTGCTCCGGCACAAGGCGTGTTGGCGATACAGATCCGCAAGGGTGAAAATGATTTATATCAGAAGTTACAGGCAATTCATAAGTCAGAAATTGCGTTGCAGATTGGTATCGAAAGAAAGGTGCTGAATCTTTTTCAGGGCGGTTGCCAGATGCCCGTTGGTGCATATTGTGAATATGATGAGGATAGGGAGGTTTATAAAACATGGGTTTCGAAATCTGTTACCTGGGATCAGCTGCCCGTCAGTATTTATACTGAATCGAAAAATCAGGAAGGGCTTGCCGAAAAAATTGTCGCCAAAATAAAATCGGTCAAGCCGGCATCGGTCTTCATTTCAAGGAATCTGAAAACAGATGATTATTTTCATCGCATACTTGGACACCATGGATTTACTGTTGAAGGAAAATCTCTGATTGAAATGAAGCCAACGCCGGTGCGGAGTATTCCGGTTACAGACTGGATATTTTTCTCCAGCAAGCATGCAGTGAAATTCTTTTTTCTGCAAAAGCCGGATATAGGCAATCAAAAATTCGGATGCATTGGAAAAGCTACAGCCGAGGCAATTCGTAAATATGGCAGGCGTGCAGATTTTATCGGCTATTCAACAGATACAAAGATGACAGGAAAACAATTTGCCTCAAGAGTCGGTGATGGCACCGTACTATTCCCGATGGCAAAAGAAAGTATGCGCAGCGTGCAGAATGGTTTTGTAAAACGGGAACAAACAATTGACCTTGTCGTTTACGAAACCCTTAAAACGGATGTGCAAATTCAGACATCAGATTTTGACGTATTTCTGTTCACCAGCCCGTCGAATGTGGAAGCATTCTTTGAAAAAAACAAACTTACATCCTCGCACAAAGTAATTGCAATGGGTGAAGCCACATCAAGTGCATTGAAAAAACATGGCGTCTTACATCCAGCTCTCCCTGATGACTTCAACGACGTAGCACTGGCCCGCGCCACATTCGGCATTTCATCCATCTAGTATTTACATATTACATTATTATGCTCACCCGCCCTAGAAGATTACGAACCTCCCCGATCATTCGAGAACTCATTGCTGAAACACGCCTTTCTGCTAACATGTTCATCTATCCTTATTTTGTAACAAAGGGAAAAAACAAAACTGAAGCGATTGAAGCCATGCCCGGTATCAGCAGGTTTTCGATCGATCAACTCATTCCTGATGTTGAAAAAGGATTGAAGGCCGGAGTCAACAAAATATTATTGTTTGGCGTTGGAGAAGAAAAATCGGAAGATGCGCATTCAGCGCACGATGCACATTCTGTGGTGGCAGATGCCGTGCGTGAGCTGAAGAAAAAATTCGGAAAAGATCTGTTTATAGTAACGGATGTTTGTTTGTGTGCTTATACGACGCATGGCCATTGCGGATTGGCCTCTCCCCCAGCCCCTCTCCAAAGGAGAGGGGAGGAGATTCTCTACATTGATAATGATCTTTCACTACCAATATTGGCACGTATGGCCCTTGCACATGCACAGGCCGGCGCCGACATGGTTGCACCCAGCGACATGATGGACGGGCGCGTTGCAGCAATTCGTAATCTGCTGGATGAAAGCGGATTCGTGAATACACCCATCATGAGTTATTCAACAAAATTTGCTTCTGCCTATTACGGCCCGTTTCGTGAAGCAGCAGATTCCGCTCCCGGAAAAGGTGACAGGAAAAGTTACCAGATGGATTTCAGAAACGGACGAGAAGCATTGCGTGAAGCACAGCTGGATGAAGACGAAGGAGCAGATATAGTAATGGTGAAGCCTGCACTTGCTTATCTTGATGTGATTAAAACAGTACGTGAAAGCACTTTATTGCCGGTAGCCTGTTACAACGTTTCAGCCGAATACAGCATGGTGAAAGCCGCAGCCAAAGCGGGATATATTGATGAACAAAGAATTACGATGGAAAATATGTATGCTTTTGCGCGTGCCGGGGCAGATATAATTATCAGCTATCATACAAGAGAGATTTTGGAAAAGGGGTGGATGTAATACAACGGGTATATGGCTTGCCCGGGATGTTTACGTTCTGTGCATTGGCAACTTTTTTTTGTGATTTAGCCCGACAAATTTTCGGGAACCCTGCATGTAAAGCCGCAAATTTTCTAATGGAAATGATTCCCGAAGTTTTAAATTCCGGGGTGTCGCCGCTAAAAAATCCCTGGCGCGAGGACCCGACATCAATTTAATTTACGATTCAACAACCGGCTTGAAATTTTTTTTTTAACAAAGGCATTTCCGCGAACGTGCGTAATAACTTGACGAATATTTTTTCCGGCTTACAGGAATAATATAATATGAAGTTTTTATTGAAAATACTTGCATTTCAAGGGCTATAATTTATATTTGTGGCTGAACCATGTGTGCAAGACTTCGCGCTTAACACGATAAACTGTCCTATTTTTATAGTAAAATTCGAAAAAGTATTTTTCGTAAAGTAATAATAAGAGAAAAATATTCAATCATTTATTGGCAGTGTATTTTTCATTTCCGATAAATGCAAGGCCCGGCGATTTACTATCCGGGAGAGCGTCGTTTGTTCAATTCGGAACTCTTGTACTAAAAAAGAATCAGCAAACCATAAATACCAATACCATGAAAATTAAGAATTTATTCGTCCGCAATTTTTCAAAACGTACATTGCTTGTCATAGCATGTGTTGTTTGCCTGCTCGGTACTCTCAATGCGCAAATTGCCGGCGATTACCGTACTTCCGCTTCAGGAAACTGGACAACTGTTTCCATTTGGCAAGTATACAATGGAGCATCCTGGATTGTAGCATCAGTGCCTCCATCAGCAACAACGGCGGGTTTAGTTTCCATACGGACTACACATACTGTAACAGTGAACACAACTGTAGTTACCGACCAGACGGTTGTCGATCCGGGCGGCACACTAATAGTTAGCAGTGGCACACTTCAGGTTGCTGATACTGCCGGGACAGATTTAATCGTAAATGGCGCAATGACTTTTTCTGGAAGTTTTATTGAAGGTGCCGGCCAGATTGACGTAGCAAACGCAGCCACTTTTACATGGACGAATGGAAACATGCGAGGCACAGGAACAACTAATTTTCTTTCAGGATCATCAGTGACATTAAGTACAGGGGGGGGCAGCCGGATAATTGGAGATACACGCACCATTAATAATTACGGAGTTGTAAATTGGGGTTCAGGGACAAATGCTTTGTTGTTCGCCAACAGCGTACAGTTTAATAATTACGGCGTACTTAATCTCTCTACCAATGCAAGTTTTGGATTAAATGGCTCTCCGGTTGCGCCTGCATTTAATAATATGCCCGGTAGTGGTTTTATAAAAACAACTGCATCCACTTGTAACATTCCTGCAAACATCAGTTTTAATAATGCCGGAACGGTAAGCATCTTAGGTGGAGTTTTAAATATAAGCCAACCGGGAACAACACAGAGCGGTGCATATAATATTTCCGGCGGAGCCGAACTTACCGGAAATACCATCAACTATACCGGAACTACTTTTACTAACAACGGATTGGTATCAAACAATGAAATAAATTTTAGCGGAAGCGCTGCACAAACACTTGCCGGAAACGGTCAAATACAAACGCTGAGAATTAGCAATGCCAGCGGATTAATTCTGAACGGAAGCCCTACCGTGTTTTTTTATATGCATTTCGGAACAGGAATAATTCATACGGGATCAAATACACTTATCCTTGACCAGGGCGCTATAGCTGACGGCCCTTCAGGGAACAGCTATGTGGATGGGAAAATACAGCGCAATCTTCCTGCAGGATCTCAGAACGGCGTAAACTTTTATATTGGCGATGCTGCAAATTATACTCCCGTGATAATTGATTTTAATAACATTTCATCATCAGGAAATCTCATTGTGAGCACTCAGGGAAACGATCATCCAAACATTGCCACATCGGGAATTAATCCTGCAAAGAGTGTGAACCGCAATTGGGTGTTTACTGCTTCTGGAATGCCGTTCAGCAACTGTGACGTAACGTTTAACTGGACAGCCGGAGATGTGGATGCAGGCTCCAATTTTAATAATTTTATAATCGGAAAATATAATGCTCCCAACTGGACATTGCCTTTGGTCGGGCTTGCCACACCCCCTTATTCGATAAAGGCAGTGTTTTTAACTTCATTCGGTGATTTTCAGATTGGTGAACCTCCCTGTAATGTAAGCATTCCGGATACAAACTTTAAAAACGCTTTGTTGGCCAATCCGGCAATCAATACCAATAGCGATGGCGAGATTCAATGCTCCGAAGCCACTGCTTTTTATGGAACCATAAATGTGGCAAACCTTGGCATACAGGACATGACAGGTATTGAGGCTTTTGTAAATATCACCTCGCTTATCTGCAACAACAATAACCTTACTGTGCCGCTCAATGTGAGTGCCAATGTTAACTTGTTACAGTTGATATGCCACCACAATAATTTAAGCACATTAAATCTGAGCACAAATACTGCCTTACATACTTTATTCTGCTATAACAACAATCTTACAAGTTTAGACTTTAGCAACAACCCTGCATTATTTTCATTGTATTGCAACACCAACTCCATTACAAGTCTGGATTTTTCCCTTAACCCGGTGCTGTCTGATGTAACCGCTTATGCCAATGCTTTAACCAGTGTTAATGTGACCGGTAATCCCAATTTAACGTACCTGAGCTTATTCCAAAACCCGTTAACAAGTTTAGATGTAACACAGAATCCTGTCTTAGGCAGCTTACTTATAAGCTATACGCAAATGGCGACTGTTGATTTATCAAACAATACAGCTTTATCTTTTTTTGTTTGCGATAACGCACAGTTTGTCAGTTTGGATTTATCGAACAACGTAGCGCTGACGTATTACAACGGATTAGCTAACCCATTATTAACATCGTTAAATATTCAAAACGGAAACAACAGCAACCTTACATTCTTTAATGCAACATCATGTCCGTTGCTTTCCTGCTTAAAGGTTGATAATGTTTCTTACATGAATACAAACTGGAGTACCGGCAAGGACGCGGGTGCATTTTTTAACCTCACCTGTCCTTGTTTGTCTGCCAATGCCCCGGTTATACCTCTTTCCGCAGTAACAATCTGCAGTGTAGATAGTGCAACGGTGACGATAGACACTATATCATCACAATTGAATGATAATTCCGATTGGATCTGGTATGCCGGCAGCTGTGGTGGTGTATCAATTGCAACAGGTTCCGTAGTATCATTGCAACCGTTAGTTACAACTACCTATTATGCCAGAGGTGAAGGCGGCTGCAGTTCACCAGGCCCCTGCGCTTCAGTTACCATTACAGTTACACCGGCAACTACGTGGTACGCTGATGCTGATGAAGATGGCTATGGAGATATTTCAGTTTCTACCCTTGCCTGCACACAACCACCCGGCTATGTAACAGACAGCACTGATTGCAATGACAATGACACAAGCATTAATCCCAATGCAATTGAAATTTGCGGCAATGGAATTGATGACAACTGTGATGGTCAAATTGATGAAGGTTGTTGTAATATTCAGCTGGCCTACACCAGCACAAATTCCTGTATAGAAAGCCCGGCTGGAACAATTGATCTCAGTGTTTCAAATGCTGCGGCACCGGTTAATTACCTTTGGTCCAACTCAAGTACCACTGAAGATCTGGATCTTCTTCCTGCAGGAGCATACGATGTAACAGTTACTGACAACTTTGGATGTTCGGCTACGGCTTCCGTCACCATTTCTGAAATTCAATGTGTAACAACGATTATCGATCCTACCGGCACAGGAACATCAAGCTCATCCAGTGGATCTGAGCTGACCGGTATATATTACAATCCTCCTGCGGCAGGAGATACCACATCGGGCCAGGTCGTGACCGTCAATGATGATGGGTATGTATATATCGATGTAATACCAGACGTTAATTACTATGATTCAGTGCTGGCATTGATACAAACAGTAAATTATGGAATGGCGGATCCGATAACGGATGATACGACCCTGATCATAACCGGTTTTTACCCAATCGCAAATATTCCGCTGCTTGACACGCTGCATGCACACGGGCTACTGAATTTTTCCCGCAATGCAATACCGGCGATTCTCAATAGCGGATTATTTAATACCGGAGGAGATGTTGCACAGCGTTCCGATACAACAAGAAAAATTTTCAATCTTAGCGGCGAGGGAATAAAGATTGGAGTGCTTTCAGACAGCTACAATAAAATTTCCGGCAACCCGGCATCACAGGATGTCAACAATGGCGACCTTCCGGGAAGCGGCGGGAACAATTCCCCCGTTAACGTTCTTAAAGAATATCCATATGGAAATGTCAGCGACGAAGGCCGGGCAATGCTGCAAATATTACACGATGTAGCGCCGAAAGCTTCTCTTGAATTCCGGACCGGATTTGTAAGTCCGGCGGATTTTGCTGAAGGAATCCGTGAACTCGCTTCTGATGGATGCAATATTATTGTAGATGACATTACTTATGCCGTTGAACCATTCTTTCAGGACGGCATCATCTCTCAGGCCATTACAGATGTAGCCGCACAGGGTGTTAGTTATTTCACTGCTGCCGGAAATTTTGGTTCACGGTCATACGCCGGTGTATTTAATCCGGGTGGCGCAATCAACAAAGTGCATGACTTTGGAGGAGGAGATACCCTTCAGAAAATAGTCCTTAACCCGGGTGTTTACACATTTGTATTGCAGTGGGACAATGATTTTTATTCACTCAATCAACTTCCGGGTGCAACAGACGACCTTGATATTTTCCTTGTTAATAACAATGGCGTTTCTTATGGGTATAACCGGAAAAACAACTGGGGCGATCCAATTGAAATATTGACTTTCCAGATAAAAGGAAATTCACCGGTTACGTCAAACATCATGATCCGACGGCCCTGGGGAAGTACAGCCAACCTGAAATTCAAGTATATCGTTTTCAGAGGTAACCCATCAATAGAAGAATTCAATACCGGTACATCAACGATTGTCGGCCAGGCAAATTGTGCTGATGCAATTACAGTTGGCGCTGCAAGATACACCCGCACTCCTGCCTACCAGGTTTCGCCGCCGTTGCTTGAATCATTTTCTTCGCATGGTGGCCATTTAGTGAATGGCCAGGATCGGAATAAACCGGACATCACCGCACCTGATGGAGGAAATACTTCCGTTAGTTTTGGTTCGCTCGATATTGAAGGTGATAACAAACCAAACTTTTTTGGAACTTCTGCTGCTGCTCCTCATGCTGCCGGTGTTGCTGCGCTTGTGATGGAAGCAAAAACCAGGTTCCTGGGAGCAACAGTAAGTCCTGCTGCAATGAAGTCATTGCTGAAAGCAACAGCCATTGATATGGGAACAGCCGGTGATGATACGAGTTCCGGTTCCGGTTTGCTTCAGGCCGATCTTGCCATAAGTACTTTTGCAACACCGGCGCCTTTATTTTACAGCATGGCGCCACAGGGTAATGTTACACCCGGATCGCAAACATTTACAGTGGACGTCTATGGTAAATATTTTAACTCAGCCTCTAGTGTCACGCTGCGGCAAGTTTCAATTCCAACAACATTTGTAAATGCAAACCACCTTACTGCAGAAGTTCCTGATTTTACAGGCAACCCGGCAGTGCAGGTTTACAACCTGCCGACCACCAGCAGTGGATTAGATGGAGGATATTCTGATACCCTTTTCTTTTATGCATCATCGAGGCAAACGCTGACCATAACAGCTGCAGACCGGTCAAGAAAATACGGAGAAGCAAATCCGGCTTTTACTGCCAGCGTTAAGGTGAATGGTATCCCGATTGAAAATACTGCGCTTTCATTATCTGATCTGAAACTGGATAATATTTTATTCTCCACTCTTGCCAACGGCTCGAGCAATGTTGGATACTACTATATCCGGCCTTCGATCAATCCGCTTGACCCAAATGATTTGAATGACGCAGCGTTGCTTGACAGCTATGATTATCACTTTATTGATGGCACACTCGAAATTCAGAAGATGCCACTGGCAATTAAACCCGTTGACAAAACAGTTTTATATGGTGATAAAATTGACGGATCGCAAATTCAATTCACCTATACCTATGATGACAGCAATATTGCTTCGGCTGATCGTGCGGGATTTCTCGCCGACCTGAAAGCTACTTATGAGCCCTCACTCGTTAAGGAAGTTGCATTGGTTGATGACAGGGATGAATACAATAATGCCACCCTTACCCAGTCAGATATCAATGACCTGGCTTTTATGTCCGGCAGCAAAGGAATTGCAAACGGAAGCAGGGGTATTGCAAATGGAAGCAGGGGTATTGCAAACGGTACAACACCCGATACAACCTATGTGATTGACCTGCCTTACCAGACACTTGTTCAGTATAATGCCGACGGCGCATCAATATCATTATCTAATGATATCCTTCTACTGAATGGATCGCGCGGCATTGCGAATGGATCACGTGGTATTGCTAACAGCGTTTCTGTTGTTGATGGATCTGCTTTGGTCAATGGCAGTCATGGAATAGCAAATGGTTCAAGGGGAATTGCCAATGGCAGTCACGGAATCGTAAACGGTGAAGAGCTGGATGGGATGAGCAATACCAACACAGCTGTCATCATTCATGATTCTGATCTCGATACTCAGGAAAATCCTGACTCCAGTTTCGAGATGATCTCCGTCAATGCGATTACCGGCTTAACTGCAGGCAGTCACTGGATTATTCCCGGCGGATTTTTGAGCTCAAATTTCTCAGTAACTTATAATCCGGGACATCTGTTCGTGAACCCATATGAAATTAAGGTTAATGCAAATGACACAAGCACTGTTTATGGAACACCTCCAGCATACAGTTCCGTCATCTCAGGAAATCAGTATGATGATATTGATACTGATATATTTGTCGGAGGCTTCTCTTATGCTCCTGCAAGCGGCAGCCAGATCAATGTTGGCAGCCATACCATCGTTCCTTCCGGCACGCTGAAACAACCGACAAACTATTACCTTACAATTGTTAACGGAGCATTGAATGTAACACCTGCTACACTTACCATTACCGCTGACAATTTTACACAGGCCTGTTCTACCCTGCCAACCTATACGTCCACACTTTCCGGCTTTAAGTATGGTGATTCTGCGGCAACAGTAGTTTCAGTTCCTCCTTCTTATACGCTCTATGATCAGAATTATATACCTGTCGGAGATGGCGTGGTGCCGCCGTCAGGAATTTACCGGATCGTGCCGGGCGGTGCTCAACTTTTTGTTCCGTCAAATTATACAATCAGTTACGTGGAGGGAAGCCTGACAATGCCTGCGCCACTTTCACTGTCGGCAACACCTGCACAACCACTTTGCTTCGGACAAAGCGGTAGTGTAACACTTCAGGGTTCAGGAGGAACCGGTTCTTATACTTATGGAGGTGCCGCAACTTCATCCTTAGCTCCTGGCACTTACAACTATAATGTAAGCGATGGAAATGGTTGCACAGCCATAGCTGCAGCGACCATTATTGCACCACCTTCTCAACTTATCTTATCAGCAACACCTACACAACCTGCCTGCAACGGGCAACTTGGAAGTGTTGTTCGTTCTGCATCCGGAGGGACTGCTCCGTACAATTATAACGCTACAGCTACTACCGGATTGTCAGCAAATACGTATACTTATTCTGTTACAGATGCACATGGGTGCACAGCGTCAGTCAATGTAACGATCAATGCTGCTCCTGCTGTACTTGTATTGAATACCGTTGTGACTCAACCACAATGCTTCGGGCAATTGGGAAGTGTTGTTCGCTCCGCATCTGGAGGAACTGCTCCCTATACTTACAACAACACAGCAACATCAAATCTCGCTGCCGGTAATTATACCTATACTGTAAACGATGCCAATGGATGTACTGCTTCTGCTTCAGTAACAATCAGTGCAGCCCCTGCGTTGTTGGTTTTAACAGCTACAGCGACTCAACCGCAATGCTACGGGCAGACAGGAAGCGTGCTGCGCGCTGCTATGGGTGGAACTGCTCCATATACTTATAATGCTACTGCAACCACCAATCTTGTTGGAGGGACTTACAACTATTCTGTTAGTGATGCAAATGGCTGTACAGCTGTTGCGTCAGCCACAATTGTAGTTCCGGCTGCCGTGACAGGAACAACTTCTGTAACTGCATCAAGCTGTTCTGCAAATACGGGAATTGCCATAGTGAATGCCACGGGAGGATCACCGGGTTATACTTATTTGTGGTCAACCGGGCAAACAACGCAAACAATTTCATCCCTTGCTCCTTCAACTTATAGTGTTACCATAAAGGACAGTCGTAATTGTTCAGGTACAGCGTCCGCAACAATCGTCCGGTCAGGATCTGCTCCTGCTGCTCCTGCCGCCATCATCGGTTTTTCCGGGGCCTGCAGAAATCAAACCGGGGTCGTATACAGTGTAGCCCCGGTAAGCGGAGCAACATCATACACGTGGACATTGTCGTCCGGAATTTCTGGCTCATCTACCACCAATTCAATTACTGTAAGTTTCAGCAGTTCATTCACCAGCGGAACAGTTACTGTGAAAGCAAATAACTTCTGCGGTTCAAGTGCTGTTGTTACAAAGAACATTACACGTTACACCGCAAGTCCGGCAACGCCCGGAACAATATCAGGTTCAGCCACCATGTGTGCGCCTGTTTCATCAACATACTCCATCGCTAATGTTACCAATGCTACGAGTTATATTTGGTCTGTAAGTGGAACAGGTTTGAGTATTTCGTCAGGACAGGGAACCAATTCAATTGTTGTGAATGCCTCTTCAGGATTTGCGAGCGGAACAGTTTCTGTTGCTGCTGTTAACTGTATTGGAACCAGCAGCAGTGTTTCAAAAATTGTTTATGGCGCGATTGCAAATGCGCCGACCTGGAGCAATCATGCATCTGATAATCTTACAGTTGGCGTCTGCGGAGGAACAACTATTTATGAATACGAGATTAATCAGATACCTGCAGCAGCAACCTATACCTGGTCTGCACCTGCAGGTTGTGTGATCTCTGACGGTCTCGGACATTCCGGAAATCCGCTCACTTTTGCCGGACAGAATGCCGCCGGAGAGTGGGAAGTGTACGTAACTTTCCCTTCCTCATTTGTTTCAGGAAATGTTTCTGTGTATGCAACGAATGCATGTGGGAATAGTCCGGCTACTACCTTGGCGGTTCAATCAAAACCAAATACACCGGGAACTATAACAGGACCAACATCCAATGTATGCCGCAAGTCGGGACAAGTTTATTCTGTTGCTGCTGTTGCAGGAGCTACCTCTTACACATGGACTGTTCCTTCCGGCGCAACAATTTCCGGCAGCAGCACAGGAAATTCTATCAGCGTAAATTATGGGAATAGCTTTACGGGATCCGGTAACATCACTGTAAAGGCAAATAATGGATGTGGTTCAAGCGCTCTTTCTACGCTACCGGTTTCGGCCCTTACGCTCGCCCCCGGAAGTATCACCGGATCCTCCTCTGTTTGCAAAACCCAGACCTCAGTAAGCTACAGTGTTGCAGCAGTCACAGGAGCCACTTCTTATACATGGACCATTTCAGGGGGCGCCCAGTTTGTAGGAAATGCAACAGGCAGCGCTGTTACTGTAAAATATACAACAGCAACATCCGCATCAGCAACCATCACTGTGAAAGCAAATAATCTTTGCGGTTCTTCTTCCATCGCTTCAAAATCCATTGCTGTCAATCTTAACTGCCGAACAATTGGTGATGAGCAGTTTGAAATGATCAACGATGTAACAGTTTATCCGAATCCGACAAATGGAAAATTCAGTGTAATGTTTGCTTCGGACGGAAATCGGCGGTATGCTTTCAAGGTGCTTGATGTGGTTGGAAGAACAATTGCAGAAAAAGAAGTCGTTTCTGTGGAAGGAGAAAACCTTGTAACATTTGACCTCTTTGATGTCACCGGGGGAATATATTTCCTCACTGTCGATGCGAATGATGAAAAGACAAAGACGATCAGGATTGCAATTGAATAAGAAGATTTAATTTTTTTGTCAGAAATCAGAGCCGATTTGCACAAGCAGGTCGGCTCTGATTTATTTGCTGCCGTGTCGATCGAAGATCTGCCAGCATTAAATATTATTGTTTGGTGTTGGAGAAGAAAAATCTGAAGATGCGCATTCGTCGCATGACGCACATTCTGTGGTGGCAGATGCCGTGCGTGAGCTGAAGAAAAAATTCGGAAAAGATCTGTTCATAGTAACGGATGTTTGTTTGTGTGCTTATACGATGCATGGCCATTGCGGAATGGGCTCTCCCCCAGCCCCTCTCTCCCGTCCGACCGCGTCATCCGGGCGGGAAAGGAGAGGGGAGGAGATTCTCTACATTGATAATGATCTTTCACTACCAATTCTGGCACGTATGTCTCTTGCACATGCGCAAGCCGGCGCCGACATGGTTGCACCCAGCGACATGATGGACGGGCGCGTTGCAGCAATTCGTAATCTGCTGGATGAAAGTGGTTTCGTGAATACACCCATCATGAGCTATTCAACAAAATTTGCTTCTGCATATTATGGCCCATTCCGTCAAGCCGCTGATTCCGCACCAGGCAAAGGGGACAGGAAAAGTTACCAGATGGATTTCCGAAATGCTCGAGAAGCATTGCGTGAAGCACAACTGGATGAAGATGAAGGAGCAGATATTGTTATGGTGAAGCCGGCACTTGCTTATCTTGATGTGATTAAAACAGTACGTGAAAGCACATTATTGCCGGTAGCGTGTTACAACGTTTCAGGCGAATACAGCATGGTGAAAGCCGCAGCCAAAGCAGGTTACATTGATGAACAAAAAATTACAATGGAGAATATGTTTGCATTTGCACGTGCAGGGGCGGATATCATCATCAGCTACCATACGAGAGAAATCTTTGAGAAAGGGTGGCTTTAGTTCACCCGTTTGACAAAGATCTTTGCGCAATTGGCAATAGCATCAGCAACAGGAATGAAATTAATGCCAAGTGTTTTCTTAATTTTTTCGTTTGAATAAAACCACTTAAGCTGGCTGTTGCGCGCTGTTTCTTTGGTGATAAAAGGTTGTTTGCGGGTAATAAAACAACGTAACGCTTCTGCCCTCCATCCAAGTTCACTCAGCATTCCATTCACTTTTATCGTAGGCCGGGGTTTTTGAAAACTGTCAGCGATCATGTTAAATATCTGCTTGTAACTGAGGTTTTCTGAATTCACAATAAACCGTTCTCCGAAAATATTTTTTTCCATGAGGCCAATCATGCAAGCGGAAACATCTCTTACATCAACAAAGCCATTTACGCCTTCAGAATAAAATTTCATTCCGTTCCATATCTGCCTGAACATAGCACTGCTGCCCGTTTTCCAGTTACCCGGCCCGATGATAATGGATGGACTTACAATCACCACATTCAATCCTTCCTCCTTGGCGCGCCACACTTCACGTTCACCATTGTACTTGCTGATGGCATAAGTTGAATTGTACTTTGAGGATTTCCAAAAAACATTTTCATCCATCATTTTATTTTCTTCAACCCTGCCCAGTGCAGCGATTGAACTTACATGACAAAACTTTCTTACGCCCAGCTCAAGTGCCGTATTTACCATGTTGGCCGTACCCCCAACGTTCACCTTCATGATTTCATCCTTGTCATCGCCATGAAATGAAACTTTGGCAGCGCAATGGTAAACTTCATCCACATCTTTCATTGCCTTCATAATGTCATAAACGTCGGTCACAGTTCCTTCCACCCATTCAATCTGATTCAGTAAGTCGCTCCTCCCGTCAAACACCATGTTGAGAATGTCGTCATTCGAGGTTGACCTGCGGAGTGCGCGCACTTTTTTTCCTGACGATGCCAGGTCGAATAAAACCCTTGCGCCAACGATGCCTGTTCCTCCTGTTACTAAGATCATAATGATGAATTCAAGATGCAGAATTAAGAATTTAAATCTTAACTGCAATTTTTGGATCTTGAAAATAAACCAAGGTGACACAGAGTCCCGTCCCTATGTGTCGGGAGCTATCGGGACACAAAGGAAAATCTCCGTGAATCTCATTTTCTCCGTGGTTAATGGCTGTTGATGTAGCTTCCGTTAGAACTAATATCTTCGCATCCAAATCACATACATGAAAAATTTTGTGGAGGAGTTGCGCTGGCGTGGAATGCTGCAGGATATCATGCCGGGAACGGAAGAACTGCTGAATAAAGAAAGTGTAAGCGGCTACATTGGCTTTGACCCGACTTCCGATTCACTGGGAGTAGGCAACCTTGTGCAGATCATGACCTTGCTTCATTTCCAGCAATGCGGACACAAGCCCATCGCATTAGTTGGCGGTGCAACAGGAATGGTGGGCGATCCTTCCGGGAAATCTGCAGAGAGAAATCTGTTAAATGAGGAAACACTTCAGTTTAACCTTGCATCCCAGAAAAAACAACTGGAAAAATTCCTTGACTTCAGTTCAGGAGCCAATGCTGCTGAGATTGTAAATAACTACGACTGGTTCAAAGATTTTAAATTTCTTGATTTCATCAGAGAAGTTGGCAAGCACATCACAGTGAGCTACATGATGGCAAAGGATTCCGTTCAGTCGCGGCTGGAAACGGGCATGTCATTCACGGAGTTTTCTTACCAGCTCGTACAGGGCTTCGATTTCTATTTTCTCTGGAAGAACAATGGAATTAAAATACAGATGGGTGGCAGCGACCAGTGGGGGAACATCGTTACCGGAACAGAGCTAATCAGGAGAAAAGGAGGCGGTGAAGCATTTGCCTTGACTACTCCTTTAATAAAGAAGGCGGACGGCACCAAATTCGGAAAAACAGAAAGCGGCAATGTCTGGCTCGATGCAAAGAAAACTTCTCCGTATAAATTCAATCAGTTCTGGCTGAATGCATCTGATGAAGATGTGAAAAAGTACATCCGTATTTTTACGTTGATGAAGAAGGAAGAAATAGAAGCCATGGAAAAGGAGCATTATGCAGCGCCTCACCTAAGGATTTTACAAAAGGCGCTGGCAAAGGACATTACCATCCGTGTACACTCTGAAAATGAATACCTGGCAGCTGTCGAAGCTTCTGAAATTCTATTTGGCAAGGGTACAGCAGAGGCATTAAATAATTTGTCGGAGGACGATTTGCTGAGTGTATTTGAAGGAGTGCCTCAGGTTGAAATTGAAAAGTCGCAGCTGGATGCCGGAATCAACATGATTGAATTTCTATCTGATACTTCGCAGATATTTCCTTCGCGCGGAGAAGCAAAAAAAATGCTGCAGGGCGGGGGAGTGGCTATCAACAAAACTAAGGTTGATGACCTGAACCGAAACATTTCTTCTTCTGATTTGCTGAAAGGGAAATATATTCTGATCCAGAAAGGAAAGAAGAACTACTACCTGGTCAGGATAAAATAATACCCTTGCACGGTTTAAATCAATCCGATAATGTTTCCTGTAATGTACCGGATCGGTAACGCTAAGGATTATCCTTTTTGTTTGTCTTGCTTAGCATTACCCCAATGCCAATCACAATTGCTGCGGCAAAAACAAAGTTGAAAAGCAGCTGATTGACGTTTTCCTGTTTTAACGTTCCGAAACGCTGTTTCATTAACCCGGCAGCAGCCAAACTTCCAAGGGCAACTGAGCTGATGACAATAATCAAACGTCGGCGGGGGGAGAGCATATTGTTTGCGAAAGTATCAATTACAGCGAAACAGAAAGGAATCAGGGTCCAATTCCTTGATATTTTTCTGATATTCTTGGTCTTTAGAATATTGATTTTCAATCCATGCGAGGATTTTAACAAGGACTCATAACTTTTACCAAGTTTTTTAGCACATCCGTCCATTCTGAAAATTAAATCTACATTAACATGAATATTCTAATATAAATAAGGATACATTCACAGGCCTCAAAAATTAATTCAGTTTTGCTACAATATTACATTCATTTTTATTTCTATTCATTAGTCACAAAATGAAATCCATATTAAATAACAACTATTTAAAATTTAAAATTTTTTTTAGTCTGGTTATAAAATAAATAATCAAAAGCCCTATAAATCTAATCCATAATTACCCTTTACATGAAAATTACTTTACCAACCAACAGATCAACAGCGAACTTGTTTTTGATTGCCTCTCTGGCTTTCAGCATTGCAACGAGTGCAGCTTTTGCCCAGGAAACTGCATCTGCAACTCCTGACATCAGTAGTATTCTCAAATACTACAACAAGCAAATCTACTTTACTCAAAATGCCGGGCAATTCAGTACGCCTGTGTTGTACAGGGCTGATTTTCCTGTTGGACAGGCCGTGGCTACTGAGCACGGAATGATCATCAGCACTTTTGATCCTGCTACTATGAATGCACGACAGGAGGAAGGAGAGCAGATTGAAGAAGACATTAAAAACGGAAAACCGTGGCGAGCACTTTCATCACACCTGAAAGGTCATACCTGGATGATGAATTTTCAAAACAGTTCTTCCGAGATGAGCGTCGAAGCCAAAGACGTACATACTGACGTAAATAATTATATGAATTCCGGCGGACAACATTCCAATGTGAATAGCTACGCTGAAGTATGGTACAATAATGTGTACAACCATATCGATGTGCGCTATTATCCTTCACAGGAAGCTTCACTGGAATATGATATTATCTGCAAACCCGGTTTTGACAAAAATAAAATTGCAATCCGTTTTGATGGAATTGAAACGATGAGTGTGGCTGAAAATGGTCACCTGGTGATGCATACAAGTGTTGGTGACGTGGATTTTCCTGCACCGGTTGTTTATCAGAAGATAAATGGCGTACAGAAATCAATCACTGCGAACTTTGTAGTGACAAACAACAATGTACTTTCTTTCAATTTGGGCGAATATGATGCGTTACAGGCATTGGTAATTGATCCGATCGCATTGCGTTGGGCTACATGGGTAAATACAAATTCAAGC
This sequence comes from Bacteroidota bacterium, assembly GCA_026391975.1. GTDB lineage: Bacteria > Bacteroidota > Bacteroidia > AKYH767-A > 2013-40CM-41-45 > JAPLDB01. The sequence goes on along the minus strand of JAPLDB010000064.1, from coordinate 3,339 downwards.
GGCGACAACCATGGACACTGTATCTGGGTTGATCCTAGCGATGGCGCTATTTATATGGTGGCACGTGTGGTTGGAACTACAGACCAGATTACCCCCGGCGCTTTTGATATTTCAGCAAATGGAAATCTGGAAATGATTATTGGAAAATACACAGAGCCCGCAACTATTGGCCTAAGCGGTACTCGTGTATGGCAGACTTATGTTGGTGGTGGTGGTGATGACAACCCTTATGCAATGGAACAGGGACCTGATGGAAACCTGTACATTACAGGTTATACCTCCAGTACCGATTTTCCGCTCATTGGCGGAACAGCATTCAATGGCGGCGGTGCAAGTATTGACAACCGTGCTCAAACAACGGATAATTTTTTTATCCTGAAGATTAATAAATTGGGTAACTCGATTAAGAGTTCTGTAATTGGTGGAAATGGTGACGACGGCGGATTTGATCTGCGAATTAACGAATCAGGAGATATTGTAATTTGCGGTAATACCAAAAGCACAAACCTTCTGACATTATTTCCCGGAACCGGTGCCAGCAATACAAACAACGGAGACATTGATGCATGTGTATTTAAAATCAATGCAGATCTTTCAACAGTTGCGTGGATGAAAAATTATGGAGGCAGTCTGATTGACCAGCCAACCATCATGGTGCAGGACATCAGTTCAGGCGATTTATTTGTTGGCGGTTACACCACATCAACAAACTTTCCTGTAACGGGCAATGCCCGCCAGTCAGCAGCTGCCGGAACTCAAAGCGGATTTATTCAAAAGCTCAATTCATCAGGCGCTACACGCTGGTCTTCTTATTTCCAGTCCGCTTCTTCCAAATCGACATCGATTCTTTGCATGGAATTTAATACGCTTAAGACACAGCTTTATTTCGGTGGAATTACCGGTGGCCTCGAAGCATCAAATATTTCAGGTGGATTATACACCACTTATGGCGGAGGTACAAATGACTTCTTTGTTTGCAGGATGGATACCGATCAGCATTTTGTTGCATCAACATATCTTGGTGGTTCCGGAAACGAAGTGAATATGATGGGATTGAATACGGACCTTAACAATGATGTATATGTTTTTGGATATACCAATAGTACTAATTTCCCGGTTTCTGCATTGCCGAACACTCCGCTACAGACAACCAATCTTGGAAGTAATGACAAAGTATTTTTGAAAATTAACTCAACTTTATCGACGCTCAACTTCAGCACATATTATGGTGGTTCGGCGGATGATTATGATCCGGTTGGTGAACGCGGAATTAAATTTTCCAATTGCCGTATCTATACGATTGTAACTTCAAAATCAAACAATATTCCGCTTACTGTAGGTGGTCCAAACGTAACACGCGTAAGCACTACGCCATACGAACCGGGACTGGTTGTATGGGCAAATCCTCCGGATCTTGCCGGCAATACCATCAATGATGATCAAACGATTTGCTATGGTGCTGTCCCTGCTGATCTTATCGGCTCTGTGCCATCTTATGTATTACCTACCATTTCTCGCAATGGTGTGAACTCAGCTTATCCTTCTTTGGGTTCTGCTGCTACTTACCAGTGGCAAAGTAGCATAAACAACGGAGGTCTTTGGACGAATATTTCGGGAGCTACAAATAAAAATCTCCTCGGAACTGATATCGGGCAGGTTTTTGTAAAAACAATTTTCCGCAGAATTATCGGTGGTGATGCATGTATTCTTCCGAATGCTGCTGACCAGACTGTCATCGTTACTATTATTTCGGTTACCGCATCTAATATTACCAATGTTTCCTGCAAAGGTGGAAGCAACGGATCTATTACTGCAAGTACAGATGGAACCAATCCAACTTATTTATGGAGTAACGGTGCAACAACACAAACCATCAGTGGTCTGACAGCTGGATCTTATTCTGTAACAGTAACAAGCAATAGCGGATGTTCAACTTCAGGAACGTTTACGGTGACTGAACCGAATTCTCTCCCTTCAGTTTCCATTACTCCTGTTAATCCGACATGTGTGGGCGGCGGAAGCAATGGAAGCGCTTGTGCAAATGCAAGCGGAGGTACAGGCGTATTCACTTATTTATGGTCGAACGGTGCAACAACACAATGTGCAACTGGACTTAGTGCAAATACTTATTCTGTAACTGCAACTGACGCCAATGGTTGTCCTGCCAATAATTCTACAACACTAACCCTGCCTTCTTCGCCAACTACATCAATCAGCGGAACGCTTTCATTCTGCTCCGGTAGCTCAACACAGTTGTGTGCAACAGGCGGTTTTGCATCTTACGCATGGAGCACAGGCGCAACCACACAATGTATTACTGTTTCAACAGCAACCACAGTGAGTGTAACTGTAACTGATGCAAACGGATGTTCAGGTTCTGCGCAGGCAACTTCTATTGTGAATCCTGTTCCAACAGCACTTTGTTCATCCACTCCTGCAATCTGCGGCACAGCCAACGGTACAGCGAGTGTGAATGCATCAGGCGGCACAGGAACATTAACATATTCATGGAGCAACGGCGGAAGCAATTCATCCATCACGGGTCTTGCAGCAGGTCCATATTCTGTAACAGTATCAGATGCAAATCAGTGTTCAGCATCATGCAGCACAACAGTTGCATCACAAGGATCAACAGTAAGTGTAATCATCGACCAGGTGAACCAGCCATCATGTAACAATGGTGGTTTGGATGGCAGCATGTGTGCCAATGTAACAGGTGCCACAGGAGTTGTAACTTATGTATGGAGTCCATCAGGATCCACACAGTGTATCACTGGTCTTGGAGATGGAACATATTCAGTAATGGTAACAGATGGTAACGGATGTACAGCCTCATCACAGGCAACAACCATTGCACGTCCTGTATGCTGTCAGGTAACAGATCCGGGCTCGATTGGCTATGATGAAAGTCACTGCGGACCATTTACTCCATCCACAATAGTGAGTGTAGCTGACCCATCAGGAGGATTAGGCACGATACAATATGTATGGTTATACAACTATGTAAACGTTCCGAACAATGGTAACAACGGATGGGTATTGATTCCGGGGGCAACGAATTCAAGTTATTCACCGGGTCCTATTACGCAAACCACATATTACCTGCGCTGCTCACGCAGAAGTGGATGTTCAACCTATAGCGGAGAATCCAATATAGTGAGCAAGATTGTAAATCCTGTTCCAATGGCACAGTGTTCATCCACTCCTGCAATCTGCGGCACAGCCAACGGTACAGCGAGTGTGAATGCTTCAGGCGGCACAGGAACATTAACATATTCATGGAGCAATGGCGGAAGCAATTCATCCATCACGGGTCTTGCAGCAGGTCCATATTCTGTA
>JAPLDB010000238.1 GCA_026391975.1 Bacteroidota bacterium | reverse complement strand
GCCTCATGAAGAAAGTCTTCGAAAACGATTCGCTTGTAATCACTATGGACACAAGCAATAAAGATGTGGAAGAATGGGATTCATTGAATTACACTGCCATTATATCAGCAATAGAAAAAGACTTTAATATAAAATTCAAGATGAGGGAATTTCTTGAATTCAAGAATGTAGGTGATATTGTGAGGACAGTTGGTTCAAAAATCTGAAACCTGAATTTGCAGCCAAAAAAAAAAATTGAATAACTATTTCCTCAAATCCAAGGAATCGGATGTTGAATATCAATTTTACCTAACCGCCATTACTTTAAGTAAATAAATACTTTTATCGGGTAACAAATATACACGAAGTGCATTCACAGAAGAAGATACGGGTCGGGGTCATGCTCAACCGGGCAAACACAAGTGCCTGGGCATTTGATGTGCTGAAAGAAATTTCAGAAAGCGATTATGCTGAACTCAGCCTGGTTATTTACAATGGTGATAAGCGAAACAGGCCTGGTAATAAATTCACCATCAATAAATTCTTTTCGCGGTTTAAATATTTGTTATCTTATCTCTACGACAGGATTGATAGCCGGTTATTCAAAGAGAAGCCGGACGCATTTAAGCAAGTTGATCTGACTGCATTTTTAGCAGGGATTCCTGAAGTCACAGTCATTCCCGTAGCCAAAGGTTTGTCTCAATGGTTTCCACAGGCTGATATTGCTGAAATAAAAAAACACAATGTGGATGTTTTGATCCGGCTGGGCTTCAGCATTCTTAAAGGGGAAATCCTGTCAGCAACAACATACGGAATCTGGTCATTGCATCACGGTGACAATAAAGTGAACCGAGGAGGGCCACCGGGATTCTGGGAAATGTATTTAGGACAACCGGTAACAGGAACCATCCTTCAGGTATTGTCAGAGGAACTTGACAATGGAACATTGCTTTTCAAATCATATGCTGCCACACATAAGTACTCTGTAAATCTCAGTAAGAATTCGTTCTACTGGAAGTCAGGCCGGTTTTTTAACCGCAAGCTGAAAGAGCTCCACATGCATGGTTTTGATTACCTGAAACAACAGCACCGGCGGGACTTAAGTTTTTATGACCGCCCACTATACACCCGTGCAACCAATATGCAGGTCATTTTATTCGGAACACGACTGGTATGGAAACTCTTTTCCAAAGGCCTGCAAAGCATCTTCTACCGCAACCAATGGTTTCTCCTTTTTGGAATGAACAAAAACGGCGAAGTGATTCAAAGCATGCGGCGGCTAAAAAAAATGTTGCCACCACGTGATCGCTTTTGGGCAGACCCCTTTGTCATATTTAAAGACAGTCGCTATTACATCTTTCTTGAGGAAAAAATTGCTTCACAAAAAAATGCACATATAGCTCTTATTGAGATGGATGAAAAAGGAAACTGGTCGCAACCCCGAAAAGTCCTGGAATCTGATGTACACCTGTCCTACCCTTTCGTGTTTGAACATGAAGGAGCGTTCTACATGATGCCTGAGACGAAAAGTAAGAATGCGATTGAATTGTATAAATGCACCCGCTTTCCGGATCAATGGGTATTTCATCAGACCATTCTTGAAAATGTAAAAGCTGTAGACCCGACTTTATTCAGGTACAACAATAAATGGTGGCTGTTTGCCGGCATTGCGGAGGGAAGCAGCATCAGCCGGAATGATGAGCTGTTTATTTTCCACAGTGATTCACCGTTTGGTCCGTGGGAAGCACATACAAAAAACCCTGTTGTCAGCGATGTACGAAGAGCCAGGCCTGCAGGAAAGATCTTCCATTACAAAAATAAAATCTACCGGCCTTCACAGGATTGCTCTGTCACTTATGGATATGCCATCCGCATGAATGAAATTATTACCCTTAACGAAAATGAATTCCATGAGATTGAAGTGGATTTCATTGAGCCATTATGGAATTCGGAAATGAATGGCACACATACATTTTGTTTTGAGCACAATCTGACTATGCTTGATGCCGTGCGTAAACACAGGAAGTAACGATTTAATCAGGAACTTAACTGGGCCGGTTGAGTCGGCTGATGTATTGCCGGCTGGAACCTGTTCCTTTTTTTCACCTTTTTCATCTTCCATGGCTGAATGAGATATGCCTTTTTAACCGGAAGCAAAGCAAAACTGAAGATTGAAAGCATGAAGTATATTAATGATGAATAAGCCAATGGAACTGTTGATACCGAATAAAGTAAGACCATAACAATTGAGCCGACAATAAGAAACTTCTCAGGGGCTTTGAAATACATTGAACGATAGAGGATCAACAAGAGAAATACAATATAAAATACAAGGCCAATTATTCCCGCTGTAAATAAATTCCTTACATAATCATTATGCATTCCGGCCCCGCACATGACAAGGGAAATATGGTTTCCTGATGTAGCAACTCCCAAAAATCTGCTATACCAGGGCATATCATTGAACCAAACATCAAAGTATCGTTCCCATCTACCTATTCGTCCATTCAAACCACCTTCTGAAGCATAATCCCCGCTTGCTACATTGATTTCCTTTCCAATTAAGGGTTCAATTTGTTTCTGATAAAATGATTCTCCGAAGAAGATCAGAAATATTCCCGAAGCAAAGAGAAGCACAAAAAATCCTTTGAAATTTTTCAGATTAAATAAGGCGAGTAAGCAAAAAAGTGCAAAACAAACGCCCCAGGTAGCAACGTGTTTTATTCCGACCAGACCCATGACACAAATAGCTATGATTATTGCAAATTTCAGTGTGTAATTTTTTGACTTGGACATTGAATAAATGTTGCGCAAATAAAAATAGCTACCAATTAGCATCGCTCCTGAAATGTAAATGGCATAATTCATCATGTCATTGTAGACACCTGTAAATCGTTCGCCGCCACCACGGCCTTCCGTGAGCGTTATACCGCTGATTGACCCGAAAATGTACTCGTAAAAAAGCATGCCTGCCATATAAATTCCGGAGTACAGAAAGGTAACAAGCATTCCATGTAAATCCCTTTGAGATCTGATTACGTACATGAGATAAAACAATAAAAGCGGCGGAGTAACAGCTTTAATTGAATTACCAATTGTGTCTATGTCAGGAAATAGAATATCAAGAATTACCCAGTTCACAATGACGATAAATCCAAAAATAAAAAAATAGATCGCGACACCCGATCTACTCTTCACAGACAACTTGTTTGAAATAACGCTTAAGAATATTAGAACAGGCGTAAGAGCACCCACAATATTCAGGGGTGATAAGAATGGACTGACTTCCTTTAACTTGTAAAAATTATCAATGATCGGCCTGAGGAGGATGAGGATAACAAACCACTTCACCGCCCAAGGCACCTCTTTAAACCATTGAAACCATTCTTTAAATTTCATAATCCTCGTCGTAATATTAGCAAAAAATGTTTAATTTTTTTTTTGCTTAATCGGATTCGCTCCCGGTAACACTGTTTACAAATCCTTGTGCACTTATTGCAATACTTGCTTTCCCGGTGATCAGGCGGTGGGCATTGTCTCCGATCCGTTTAGATAAGTCCGGGTTATCAAGAATGAGTTTGATCTTTTCAATAATTTGATTGCTGTCATTATAATCTACTGCAAAACCGGTTTCCCCTTCAACAATCAAATCATATGTTGCCGCTGCATTAACTGATGACAAAACAGGAAGTCCCGCAGCCATGGCCTCGTTTAAAACCAGACCCCATACATCAAAATCTGTCTGGAAAAGGAAACAGGCGCTTTGAGCGAAATACTTTGGCAAGCCGTTACGCTGAATGAATCCGTGGAAATTTACAAATTCGCCAAGCTTTTTTTCTTCTACTGCTTTTTCCAGTAATGGTTTATCTGATCCATCCCCGATAATGTCAAGAACAAAATCCTTTCTTGCAACAGAAAGTTCCTCAATGATATCGATAAGTTTCATTACGTTCTTTCGTGGAACAAGGTATCCTATGTAAAGAAGGTGTTTTTTCACATCAGGAGTAAGGGTAGCACGGATCTTATCTGTTTCCTCAAAAAAGAACCGTGAATCAACCGTGTTAATGCCGATATGAACTTTCTCGGGCGATGCTCCCTGATCGATCAGATATTGTTTTGCCTTCGATCCGTAAGCAACAAAAGCAGAAGCCCTTCTGATCAAAAGACGCCGGAGTAGCTGACGCATGATTGAGTACTTCTGCGTTGCCATTATAAGCGCTCCGCTCCAAATAACATAATCAGTTTTCTTAAAGAAGGACCGCAGGAATATTTTAATTGTTGCAAGACTGAATCCCAATACAATGATCTTATCTGGTTTGTACTCTGAAATTAAATTACTGATGCCTCCATAGGTGAACATGGTCTTCTCAACATTCCCAAAATTCATCTTAAATGACTTCAGTATCTCATATTGAAATTTCATTTCCGAAAAATCAATTTTCGACTTCCTCCTCTTATATCCATCAGAGGCAAATACCACTTTAAGCTGAATCCCTTTTTGATTCAACTGCCTTTCTATCTCGTTAAATAACGGGATGCGGTAGGTCTGGGGAACATTCGATATGAGTAGGACGCGCTTCATATCAGGCATTTAACCATCTTTTAAACCAGGCCATTAAAAAATAAATTGTCCAAAGGTCATTTGTCGAATCGGTATTGCCCTTTCTGATATTCTTCACCATTTGCTTTAATCCACTTTCATTGAAGAGCCCGGTATTCACACAAAATTCGTGGAGGTTATCCTGAACGAAATCTGTCATGAGCCCACCTGTCCATTCTCTCAGAGGAACGGAAAAACCCATCTTTTTTCTGTATAATATTTCATGAGGAAGAATTTTTTCGAGGGCTTTTTTCAAAATAAACTTCGGCTCGCCCCCTCTGATCTTATACTTTCCCGGAATACTCAATGCATAATTGACAAGTTCATAATCCATGAACGGAGCACGCGTCTCTATGGAGTGCGCCATTCCCAGCTTATCAGAACGATACAAATAGCGATTGGTATCATTCATTTTAAATCCCAGGTAACACATCCAGTCAATATCTTCACTATTATCTTTAGGTATGGCCTCATACATCCTTTTATACTCCTCAATGATCTGATATGAATTCCAATGTTGTGACCGGTTGCGGAAATCTTTGCTAAGAAATTTCCTTTTGATGCTTTCCTTAAAACTAGTGGCGGAACCCCAGAAAAATTCCTGATTCAACGCAGCACGATTGAACATTTCACGCGCCGGCGAAGTTTCACCGGCCATACTATATAATGAGGAAATAATTTTTTTAAGGGCATGCGGTAATTTTGAGTACGTATGAAAAAGCGGATAGTTTTTCAGGTAACGCAGATAACTTCTGTATCCTGCAAATAATTCATCACTGCCATCGCCAGTAAGCACAACTATGGTTCCCTTTTCCCGCGCTTTTTGAGAGAGAAAATAAATGGGTATCGCGGTGGAATCCGCAAGTGGTTCGTCAAATAGGTCAACGATTTGAGGTACAAAATTACAGATCTCCAAAGCTGAAACCGTTTTTTCGTAGTGCTCTGTGTTGAACAACTTCGAAACCTTTCTCGCATATTCAAGTTCATCGTAGTGAGGCTGTTTTTCAAAACCTATCGAATAGGTCTTTACGGGTACTGAACTTTGCATGCTCATCATTGCCACCAGGGCACTTGAATCAACACCTCCACTCAGGAATGCACCTACCGGAACATCAGAAACCATTCTGTACTTCACACTCTTCTCAAGCGCATCATAGGTACGATCCCTTAATGACTCAAAAGATTCATTCGAAAGATCACTGTACTCAACTTCCCAGTATTGCTCATACTTTTTTATTCCCTCCTTCCCTACAACCATTTTGTAACCCGGATGAACCTTGAAAATGTTTTTAAACATCGTCATCGGCGGAGCCAGCTGGTTATAAGTCAGAAAATGATAAAATGATTTTTCGTCGAGTTCCGCCCTCACCCAGGGCAAGCTGAGCAATGCTTTTATTTCAGATGAAAAAGCAAACACCCCACCCTGCGTAGTATAGTACAAAGGTTTTTTCCCTACACGATCTTTGGCCAGAAATAATTCCTGCCGCTTTTCATCCCACAATGCAAATGCAAACATGCCATTGAAAAACCGGAGGCATTGCTCTCCATATTTTTCATACATGCTGAGTATTACTTCTGTATCGCTGTTGCTTTGGTACGCTCTTTCACCCGCAAGTGGACGGATTTCCTTGTAGTTGTATATTTCACCGTTAAAGACAATGACATTTCCTGCCGGGGCTTTCATTGGCTGGTGGCCTTGCGCCGACAGGTCAATGATGCTGAGTCGCTGGTGCCCTAAGTGAACCTGGTTTTTCGCATCGCTCCATGTACCCTTGTCATCCGGGCCGCGATGTGCAATACATTGATTCATTTTTTCAATCAACATCAGTTCATTGCCAAGTGAACTTTGCGAATAATTAAAAAGGCCATTGATACCGCACATATTATTCTTCTGTTATTTCCCGAATGACTTTCTTCCACTCGGAAACAAAATAATGATTGTCAAACTTTTTTACATACTGATATCCGAGCGATGAAAAATGTTCCCGGTTTTTTAATAAGTTTTCCACCTCCTCCGCCAGGGATTTCGGATCACTCACAATGACCTGTCTTGCTCCTTCCAGCAGCTCTTTCATCCCACCGGTTCCCGAACCTATGACCGGTGTTTTACTTAACAAGGCTTCATGCGCTATGCGATTCCACCCTTCAGTCATCTTTGAAAGCGTAATTACAAGATCACTCGCTTTTAGCAAAGTGAGGTATTCGCGCTTGTGCAATGAAAGGAATTTTACTGGTAGGTCCTTTGCGTGATTAACCGATCCTGACATTACCAATTGATAATTTTTATCTTTAAGTGCCTCATAAGCTTCATATACTCCCTTTTGTCTGTGCGCATTACCTATATAAATAATTGGAACATCGCTGCTGAAATTATGCTTGCTGATGAACGCATCTACCTCTTCGTCACTGACATTATAATCATGCAAATCAAATGAATTATAAATAATTTTTATCCGCTTGCAACCAAGTTCCTTTAAATATTCCTCCCAGTGTTTGGAAACAGTGACAACCAGGTCTACGCTGGTGGACAATCTTTTTTTCAGACGGTCAAAAAACCATTTATGCTTTAGTGAGGAATTGGCAAGGTCGTCATCAATGTGGTGAATCATCGCAACAGTTTTTGCCTTTTTGTTTCTTCTTCCGAAAACAATCGGCGATGGCTCACAGATAAGTATATCTGTATGAATGGAATGGTGCGCCATACGCCACCAATAAGACCGGAATGAATCACTCTTTTTCATCACAGCAGTTTCGTCCATTTGAAGATCAAAATCTTCCTTCAATGCCATGGCTGCATGAAAATCGTAGGCATTGCCCCCATTGGCTCCTGCGGGTAAATGGCCGGATTGAACGGCTTTAAATAAAACAGGTGTGCGGCTCTGCCAGTAAATTTTTTTCATCAATTGCAATACAATACCTTCAATAAAAAATTTTGACTTATAGGATATATCCCCACGAATTTTACCCTATCAACTGCCAAACTCTAATAATCTGCCAAACAGGCCCTTACAGGCACTGCAAGCTTGTTTCACTCACTACTTCCCCTTTTGACTATTAACCACCCCTTCAAGTCAGTCAAATGGTCAATTAACGGATTATTCCCTCATCGGTTTCATTCATATCGCATGCAAACTGGAAGTGATTGGTAGAAAGTGGGGCAAATATTTTTTATTGTAATCAACAATATCTTTTTCAAAACGAAACTTTTTTTCAATCACATCAGGAAAGTGATCTGATTTGACAGGAATATTAAATTGAAAGCGATTCAGGCGATTCTGCAGCCGAAAATATTTTTTTCCGATCAGGGAAAGCAATTTAGGCAAAATGAGCCCTTTATGGGATGACGAAATTCTATCCTCAGAAGGCAGAAGTAAAATATTTTTTGCAATACTGTATGACGTCTGCGCAGGCAGGTAAAACGGAAGCGATGCAAACTTGTCTCTCAGCAATCGGTCAAAATCTGTGTAAAACGCTTTCCACCATGCAAGGATATCCCTTTCAGCAGGGAGGCTTTTGAACCAACTATTCCTCCATTCCAAAACCTGTGAAATATGGCGATTCACTTTATCCCCTGTTACCCCAAGAAAATCAAGATCATATTGCAATGCTTTTACATGCAGCAGAAGATCGCGCATCCTGAGCACGCCATAACTGCTCTGAAGAAAAAGGGTTACATGCATCTTTACCATGAACTCAAGCGCTATTTGAATTTTCAATTCTTCAATGTCAGGAGCCGGAAGACGGGAATGGCTTCTCAAATCAACACCGGCAAGCAATTCATACTGATGATAAAATGCAAACTGCTCCGCTTCTGCAAATTTACGCTCTGAAATTCCATATAGATTATGGATGAACAGGTACTGCTCCTCCTTCGTTAATCCGGCCAACAGGTTCTCCTCTACCATGGCATTGTCTTGAAAAACCACTACCATGTCAAGGTCAGAAATACCCGGACTACTTATTCCTCCTACCTGGTAAACAGCTTTTGCCATTTTTGTCCGGACAACACGCTCTGTCATTGACTTAAGCGCCTGCCTGTAGGCAGCTTCCGGAATTGAATGAGGAAAGTCGATGATGCGAATACTCATTGTTTTAACCTCCCAATTAAGTCCATAACGAATTCTCTCATCCTTTTCAGCATTGCGTCATCGAATATATTTCTAACTTCATCAGGCACACTTCCTGACAGCGATTTGGCATATCGGTGAGGTGAGAAAATGTTCATTCTCCTGTTCATTTTCAGCAGCAATTCAGTCCCCTTGAATTGCCACTTCTGTCTGACCCCCGAGATCTCCATCATGACATCATATTTTTCACCCATCTCCTTCCCGATCATATCAAAACTGAATTTCTTAAAAATACCTTTTCCGGTTTTTGCCTGTATAAAGACTGCCGGAAGTAACATGAACTCACTCAACAAATTCTTAAATACATAATTGTTTTCCAAAAATATTTTTGATTCCAGTTTCCTCAAAACACTCTGAGAAAGATTCAGGAATGATCGGCTAAATTCAGCAGAATACCCTTCTTTCCGCAATCCGATATTAATTGTTCTTGCGCCAAAAAGGACTTTGGAATATTGAAAAAGTGCATGCGGAAAATAATATTCTGGATAGTCGGCCAACTCATCCTCAGTCAAAATGAACCATCCGTGATGTTGAAGCGGATCCATCTCAAGCATCATGCGTTCCGTTTCCTTTAATGCGGCTGTCAAAGTGATGAGTTTTTCGGAACTGATCACACAATCGTTCTTAACAATCACCAGTCCGTCAAAATCACTATAAGATATTTCTTCCGATGTAGCTATACTTCCATGAACATACGCACCAATCAATGCATCCCCGGCCGCGGCTTGCAGATATGATGCGATCTTTATTGCAACATCATTTGACCCCGAATAATCCTCAATTGCAATGACTTCATTAAGTTCCCCGAATCCGGTTGTTCTGCGCTTTTTATATTCCCCTGAAATTACTTCTGAATTCCTCCTGTAAACATATTCCGGCGAAATTCTCACCAGGATCTTATCCCATCCGGAAAGCTGTCCTGACCTGAAAAAATTCAGCAGCCGTGAACGAAATGAATAATTTTCTGAGAGCGCCATTGTGAGGTAACAAAAGTATTTGAAAAACCTCATGAAAGGAGTCCGAAAGAACTGAGATTTAAGCCCTGAAAACTTAAAAGTAATTCAATTACTCAGGTCAAATTAATCCAATAAAGTTTCAGGTATAATGCCGATAGAGTAGCTGTTACTGCGTACTACGTAGGGTATGCGACATAAAAAAAATCGAAATTGGCAGGTTGATAAGTATTCCAAATGTTGCCTAAGTAATGACCGAAGTAGTATATTTCAAAAGCTCCATAAGGAGTCCTGTGGACCGGAAGGCGCATTGGACTATTACAGATACCGTAACGGTATAATTTCAAACATGGCCATGCTCCGGTTAAAAATATTTTGTAAGATTGACGTTTGATGGTAAAAGCAGATTCTCAAAATATCGTTACAAAACCATTGGAAAGCAGAACCTGAAAAATGAAATTTAATTTCGCACTGGTCATACCAATGGCAAACGAAGAGGGAGATTTTTTCCCCTTTGTAACCTGCCTGACAGAAACCCTGAATATGCTGGATTCAGGCAAAGTTTATTTTATTGTGGACAACGTTTCAAAGGATGCTACTCTGGAATTATGCAAAAGCCTTGCTGCAAAGGACAGTCGGTTTATTACGATCTGGGCTCCTGAAAACAAGAACGTAGTTGATGCATATATGAGAGGTTATCGGGAAGCATATGATCAAAAACATGAATTTATTATTGAAATGGATGCGGGTTTGTCCCATGATCCCCGTGCACTGCCAATGTTTCTAAGGGTACTTAACGAAGGGAATGAATGTGCATTTGGAAGCCGTTTCATCAATGGGGGATCCATATATAATTCGACCTGGAAGCGCACCTTTCTTTCGAAGTTCGGAACATTGCTCTCAAATATTTTACTGGGCACAAGAATGTATGATATGACATCAGGGTACCAGGGGTTTCATGCAGGTGTCGTCGAAAAATTTATATCCTATAAACTTGAATCAACAGCGCATTTTTATCAGACAGAATTACGCTATCTGCTTCGCAAAACCCGCTACGCAGAAATTCCCATTCATTACAGAGCACCATCACCAAGCGTTTCAGGGAAAGCAGTTTCAAATTCGATTGCTGTACTGTTTCATTATTTTTGGCTGCGGTTGAGGGGCAAAGCACCTTTCATTTCTTAGGCCCCGAAAAAATTCTTCAGATCTATCCATTGCATAATTGCCGCTTGCGGTTTACCTTTCAATCTCTTCAAGTGCACATTAATAAAATTCAGCATTCACCATCGTGAATATATGTGCGTGACCTTCCGTAAAAAAACAAACAACTGAATGGCTAAGAAAGCTTCTTAAAAAAGTCAAGGAATTCAGCGACCTTTGAGTCATAGGTAATTTTTTTAGAGCTCTGAATAGCTGCAGCGCCTTTTATGTTCGCAAGCTCCTTATTTTCAATCGCCTCTGAAATTCCCTTTGCGAGAGCATTCGGGTCATCAGGTTCAACAATAAATGAATTGCCTTCATTGATCACTTCCCTTGTTGCTGAAAAGTCAGGCGTAACAATGGCATTTCCGGTTGACAAATACTCCTGAATTTTCTGAGGATAATTGAAATCTACAAGGTGATCCCTGGTATTATAATAGCTCACCAGTACATCTGCAGCAAGTTGATAATACCTGACTATTGAAACTTCATTAAAAAAACCGGTGAATGTGGTATTGCTAATTTTCCGGCCTTCACAATACTCACGGAAAAATTTCACCACATGATCTTTTCCTCCTGTAAATATGAAATGATACTGCGGAAGCATTGCAGCAGCTTCAAGAATGTAATCAAGTTCGGAAATCCCTTTTCCGACTTTGCCTGTGTAAACAACAAGGGGTGCATTGGACTTATATCCGATTTTCTCTCTGGCTTGCTGTTTCGAACAATCTGTTGGGATAAAGTCTACCATCGGAGCATTCATGACTAGCATCTTTTCATTTGGGATACTGTCACGTTCATGCAAAATGGTTTTGGCAATGGGTACATTCGGCATCAAACCGGTGCTTTGCCGGTAAGCCCAGCGGTGTAGCCGGCTTTTCTTCAACTCGTGCAACTGAATAACGATCTTCACCGGCATAAGACTGCCGAATATTTTTTTCATGAAAATTATCGGCAACAGCGGAATTACTTCCCTTGAAATTACAACCACTTTCCTGAGGCGACCGGTATTTCCAATGATCAGTCTCAGCGTAGAGATTGAAAATGCAATTAGCAAAATAAGGGTCCTCAGCAAATCCGGCGTTTTTGAAGTAAGAGGTGTCCATTGAATCCTTATACCAAAAGTGTTTTTGCAGTCATATGATTTAAAGATATCGTCCCGCTTCAGGTTCTCCTTCATATAGAAATAGGGGAAAATCATCGTCGTCTTTGTGCCGGCACCTGCAAATGCATCACACATCCGCATGTCGAAAATGCGATTGGTACTGTTTCTCAATATGCAGAAAGGGGTGAAAAAATAAATCCTTTCTGAAGGCTCTGTTATTTTCGCCATAATTTTTTCAGCGCATGATTAATCAAATGAACAAATGAAAACCTGAAGTTGGTTATGTCAAAGTAAATTGTTTTTAAAAGTAAACGGAAAAATTCTGAATAATTATGCATGGAAAGATCAGCATAAAGTAGCCGTCCGTATGATTTACTAATGGCATTTTTCATGTTCTGTTTCACTCTAGATGAAGAAAAATAGTGAAGCATCGTGTTGAGTGTATCCATCCTGTTCATCAACCTGTTTTTATAATTAATCCCGGTAAAAATTCCGCCTTCATGCTTCCTGTAGCATCCCGTGACTGCATTGATAAACTTCACCTTTCCCTTTTCACTCAGCATGGCAACAAGGAAAAGGTCAGCATTAAATACCTTGTAGAATTCAGCCGGCAAGATCCCCAATGCATCCTTGCGGAATACCATGGTAAGTGTCTGGACTGTAATTACGCCTGAAACCTCTTCATGTGTCATCACATCTTTATAATTGAGAGGTGCCGGCAATACCACCACTCCATTTCTGTTAACATGGTTCACGTTGGTATGGATGAGGGAAAACCCGGGATTTTTTTCCATGAATTCCACCTGCATCTGTAACTTGTTATCATCTACCCAGTAATCATCGCCTTCGCACAGCGCAATGTATTTTCCGCGGGCAGCTTTCATTGTCTCAGTAAAATTGAACCTTCCGGTAGCCCTGTTATCGATGTAAATGACATCTTCTCTGGAACGCAGAAACAATCTAATCTTATCCGGGTATTTCTCAGCATATTCAAGACAAATTTCCCGGGTTCCGTCGGTTGAAGCATCTTCCCCGATCACTATTTCGAAGCTGAAATCTGTTTTTTGGCGAAGTACGTTTTCAACACACTCTCTGATGTACGGTGCATGCTGGTATGTTGGTATGCATACTGAAACAAGCGGGAAATTTTCGCCTTCGATTTTCATGAGCTGTAATTCTCCCATTGATAATACTGATTCAGCTTCCTGAAATCATCGTCTGCCAGGATGGCTTCCCTGATTGCAGGAGCAAGTTCTGCTTTCCATTTATCAGGTTCCTGAGACTGCCGGAGTACGCCATAAGGATCATCGGAGCCTGTTGACATGCTCTTCAAAATGAAATCCTCCGTTTGCTTTCCAAATTCCAGTCCTGCAAAATCAAAAAGCCGCTTTACTTCCCTGTTCGTTTGCTGAAGCAAAGTTTCGTAGAGGATCAACCTGAACCGATCCGGATACTTTTTCAAAAGGTCTGAATAAAGAAAAGCAACTTGCTTCCATTTTTCATAACCGTTGTATTCTTCAGGTCTGCCTGCATTTTTTTTCGGCGCACTTTTCCATTCTTCATCAGGATTCCAGTCGCTCTTAAATTCTTTCGGCGCGCGCAGCCAGCTGTTTATTACAGCACATGGATGACGTATAATGCCAATTATTTTTGTGTCAGATACGGCGAGTAGATTTTCAATAATATGCAGGTAGCGGACTTCCTTCCAGACAAGATGTGTAACCTTCTCTGCTTTTGAAAATTGCATTTCATCATTTCCGCTGATATTTTTCCTTTGCAATACAAAATCATCAGTAGTTTTCAATAATTCGGTATAAAATGAATCCACATCCTCTGCTGGAGAATGCGGATTCAATCGGTCTTTAAACGCATAAGAAAACAATGGCTGGTAGCGGTATGCAACCATTGGCGAACTGTTAAAAATTTGTCCCAGCCAGGAAGTACCCGATCGCGGCGCACCAAAAATTGCAATTGTATTCATATTAAAGAATAGGCTGGTAATAAATTGTTTTTGATCGTCTCCGCGCTGTTGAACATCATCACATCTATGATTGAAAGCCATGGAACAAATGGCTCTTTGAATTGTCTGTACCGGACTTCGCCGGGCTTGATAAATTCGAGGTGAATACCTGATAAAATAAATTCTTCCTTACTGTATAGTTCTGCTCCGCCAAGCGGGTTTATGTATTGATCTGAACCATTGAGTTTGGTGATTTCGATTAACCGCATCGCTTTTTCCATCCCCTTTGTGGCACTGTATTTTTCCGAACTATTTTCGAAAACTGTCTCTATACCCAAATACCCGCTAACGTTCTTCACACTTGCAGCAGCCAGTTCTGAAATAAATGAAACATTTTTCCTGAGTTCCAGAACTGCCAGAACAACTTCCATTGTTTCATTGTAGAATGGCGCATTCTTATAATTGAAAAACAAAGTTTGCTCAAAACTTTTAAACCATTTTTCTTCCGTTGCAAAGGCAGTTTCATTGATGCGCTTATTCTGTGAAACTTTTGTCAATGGCACAGTAAAGGAAGAAGCGGCCCCGTTCACCAGGATATTATTTTTATTTATCCAGCCTTTTTTAATAAAGTTAACATCGTCATAGAATACAAATTTATCCACCGCATAGGCCAGTTGAAAATAACCAATGTAAGGAAACAAATAGGGTTGCATTACTGCTACCTTCATCTTGAGAATAGATTATCCGTGGCTAAATATTGTAATAGAGTTATCCGCCTCCGGTTTATTATGACCCGGATCCGAATACTTTTAATTTCCCGATGATCGAATCAATTGTCGAATAATTCAGGTCGGGGTAAATCGGCAGACAAAGCACTTCTTCTGTTACTTTCTCTGCAACCGGCATTTTGCCGGCAGCGGCAGATTCCAGTCCGCGGTAAGCAGGAAACTGGCTGATCAGCGGATAAAAATACCTTCTTGTATAAACATTAATTTTTTTCAGTTCCTCATAAACATAATCACGATTCCTGCCGAATTCACCTTCATTGATAAAGACCGGAAAATAAGAATAGCAATGTTCAACGCCGGGCATTTCATCCATGTACGTAACTCCTTTGATCCCTTTAAGGTGTTGACAGTAATAGCTGAATATTCTTTTCCTTTTCGCAATTGCTTCATCCACATACTTCAGCTGAAGTAATCCGAAAGCAGCCTGCACCTCATTCATTTTTGCATTTATTCCTGGGGCAATCACAGTCGTTTCACCTGCAAATCCGAAATTTTTAAGCAGGTCTATTCTCTTTTTCATCGCCTCATCGTGGCAGATGATTGCTCCACCTTCAAAGGTGTTATACACTTTTGTTGCATGAAAGCTCATCACTGACAAGTCGCCGAAGTTAAGTACAGGAACACCTTTCACCTTCACCCCAAAAGTGTGACATGCATCGTATATTACTTTCAATCCATATGTATCAGCAATTTCTTTTATACGGTCAGTATTACACGGATTTCCGTACACGTGTACGGCAAGGATTGCCGTGGTAAGCGGTGTTATTGCAGCTTCAATCTTTTCAGGATCAAGGTTTAACGTGGCAGGTTCAATATCTGAAAATACCGGCTTGATATTGTTCCACCACAATGCATGGGAAGTGGCTACAAAACTGTATGGTGTGGTTATTACTTCGCCGGTAATCCGC
Source organism: Bacteroidota bacterium (assembly GCA_026391975.1). Lineage (GTDB taxonomy): Bacteria > Bacteroidota > Bacteroidia > AKYH767-A > 2013-40CM-41-45 > JAPLDB01. The sequence continues at coordinate 13,178 of JAPLDB010000238.1, read as the reverse complement.
AAAGCCTGTAAAGCAGTCAACAAGGCAAGCGTACCATTGGAGAAAAGGGAAACATATTTAACACCGAGGTAATCACAAAGTTCCTTTTCAAGCTGCCTGTGGAATTTCCCGTTATTGGTCAGCCATTTACTTTCCCATATTTCCTTCAGATATTCAACATATTCATCCAGGGGAGGCATGGATGGCTGCGTTACAAAAATTGAATCATTCATACCTGATATACTTTAAATTACCTGAAAAGTTTACCTAACCTGCCTGTAATATTCAACTTTTTCAGCTCAATAACGAACAATTTCTGGCCTTCCAGCTGCATCAGTTTTGTAACCGTAAAATAGGCTGCTGCAAACAAGCTGCCGAAAACGATGATGTGTAACCAATAGTTATTAATCGTCCAATAGTCCTGGAAAACATAAAACAGAAAAATAATGAAGACATCTGCCAATAGGTATTTCCAAAAGATGGAGAAAAACCATCCCGCTTTAACTTCCATTTCATTTGCCGCAAAGATGATATTTAATGACAAGTTGATAAAACTAACCAGGACAAGGCCATACAAAAATCCTTCGATGCCAAAATAAAATCCGATGATAAAATTCAATAACAGAAAACTCTTCTTAATAATATTTAACCTCAGGTAGACTCTTGAATTACCTTTAGAGGTAATAATATTCACCAATACTACGCTCAGTGGATATACAAATCCTGCCAGCACCATTATCTTATAGTACTCAATTGCCGGAATCCATTTTGCAGTAAAAAGGATAACGATGAAGTCTTTTGCACAGAGGTAAAAAAAACCGGACATAAAGAATGAAGTAAAACTCACAAAATGAAAGAAACGGAATACAACCTTCTCAAATCGTTCCTTATCATCCTGAATGCTGCTTAGCACGGGAAAAAAAACAGTCATCAGTCCACCGGAAGAATAATCACTTACCAGCGTATTTAAGGATTTGGCCCGGTTATAGAACCCAAGTGTTACCGGAGAAAATAATTTTCCAATGATCAGGTTGTCCAGCTGAGAAGAAAAAGTGTCAAGAACATTCACGCCAAACATGTGGATTCCATACTTCCAAAGGTTTTTCAGTGCCTGCCATTTAAAAATCAATACAGGCTTCCACTTTGTCAGAAAATAAATACAAAGATTGTTAACCAGGGCACTGATCAGAGACTGAGCCACCAGACACCATACTCCGTAACCCCTGTATGCCATCACAATTCCGACCGTTCCTCCAACAACCAATGCAACCAGTGAAGAAATCGTAATGGTAGGGAATTTAAGGTGCTTTCTGAGCCAGCTTACGCGCACCATGCAGAAGGAATTAATTATAAATGTGAATGACATCACACGCATGATCTGTTTAAGTTCGGGATGATCATAAAATCTTGATACAGGTCCGGCTATTGAGAAAATAACGGTCGTTAAAAGAATACCCGCAGCCATGTTAAAATAAAAAACAGAACCATAGTCTTCATCTTTTGCATCTTTCTTCTGAACAATGGCACTTCCCAAACCCATTTGATTCATGTCACTGGCAAAAATGATGACGACATTCACGATGGCCACAAGACCAAAATCGCTCGGACTTAATATACGTGCAAGAAAAACTGTGATTACAAAGTTAATCCCCTGCCTTGAAAAACGGTTTATCAAGTCAAAGCCTAAGCCTGTAATTGTTTTCTTTTTTAGATTATCCAATTTTGCGCTTGTATTAATCTTAACGGTTCACCTTGTAAATTCTGATCATGGTAATAAAATTTTTTCTGGCGTTTTCATTGACCCACTGTCCCGGAAATGGTCCGGGTTCTCCGACCAGGAAACCAACGTAGTTTTCAGGATGAAGCTCTTTTACAAGTGTGCAACCGGTCTGGAGGAATGAAAACATTTCATCCATCCATTCTTTATCACGGAATGAACTGAGTCTGAATACCGAGAAATCCTCGACAATGAGGTAATCTGCTTTCACGGAAGCAACTGCTTCCGAAAATGCTTGTTTGGGTTTGCCGATATATGGATTTAAACCGGAGAATGAATAATATGGCTGGGCTATAAAATCAATGCTGTACAGATTGGCTCCCATCACAACAGCTGAATGATCCGGTATCGCTTCACGGATTTCTTTCCTTGCATCCAGATAACCCGCAAAGTACCCGGCCTGCTTTTTCATACCGTAAAAATTGAAGGCAAAGAGTACAATGATACCTGTGCAGAGCACATACAAGTGAGTCCTCCTAAAGTTTATGGAACTCTGAAGCTGTTCGCCTACTGCCATTGCAATAATTATGGCGCACAAAGGAAAAACAGTAACGAGAAATTTTCCGTTGCTTCCGGAAAATAACATCAGGATAATGGAAGGCAATACAATTGCAGTAGCGATGATGTCAAGACGGGAATAGATAACAGTTTGCTTCTTTTTCCTGTAGAGGAAAAAAAATGAAATGCATGAGATGAGAAAAAAGATCAATGATACCGGGCGCGTCACACCATTATAACCGGAAAGTTTTTTGTAAAATGTCAGTGGCAATGCCAGCACGCTCCTGATGCCTTTTTCCACAATTGGGGGTCCTTGAATATCCATTAGATTGCCTCCTCCGTTTAGCTTTGAAATAATGGCAGGTGCCTGCATCAGGTAATAGAAATACAGCATGCCAAGGACAAGCCCGAAACCAAGAATAAGCACATCAGGTTTGAAAATTCGCTTGTAATTCCTCACCAGGTATATGCCTCCAATTGAAACCGGAATTCCGACTGCATTGGGATGTACCATCACAACGATCAGCCATGAGCCTAACCCGGCGAGAAACAGCGCTAAGTTCTTTTTCCAGCCTGTTTCCATTTCAAGAATGCGAAACATAGAATAAATGGAAAGCATGTAAAATGCAGTAACAATTATTTCGGGGCGTTCAGTATGTATTTGCGAGAAGAAAATTGGAACAGCAATTGAAAGAGTGACGGCGAGAAAAGCGATGCCCTTCTCCAATCCTATTTTTCGGGCAACCATGTAGGTGAATCCACAGGCAATGAGGGACCATGTAAATGATGCAAGCCGCAATGAATAAATATCATTGAATGGCAATAAAGTTACATATACTGCCTGAATAGCAACGGATAGAATACCTAACAATTGACTTCCGGGGGCTGCTTTGAAAAAAGCATCAAAAAAGGGAGAGAATTCCATTGGGAATAGCGGATCACCCATACGGTGATGTTCAGCCAGAAAATGTGCTCTCGAAATGATCCAGCCCTCATCAGGCACCACATAAGGGATATTCAGAAAAAACAATCCGAATACCAGGTACAATATGATGACCAGCAAACATGTTACTAATAGCAGCGCGGGTATCTTCATCTCATTGATATAGTCAGCAGGAGAAATAAAGAATTAATTATCAACTTTAAAAAATTTCCTGATCGAATGCACTATCTTTTCAAGGCCTGCTTCTGAGAGTTCATAATACATCGGTAGCCTTACTAAACAATCAGTAAAATAATCAGCATTTGGCAATTCCTTCCCTTCATACTGATCCATATAGAAAGGACTTTTATGTAAAGAAAGGTAATGGAAGACAGCATAAATGTCATCCTGCTTAAGGTGTTCTATCAGCTGTTGGCGTTCCTGCAACGATTTACAAACGAGGTAATAAATGTGGGCATTGTTGGTGGCGTAATTCGGAATATAGGGCAGCTTGATAATACCTCTTTCCTCGAGTGGTTTCAAAGCCTGGTGGTATAACTCCCATAACAGTTTTCTTTTCGCCTGAATCCTACTCAGGTTCTCTATTTGAGCATAGAGATAAGCCGCAATGATCTCTGAAGGAAGGAAGGATGAGCCAATGTCCACCCATCCGTATTTATCGATTTCTCCTCTGAAAAATGCAGAACGGTTCGTTCCTTTTTCCCTGATGATCTCAGCTCGCTTTCTGAATTGTTCGTCATTGATCACAAGCATGCCACCTTCCCAAAGGCCTTCCCTTGTAGTAGGCGTCAATACTCTGGGCCGCATCTTCGATTACATAAAAATTATTTTTTGCAGCAAGGGACATGATCGGATCCATGTCACAGGCAATTCCTGCATAATGCACAGGAACAATTGCCTTCGTTTTTGGAGTAACCAGTGAAGCCAGTTTGGTTACGTCAATATTCGGGCTGTCAGGACTGCTGTCAGCAAAAACGATTTTGGCACCACGCAATACAAATGCGTTAACCGTTGAAACAAATGTATAAGCGGGAACAATAATTTCATCTCCCGGTTTTGTATTCACCAGTATTGCTGCCATCTCCAGCGCATCCGTACAAGAGGTTGTAAGCAAGACTTTTTTAAACCCGTATTTGGATTCGAAAAACTCGTGGCAGCGTTTGGTGAAAATTCCATCCCCTGAAATTTTTCCGGATTCAACAGCCTGACGGATGTATTCCGTTTCATTTCCTGAAAGATATGGTTTGTTAAATGGAATCATATTAATCTATCGTATGTATCGTGCCGGATTTCCAACATATAAACCGGCCTTGTCAATATTCTTAATTACAACAGTACCTCCGCCCGTCTGCACTTCATCGGCGATGATGACATTGTCGATGATCGTGGTATTGATACCAATGTTGCAACACTGCCCTACATTGACAAACCCTGCGATCACAACTCCCGGTGAAATGAACGAATGAGCCTGAATGCGTGAATCATGTGCGATGATGCATGCGGTATTCAGGAGTACATTGTCTTCAATATTAACATTCATATCAAGCGTACAACCCGGTAAAATAAATACTCCCTTCCCAATGCTGCATGAAGGATCTGTAAAAACAGATGAGTGAATTAATTTGCCGAAAGCGATTTGATTCACATAAGTTTCAAAAATCTTCTTCCTCATTGCAAAATGCTTATAGCCGATGCCGATCATGAGTTCATCAAATGCATTCTCCTTGTAGCATCGTTGCATATCAGCAATGCCGCCAAGCACCGGAATGTTATTAATATTTTCTCCGTTCTTTTTAAAGTCATCAAAAAAACCCGCGACCTCGTAATGGCCATCAGCTTCGGCATGCCAGGCAATCAACTGACCCAAATCTCCTGATCCCACTATAGCAAGCCTTTTCATTTTAGATTATTATGCCTTAATGTTGGTGAGCTCCTTTACAGAAAAGAGCGGCCTTCTTTTTGATTCTCTATAAGTGCGTCCGATATATATCGCAGCTATGCCGATAAAAAACAATTGCAAACCGGATCCAAGTATGATTGCCCCGATCACTGAAGGCCACCCGAGTTGGAAATCTATAAAAAATGATTTGGCAACAACGATTCCCATCAATACGATAAGTCCCAAAAGGAAAAGAAACAATCCAAGCCTCACAGATATTTTCAAGGGGAGTTCTGAAAAATCGAAAATTGCATCGAAAGCAAGTTTCATTTTACGCTTAAAGTTGAATTTGCTTTTTCCGGCGAAACGGTCGCGCTGCTCAATTAAAATTGTGCTTCGCTTCATTCCGATATGCATGAAAATACCCTCTATAAACCTATTCTGCTCGGGATATTCAAGAAATTTATCGGCAAATTTCCGGTTGAAGATTCGCATAACCGCCAAACCTTTTGGAATCTGAAGTCCTGTAAATTTTTCCAATACGCCCCAGAAGATGGCGGAAAACATTTTGTTGATCAACCCGTCACGCTTTTCCTTTCTCACCCCAAAAACAAGGTCGTATCCTTTTTCAATCTCCGCAACGAATCTTGGAATTTCTACGGGCGGATCTTGTAAATCCGGATCCATGTAAAGCAGATAATCTCCACTTGAAAAATTAATTCCGGCGGTTACCGCAGCCTGTTTGCCATGGTTGTATGAAAATTCAACAAGCTTGATCCGCGGATTTCCTGCGGCAGCAGTTTTGATAAGTTCAACAGTCCTGTCTGTGCTTCCATCATCAACAAATACAAATTCAAAATCCAGGGGAAGAGATTGAAGCACTGCCTCAGTTTCTTTAATGAACTGAAGAATGCATTCTTCCTCATAGTAAACAGGTACTACAAGCGATAATTTCTTCCTGATTTCTACTCCCATCAATGCTCATTGTATAATAATTTCAGGTATTTGTTTCAAAGATTCGATCCTTCTGCTGAAAAAAGGGAAGATATTGTCCCTGTCTATGAGAAAAGTCCTGAATCCGAGGTTTTGGGCCGGTTCCATATCCAGTTTGATTGAATCTCCAACATATAAAATGTGTTTTGCAGCCAGACCGATACGGTCCAGTGCAAGCTGATAAAAACGCTCATCAGGTTTTCCAACCCCCTGTACTTCGGACGAGATGACATGGCTGAATACCGGTCCGAATAAGTCACTTACTTTTTTCTCCAGGCCGCTATTGAAATTTGAAAGGATACCCATTGGAACAGGTAATACTGAAAGCACTTCTGTGTCCTCAAATCTTATCCATTCAAGGTAGGTGCATGCCTCAAATAGTTCGTCAAGTATTTTCGCGGTTGGAATGATCCCAACTGAATAAAGCACCTCTGCGTTAAACTTCCTGTAAAAAGCACCTGAAGTCCGGTCAGGAAAATGAATTGCCTCGCTTAACAACTTGTGGTTTTTTTTCAGCACATCATCGGGAATCAGGTATCCTGATTTTTTCAACACACCCTGAAAGCGTTCCCACAAAAGAGGTTTATGGATCAGCGTATTTGCCGCATCAAATAAAATATACTGTATTTCACCTTTCATCAGAAAATAAAATGATCAGGGGAATTATCTTTTATTGAATTATAGTCTGTTTGATTTGGATAAATTACATCCAGCAGCACACGCACTGCAATGCCCGGAATAATGACCGGTTTTTCCGGTGCCTCTCCGAGCAGAAACTCCTGAAGGGTGTAAAGGACATCCTTAAAACCGAAGTTTGACCTGATGGAGTTTGTTCCGGATATGCGGCAATTAACCTCAAAAGGAATGATACGACCGTCGGCAGTGACAATAGACTGAAGGTTGGCCGACCCTGCAAGACCTGAATGTTTGATCATCTGCAATATGATCTCTTCAACTTTAGAATCATAAGCGGATACCACTTTGCACAAACTGGTAGTTCCGTTTTCAAGCGATCTGCTCATGGTGATCAGGCCGTGCAATTTTATTTCTCTGCTTACATAAAAAGCGGTTGTTATTTCTTCGCCATGATGAAGTTCCTGAACCATGTATTCTTCATCACTGAAGGATGAAAGATTTTCCGGATTGATATGCAAACCCCTGGATCCCCTGCCCTTCTTTGGCTTCAGGATAATTTCTTTAAAATTTTTTTTTTTTCTTTAAGGAAGCACAGACTCAGCGAAGGCAATTCCATGCTTTTTATGGTGCTTCCAGGTCTCGTATTTATCAAGGTATATCAGTGCAATCGCTTCATCAGAGGCGGCTATCGGGCAGGAAAATTTATTTTTGTTTGCAGCAAGGTAATAGACCTCATAATCAGTTGAAGGAATGATAAGGTCAATTTTTTCTTTCTCCACCACTTCCATCATACTCGCGATAAACCCATCATCATAAGCATACGGCAACTTGTAAAAAGCATCGCACAGGTAATTTCCGGAAGAAAAATCTGCAATATTGGTACCCACAATGCGGATATCATAAGGAAGTGAACGGATATTCCTGATAATACCCTGGCCCACATTACCACCAATCCCTGTTACTAAAACATTTTTTGCTGCCATTGAATGAGCCCTGAAATTCCGTCGTGAATATTAATCTTTGGTACGTACCCAAGCCGCCTGTATGTCTCCTGAGCATCATATTCAAAAGAAACTGACTGATCCTCCCCTTCAAAAACCACTTCTGTTCCCTTCAATATACTTTTTACTTCATTTGCTACTGCATGGTTGCTGTAAGATTGCTCCCCTGTGGCAAGAAAAACGCCATTTGATGCAGATTCAGAAGCCCTTATAAAAAATTCTGCCACGTCACTTACATGGATGTAATTTTGCCTTCTTGAACCATCACCGTACAATTTGATTTTCTTGTTCTCCAGTGCGGCATCAATGACCTGAGGAAGAAAAGTGCTTTTGCTCATGCCGGGTCCATACATAGAAGAAATGCGTACAATACTGTTTTTTGCCCCTGCACCAACGGCCACTTCCCCTCTCTTTTTGCTCGCCCCATAAGCAGTTGGATTGAAAGATGCTGAAGATTCGCTCAACACCCTGCCACCATCACCATAAACAGCAACGCTGGAAGCATAGATTATTTTTGCCGACTTAAACCGGTTGCATATTTTTTCAGGAAGTTTTGCATTCACCTCATTCAATAAATGTTCGTTCACCGGCAGACCTTTTATCGGGATATGCGCACTGAGAATAACAACAGCATCAAACTGATCAGGCAATAGTTCAATTTCTGAAACTGGTACTGCAGGCAATTCATGAAAGAGCTTGTCTTTATTAGAATGAAAGACTGTGGTGATATCATGACTAACTTTTATCCTGCTGATAATTTCTCTGGCAAGAAAGCTATTGGCCCCTACGACCAGGAATTTTTTCCGATGAACTTGTTTCAACATTCTGGTAGTCTATTCAATCGTTTTTTTTACCGACAAGTCTTTCCCGAAAGGAAATTTATCCCGGTCAGGGAAGTCAAGATCAAATACACCGTTACGCCAGGTAGCCTTGCCTGCCTCTATCCATGGGGTTTCCAGCTGTTCTTTAAGGTAATCCTTCACCCATTTTTTTGTAGGCTTTATCAGTTTTACCATGATCTTAAAGTCTGCATGATCGTTGGACAAAAGATTATCATAAAGATAAAAACCCGTATACTTTTTTATTCCATTTTCCAGATGCATACTGTATGGATTTTTTACATTCACACGAAATGTCCAGTTAACCCAGGTGAAGCCGCAGAGGTACTTGCCAGGTCTTCCTTCCTTGGTTATAATTGGCAACCAGTCCTCACTGCCATCATCTTTCACCCTGACAATGGCAGTAATCCTTGAATAATTATTGAAATGAGTATCCATAAAAACCGGATGCGGGGTTATTCCGAAAGCATACTTACTGAAATGCATTACATCTTTAAGACCATCATCGATCCTGCTTGCAAATGAAAACCTTGGATAGATAAACTTCTCTTTCAGAATCCGAAAAGGAGGTGACAGCATGGTTGAATTCATCTGCTATATCATACAGATTAAAAGCCCTGCAGTAATTCCCGCAATTTTAAGTTTCCGAACACTCAATCGCTGTGTGATTTTCATATTGTCCCAGTCAGGCGGCGGAAAAAGCCGGGGAATATGACAATTCTCCTCCGTACACCTTTCCACAATGCGGTCGCGCGAAACAAAATGGTATACAAATCTGGCAAAGTGCGATATGCCCGGAATTGACAAAAGGATTCCAAGTGGAACTAAATATGGAACAGAAAAGAATACTTTCCTGTATGTATCAACACCCTTTGAAATTTTCCCTTTTCGATCTACAGAAAAGATATCAGATAACAATTCTTCCAAAGGAATTGTCTTCAACTGCGCATCCTGTTGATAATGCTGTTGCACCTGAAGGTATTCAATACTATTGGTGAGGTCAAGGTGGGACAGCACGATTACAGTTCTTTTGCACAAAGGGCATTCAGCATCATAATAGAAGCGAAGCACAGGCCTTTTGCGCTTGATTATTTCAAACATTTTTGTCCACCATTTCGCAGGGACCATGAGCAGATATAAAGCCGTTACTCCCAGCCCGAACCACGGAATAGGATACTCGAAATAAATGGCTATGTGCAATCCCACGCCAATTATCATGAGCGGAACACGCCATTTCTTAGACCAGAAGAAAAGGATATATGCCGCCTCAAATACAATTGTAAAATAGCCAAGAAAATACATCAGGTACTCTTGATTCAGCAACCATTGATTATTCGAAATTGATACGAAGGACAATGAACTTGGCAACCACATCCCGATCCCGTTTCTCCAGTTCTGTGAAGAGGCTTTGTAAAACACAGAATCAAAATAAACAAAGGCAATACCAAACAGCAAAGGCACAAAATAATTAAGTACTGATACAGTAGTCGGAGGTTGATAGGTGTTGCGAATGGAGGAGTATTTTATTTTTTTCAGCAGACTGTCAATTGAGAGGACCTGACCCGATTGCAAAAAAATCAACAGGCAGTTGATCCCACTGTACACATAAAACATATGGTACTCAAACTCATGGGCAGTGCTGATAAACAGCAACGTAAGGATATAGTTAAGTATTGCAGCAGGCTTTGTAAATAAACCGATTGCCAGAAAACACAATACAACAATCCAAAGAATCAGTCCGGTTCCAACTGAAATGGTTGTCTCAGCATATGGTATACCACCAAAGACCAGTTGGCGGAGATTGTAAAGGGTGGTTACTTCTGCAATAAGGTTGAGCGAAAAGAAAAACCGGAATAATGCCAGGCCTGTTGCATCGACTTTTTTATCATAAAGCCGGCCAATCAGCAGGAACAGTCTATTCAGTAATTTTTTCATATCTGTTTTTGATAATTGGAAGTGCTCTTCACGATGGCAAATTTATCTTTGAGATTGGTAAAGTAACTTTCAAAATAATGGAAAGACAAATGGCTTACAAGAACTGTCATGGCCAATACAGATGTATAAACAATAAGATTATAGAGGATTATATTGGAAATCCCGAGCATGTGAATAACCGGAAATGCAACAAACATTACCAGGGGATGATACATGTACAATCCATACGAAATTTTGCCCAGGTAGTTCAAGAACGAATTGTTAACGTTCATTCCCCCTTCTATTGTTGCAGATAATATTAAAAGACAGAAAAAGAATCCCAATATGAAATGTGATTGATAAAAATGCACGTTGAGCAAAATTGCAATACCCGCGACAATGGCCGGTTTAATCCAGAAATTTTTCATCAAGGCAATCATCCTGTGCCTGTAAAAATACAATAGAACAGCCCCAAGCCCCCCCAGTGACATAAGCTCAATTTGAAAATTCACAAGCCACTTTGAAAAAAATCTCAGTGCTTGAATATGCCACGTTGCACCTGCAAAATTGGATGCCCAGACAAGCAACAATTTGAATGGCCAAATGAGACAGATCAATATGATTGTTCTTTTTTGAAACTTTCTCATAATCCATGGCCACAAATAATAAAATTATTCTTCAACGCCGATTGACCATGATTGTGAAGCCCCGACTACTGGCTTAAATCCCATAAGCATAACGAAGTTCGGCAAGATGAATAGAAACAATATCAGCTTTAAGCTAAAATGATCCGGCGAGTGCTGAATAATGGAATAATAATAGGTTCCATCTCTAAATATTTCAAAAGAACCTGCAATAGCGGGTACCAGAAACAGTGAAACAAAAATGACAAGGTAATAAAGCGGCCAGATCCGCAAAACACGCCTGATGTAAAAATTTTTTACATGAACAGTTCCGCTTTTCTCATTTTCAACCAGCAACAGATAAGTAATAAGAAAGCCACTGAGAACAAAAAATAGGCTGACCCCGTTGTGTCCTAATCCAGAAATCAATCTGCGCAGATGTGTATCAAATAAACTCGGAATTCCATCCCGGTTTTTATAAAGTTCAATGTGATGCCAAATTACTCCAAGTGCAGCTAAAGCCCTCAGCTCATTTAATCCCTTAAAATATAATCTGTTCTGGGCGGGAAGCATAACATTTGGTCAGCTTGATTTTCGGAATTTTTGAAATTTATCAGGACTTCTTTTCCTTCTTAGACCCAAAAATCCTACGGAACTTTGATTTCGGCTTTTCATCATCATCATAATATCCGTTTCCATAGCCATAACCGTAGCCATAACCATAACCATATCCATAGCCATAGCCATATTGCGAAGGACCACGCTTAACAGCATTCAGGAGAATGCTCAGATTCTTGATTCTTCGTTCCTTATAAAATTTATCAATCATCTCAAGGTGGTTCTTATGCGTCATGTTTTGGCGCACTACGTATACCGTAGCGCTGGCATAACGAACCAGGGCAATCGCATCGGTGATCAATCCAAATGGCGGAGTATCAATAATTATATAATCGTACCTTTTTTCAAGTTCTGAAAATAATTCGTCCACCTTTGGACCGACAAGAAGTTCAGAAGGATTTGGAGGTTTAGGTCCGCTCAGAACAATGTCAAGCGTATCAATATCTGATTTCTGAATTATTTCATCAATGGAAGATGCACCGATAAGGTAATTGCTGATCCCGATCTCGCTTTTCACGTTAAACCTTTCAGGCGGTTTGGGTTTACGCAAATCAAATCCCAGCAATACTGTCTTTTTCCCTGTGAGAGCGATCATCGCTGCCAGGTTGATTGCACAAAAACTCTTACCTTCTGAACTTATAGAAGATGTGATCAGAATTGAACTGCAGGCCTTGGCTCCACTAACGAAATACTGCAAATTGGTTCTCACCGATCTGAAAGATTCTGTGATCTGGGAACGCGGATTCTTTTTCACAACAATTTCTGATTCACCTTCATTCACACCAACGATACCCAACAGTGGAATGCTGGTAATTTTCTCAATGTCATCTTTATCTTTTATCCGGTTATCAAGTGATTCCTTGAAAAAAACAAATCCGGCCGGAATTAGCAGGCCAAGCAACAATGCTACAGCATAGACCTGACCTTTCACTGGCTTAATTGGGTGAAATGAGGCATGCGCCTTATCTATCAGTCGATTGTCAGATGTTGCAGAAGCAAGAAGAATAGCCGTCTCCGCTCTTTTTTGCGACAAATAAGTGTAAAGACCTGCATTCAGATCAACCTGCCTTTGAATATTTACAACTTCTCTCTGTGACCCCGGCAAGGTTCTAATCTTGCCTTCGACCCTACTCAATTCTCCATAAGCAGTATTTTGAGATGCCTGCATCCCTTTCTTAATATTATTCAGCGTTTCGAGGAGGTTGGCCTTTGTTGATTCTATGGCAATATCATTCTGAACTAGCGTTGGATTATCCGGTGTGGCTCCGACCGATAATTTATCACGTATCACATACAGATCATTCAACTGAAAGATCAACTTGAGTAATAATTCGTCCTGGATCCCCATACTTGCAGGGGAAAGACTGCGGAGGTTTTTTCCTTCCTTAATATACTTCTCAACGGTATTGATAAAACTTAATTTCAGGTTTATACCGGCAATCTCCTGATCGTACTGCTTGGCACTTGAGAGAAAACTT
>JAPLDB010000036.1 GCA_026391975.1 Bacteroidota bacterium | reverse complement strand
GTTTTTCCATCACAACCTGTGTGTCGCATGGCAACCAGTTTAGTATAACAGGATCAACACATCTTTTTTCGCGGATAGTGTGATAACCCAGTTTGCTGTATATATGATATGCCACTGCGTTGTTTTTCATGATGTGTATTTGTGAGATTTTAATATCAGGCCTTCGCTCAGATAATAATCTTGTTTGTTCAAGCATCAGCCTGGACAATATTCCCTGTCCTCTGAATTCCGGCAAGGTAAGACCAATATCAATCACCAATGTACCAATGTCGGGATCAAAATGAACCTGGTCGAGGTATTTTCTTTTCTCTATGGCCTTTTGTACTTTCTCTTTTGGGAGAAAAAAATTCAGCAACATGGCTTTCCTTATGCTACTCTCCTGACCGCATTCGCCTTCTATCCATGCAGCCACAGCACCGGCAAATTTTCCGTTTACCTCACCCACAATGTAGTCTGAATAACACAGTTCCTGACCCTGAACATCTTCTGCAAGGATGGCATCGAAATACTTTCTGATCTCAGACTCGGGGATCTCAAAGATTCTGCTGTAGCTGAAAATATCGGTTCCGCTTTTCTCAGCTGCAACAATGGTATCAATGATGTTAGGAATGTCCCGCTGCTCTCCCTTGCGCATCATCAGGATGGGTCTTTCTTCCATGTTGCAAATCTAAGAGAACATTTTTACCAGTGCTTTTCTGTCAACTTTGCCATTGCTGTTCAATGGAAATTTATCGACAGAAAAGTACTTTGAAGGAATCATATATGAAGGCAATTTTGTTTTGAGATAGTCGTTCAGGGTGTCGAATCCGGCATGGAATTGCTCTGCAAAAATATAGATCTGTGCAGTGCGGCCTTCGGTTTCACCGGCCAGTGCTACCACATCATGGTTTTTTAAAAATCCCCGGGCATGATGTTCGATCTCGCTGAGTTCTACCCTGAAGCCATTGATCTTTACCTGAAAATCAATGCGCCCACTGTAATAATGATCGCCATCTGCATCACAATAACAGAGATCGCCTGAACGATAATAGCGGCTGCCTTCAGCATTGAAGAAAGCTTCTTTATTTATTGATTCATTCTTCCAGTACCCTGAAGTTACCTGATCGCCGCTTAAACAAAGTTCACCTTTTTCACCGGATGGCATTGGCTTAAAATTATCCCCGGCAATAAAAACTTCTGTGTTTTTCATTGGCTTACCAATGCACAGGATCCCGTTCAGCGATTTGTTGTTTCCGCTGCGACTCACATTATACAGCATGCAAAAGATAGTCGCTTCTGTCGGTCCGTAAACGTTTTGTATGGTTGCTCCGGGGATGCATTTCGACCATTCCATTGCAATATCTTCATAGAGTGCCTCACCGCAAAAAAGAGAATACCTGAGTTTCGGAAGATTCATTTCGGGAAAGTATTCTCTCAGGCTGATGAGAATGGAAGGAACCAAAAGAGCGAACGTAATTTGATATTTTTCGAGTAGCTTATATACATGCACATATTTGATGGCATCAGGCGGTACGGTGTAAATGCAGGCGCCAATGCACAAGGGTGCCATGTAACCCATGATACTCAGGTCAAAAGTCAGATCGAACATCTGGATGAAGCGGTCATGGTAGTCGACTTTATATCCGATTGAAAAAAATGCATCGAGGAAAGCATTCAGGTTGTTGATGGTTATCGGTACTCCCTTTGGCGCACCTGTGCTTCCCGAGGTGAAAAGGATATAAGCATTCTGGTAGGGAGAAAGAGGTACCTGAATGAAATCACCTTGTGAAGATTGATCACCCGTAAATATCAGTTTTGTTTTTTCAGAGGATAAATTTCGCGCAATCGTATCGTCTTTGCCTGATAAAAGTAAGGCAATGTCAGACTGATGAATAATTTCTTTATTCCGTTCAAGAGGATGCAACGGATTCACGGGAACAAATGCATGTCCCATGTAAAGAATGGCAAAAACGGAAGCATACGTTTCGATATCGTCGTAAGCCAGTATTCCGATATTTCTATGACCGGTCAACCCCGTTTCAGCTATCTGCTGCTGGATCCCGGCAATGGTTTTCCTGAAGTTGCTGTAAGAATAATATTTATCTCCAATACAAAATGCCGGCTCGTCTTCGTAATTATGAAGGCTGTCGGCAAGTTGATCCAGTGGTGTCATCTTAATGTTCGGCAAAATTTATTGGAATAAAATGAAATTTGCCGGACGTAATTTTACGACTTTACCGTTAGTGTTGGTATTGAAAAGTTATTTTTTCTCTACAAGGACTTTTTCCTTTGTCATTCCCTCAGGAGTAATAATGCTCAGTATGAAAAAATCATTCGTTCCGGTAACATTGGGGTCAATGTCTATGGTCATCTCATTTCCATCCATAGAAAGATTCAGTTCTGCACGAACCTGTTTGCCGTTCAAATCCTGTACAATGGCGTTTATTCCTTCCATCGTGTTTCCTTGATTAGTGATATGGACCTTGCCGGGTGAAGGGTTGGGAAATAAGGTATATTTTTCGTTGAAGTCATCGAAGCAGATGTGCCTTGTACCGGAATAAATTGTTTTTCCGTCAAAATCGGTTTGAAGCAAGCGGTAGTATGCATGTCCTCGCAATGGGTTTTCATCTTTAAAATGATAAAAGCTGTAATGGGTCGTATTGCCTTGTCCATCTACAGTATAAAGGGAATCAAAATCAAGACCATTCGCAGAGCGTTCAATCGTAAAATAGTCATTGTTTGTTTCAGATGCTGTTATCCAGTCACAAAGTACACCGCTTCCTGATTTTTTCACCAGGAAACTGAGCAGTTCAACAGGCAGCGGAGAAGGGGGAAAGCCAAGCGCAAATTTTGTTTGAAAGGATGATATCGTATTGGAAGTTATATTACCTGTAAAGTCTGCGGTACCTGCTCCGCCATAATCGACCCAAGAGGAACTTCCATTGTCATGAACTACAGCGAGGTTATTTTTATTTGAAACACTGTCGTCAAGGTCATAGTACAACGTCATTATTGCATTGGTGAAGTTCGCAACGTTTTGCCTGGTGAAATTCCAGTAACGGGTATAGGATACTTTATTAATGGATGATGGTTTCGCGTAACCCAGCGCTGTGGCCGAAGCGTTAATCATTTCCCCTGTATATGTCACCGAGGTATTATTACTGTGATTGACAGTGAGTATCGCAGGCCGGTAATCAGTGCCTTTTCCGACAGGATAATTCCTGCTTGTTGTCGAAGACGTTGCCACTGTATGTATCATTGGCCCGTTTACATAGGAGGTAGCTGATCCCATCGTTGCATTGGCACTGCTGGTGCAAGTAATGATTTTTGCCGATGTGGTATTCAGCAGGCCGGAACTCATCGTAAGCAGGTTCGATACATTTTCCGACGTTTCGAGTGTTACGCCTGCAGGATTGGAAATGGTGAGATTGTAAAAAGTGGCAGCAATACTTCCACCCATAGACTGTACTTCAGTACTTCCCATTACCACAGTTCCGGTTCGGGCGGTGAGGGTACCGTCATTGTAGAACCCATAGACTCCATCATAGGTTGCCGTAAGGGTCATTCTTTTACTGTCGTTATTCGTTCCACCATAAGAGCGGTTATCGAAAAATTTGCCGCTGTTTATTTTTAAACTCATCAGTTGATAATTGGCCGACGTGCCGTTTGAAGGGGCAAGGGTAATTGTGTTTCCTGATGAACCGGCAACTTCAAAATTGGGTTGTACTGCATTTGCATAAGGAATAAATGAAAATGTTTTGTTGTTCGCTGTTGAGGAATTTCCAA
Source organism: Bacteroidota bacterium (assembly GCA_026391975.1). Lineage (GTDB taxonomy): Bacteria > Bacteroidota > Bacteroidia > AKYH767-A > 2013-40CM-41-45 > JAPLDB01. The sequence continues at coordinate 11,864 of JAPLDB010000036.1, read as the reverse complement.
ACTGAACCGTTCCGCCAAGTGTTGTTACAGTTCCATTATTCCCGCAGATTCCCCAGTCTACAATGGATGATCCGGCATAGTTTGGTGCCTGAAGAGCAATAGTTCCTGCGCTCATGTAAAACGAACTTGTGGAGACATCGTTGATCAGGAAAGGTTCCACAACTGTTCCGCTTGAACCATTATTAAGCAGAATTGTACCTCCTGTCATTCTAAAACTGAATGGATCTGAACCTGCACCTGTGGAATATGAAATCCCGCCATATACTGTGAGAGCACCAGAGGAAATTTCAAGGTACGGAATGTTACTGCCTGTTTGATCATACCTCAAACCATTATTTCCGGCGGTGCTTCCGATGAAAACATTGCCCCCGGAAACATATAAAGATCCATAGAGATAAGTCCGGTTGCTAATTGAAGAAAACCACATTGTACCCTGCGGAACTTTGAAAATCATGTTCTGGTTAATTGCGAAGTCACTTGCACTCCCGCTGTTTACCGAATAACTTCCACTGTTGTTGTGGATGTATGTACCTGTAGTAGCGGTGAGGGTATTAATAGCCGTTTCAAATGCATTCACCTGCACTTCCACGATTCCTGATGAAGTTGTTTTGCTGATTGTTATGTTATTGAGGGCCCATGTACCATTGCCTGAAATAATGCTTGTTGATGAAGTGTTAAATGTCGTATTGACTATATCGTTGGCATCATAATACAAGTCAACCGTTCCATTGTTCGTAAAACTACCTCCCACTTGCAGAATGTGTGTCTTGGAACTATTGGTATTATAGATCAGCGAAGCGCCGGCATTTATAGTGATGTTTCCACCTACTGTAAGCGTATACGTACCCGCGCCCGAAAACTGCACCACGCCTGAGGTGCCTTGCCCGATGTCCAGTTGCGCACACGAACTGCTGGTATTAACCGTTACCGTGTAAGTGTTTCCGATTTTTGCCGTGTCGTTGACCCCCGGAAATCCTGTTGCTGATGCTCCGCCATATCCGGCAGTTGACCATGTTGAGTTAACATTCCAGTTGGCGCTGTTCCGTGAATAGTAGGTTGCAGCATTTGATCCTGAGACAAGGAGAAATAATGCAGCGAAGAGCAACAGGAAGTACTGTTGCATCGTTCCATTAAGTATTTTCTTTGCCCTTATCATGATCACACATTTGATTTAAGGTGGTCCTCTGAAACCGAAGCCACCACATCGCTTATAAAGGTCAGCGATTTCGCTTAACCCCAATGTTCACATGTGATACAGAATTACATTTGTAAGATTTCATTCAGTAGAAATACATGCTAATCTCGTTTTAGAGTCAAAACCGTTATCAGTTTGTAGGAATGCGGCAGAACCTGCCCGAACTCTGCCTCAAAAAAGGGTAAGAATTACTTATTAATTGAAATCGCAAGTCTTATCTCTTCAGAATGTGACCAGAATTAAAATGGAAAAGACAAAAATCCTCAGATAAGCTTCAATACCTCAATTGCGCTATTTACGCTTTCTACTTGTTGAATATTCAGAGAGAGTTTGTTGCCTTCCTGCTTCAGTTTGCAGCGACTTCCGTTCTCTTTCACAAATTGCATAATTCGGCCGAACATATCTGAATTGTAAAAATGACTTGCAGGGTTATTTACGAAATAGCCCATCAGCCTTTTGTTCCGCAGCGAAATTTTTTCAAATCCCAGTTTTCCTGCAAGCCATCGCATACGTATGGTAGACATGAGTTCACTCGCCTGTTTAGGCAATGGACCGAACCGATCCTGCAGATTTTTTTCAAAAGTTTTCAGTGACTCTTCATCTGTCAATGCATCAACTTCTTTGTACAAAAGCAATCGTTCACTTACGCTGTTCACATAATTGTTTGGCAGCATGATCTCAAGGTCAGTTTCGATCACACAATCACGCACAAATGGTTTGGCTTCTATTTCTTCTTTGAATAATTCAGAGAACTCAGTTTCTTTTAACTCAGCAATGGCTTCATCAAGAATCTTATGGTACATCTCATAGCCGATCTCACTGATGAAACCACTTTGCTCTCCTCCGAGGAGGTTTCCTGCTCCGCGGATGTCAAGATCGCGCATGGCAATATTAAAACCGCTACCCAGATCTGAAAATTCTTCAATCGCTTTCAGGCGCTGCCTTGCTTCACTCGTTAGAACTGTCATTGGTGGAGTAAGCAAAAAGCAATAGGCATGTTTATTTGACCTGCCCACGCGTCCACGCATCTGGTGCAGATCGCTCAATCCGAAATTTTGTGCCTGATTGATGATAATCGTATTTGCATTTGCAATATCAAGACCGCTTTCAATGATGGTGGTTGAGATCAGGACGTCACTCTCTCCGCTGATAAAACCAAGCATGATCTCTTCCAGCTTTTCTCCATCCATTTGTCCGTGCCCCACTGCAATGCTCACCTGCGGACAAAGCTTCTGGATCATCGCTGCCATGTCGTGGATATCACTTACCCTGTTGTGGATAAAGAAAACCTGTCCGCCCCTTTCTACCTCAGTATTGATGGCTTCACGGATGAGCTGGTCATTGAACACATGAATTTCAGTGGTGATCGGGAACCGGTTGGGCGGCGGCGTATTGATGATGCTCATGTCACGTGCACCCATAAGGGAAAATTGCAACGTACGGGGAATCGGTGTTGCAGTGAGCGTGAGCGTGTCTACATTCACACGTAGCGCACGCAGTTTTTCTTTTGCTGCCACACCGAATTTCTGTTCTTCATCAACGATCATCAGTCCGAGGTCTTTGAACTTCACATCTTTCCCTAACAAACGATGCGTACCGATGATGATGTCGATCTTGCCTTCTTCCATTCGCTGCAGTGTTTCCTTTTGTTTAGCAGCAGTCTTGAAACGGTTAATATAATCGATGGTGCATGGAAAATCTTTCAGCCGTTCTTTGAATGTCTGATAATGCTGAAGTGCTAGGATGGTAGTAGGTACAAGCACAGCCACCTGTTTGCCGTCATTTACTGCTTTGAAAGCAGCACGCAGGGCAACTTCTGTTTTTCCGAAACCTACGTCGCCACAAATGAGCCTGTCCATCGGAAATTCTTTCTCCATGTCTTTCTTCACATCGCGGGTTGCCTTCACCTGGTCAGGTGTGTCTTCGTAAATAAAACTTGCCTCGAGTTCTGTCTGCATGTAGGTGTCAGGATTAAATGCAAAACCCTTTCTTGCCCTGCGCTGCGCATACAGTTTGATCAGGTCTTTCGCAATGTCTTTGACTCGCTTCTTGGTTTTTTGCTTCAGGTTGCTCCATGTAGCAGAACCGAGTTTGTGAAGTGCCGGGGCAGTACCTTCCTTGCCTGTGTATTTTGCAATGCGATGGAGGGAGTGAATGCTGACATAAAGAATGTCATTGTCTTTATAAATGAGTCGAACAGCTTCCTGCGGGGTTCCTCCTGCATCTATGATCTCCAATCCTCCATACCTGCCAATTCCATGATCAATATGGGTAACAAAATCTCCCGGCTTCAGTGCATATAATTCCCGCAATGTAATCGCTTCACTCTTGCTGAAATTTTTCTTTAAACGGAAACGATGATAGCGGTCAAATATCTGGTGATCAGTATAACATGCCAGTTTCAGGTCATGGTCAATAAATCCTTCATGCAGAGAAAGCGGGATAATGGTGAACTCCACCTTGTTGTCCTTCGGATTTTTTTTCTCCAGGTCTTCGAAAATAGAGTAGAGGCGTTCACTTTGCTTTGCCTGGTCTGCAAGGATTAAATTCTTCAATCCTTTTTCACTGTTTTGCTGCAGGTTTTTTGTAAGCAGCGAAAAGTTTTTATTGAATGATGGCTGGGGAGAAAAATTAAACTGAAAAGTTTCTCCCGGAGAAAAATGAAAGGCATTTCCGAATTCAACAGTTTTGAATTTTTCAAAATGCGCGGAAATTTCTTCGGCGGTTTCGAAGACCAATTCCTTTTTTTCATTTGTTTCAGCAGGGATTGCTTCACCAAAGGCTTTGGCAAGATTCTCCCTGATATAGTCTATAGCAAATTTTGCGTCTTTGAACCAAAGCGAAGCGCTTTCAGGAATGAATTGAAAGAATGACGTCCTGCTTTCTTTCAGTAATTGCGTTTGTACATTCGGAATGATGGTAACACGGTTCATTGCCTGCACACTCAATTGTGTTTCAGGATCGAATGTGCGGATGCTTTCTACTTCATCTCCGCCCAATTCAACACGGTATGGAAGCTCATTCGCAAATGAATAGATGTCAATGATCCCCCCGCGCACGCTGTATTCTCCGGCCTGCGCAACAAAGTCGGTGAACTCGAAACCGTGGTGTTGTAAAAACTCATTGATGAAATCAATAGAGACTTTTTCTTTTACCCTGAGGTCGATCGAATTTTGTTCAAGATTTTTTTTTGTAACTACTTTCTCTGCAATCGCTTCCGGATACGTAACGATCAGTTGCCCGGAGGAACTCTTATTGATCCTGTTGAGTACTTCTGCACGTTGCAGCACGTTGGCATTGTCGGGTTCGTCGACAAAAAATGTTTTTTTATAGGAAGCAGGAAAAAGCAGGGAAGCATTTTCGCCAAGTACATTGTCAAGGTTATTCTGGAAATAGGCAGCTTCTTCTTTGTCGTTGAGAATGAAAATATGGGTTTGTGCGGATTTACCTGCTACCGAAGCGGCAAATAACGCCCCGGCAGAACCTGCAAACCCCCGGAGGTGGATCCGGTGAACGGCTGGTGCTGATAACAGGTTTTCTACCGACTGTACCTGGGGTTTCTTACTGAAAATCCCCAGCAATTCTTCACGCGTCACAAATCTTGCTTAATCTGAATGCAAAGGTCGGAAGAAAAGTTTGATTGAGCATTTATTTCATCGGTCTTAGAATCGGTTTCTGTTTTTTATAGTGCCAATATTGAATTTTCACAATATTCAAAAAAAGATAGGGAAAACCCTTAGAATCAATAGTAGAATAGACAGTCCTTTACAATCATCTAAACATACATTCCATGAAAAACAAAATCGCCCTCTTATTTCTTTCCTTGGTTGCATTTGCTGTAAAAACATTTGGTACAATCTGCACTGATGTAAAAGTTGATACGGTACTTTTTCAAGCTCCGGCAGTAACTTGTGAAGATTTTCCGGTTCGCGTAATTGTACACAATTATGATACTACAGGATATACGAATGTTCCGGTGGGCTTGCACTTTCATTTAGATTCAACTTTGACTGTGGTACCTAATGGAGTACCTACAGGAGTTTATCATGTTTATACGATTACATCACTTCCTGCAGGGGCAAGCGACACAATTGACCTGGTATTGAATTATGGTTGCCTTTCAATTAATCAGTTTGCGTTAGTGCAAATTTTTTCAACAACGGTTCCCAACTATGCAGGAATATATTTTGGTGGATCGCTTTGTGATTCCACATTATTTCAATATGCACTTTCTTCTCCTTCGCTTTCCGCATCAGTACCACCAGCACTGTATGCTTTTCCTGGAAATATCTCGCGCACACTGAAAATAACCAATTCCGGAGCGGGTTACTTTGAAAAACATTTCACATTCAGAGATAGTTTAGATGCAACTGCCGCAACATTCATGCATATTACGGGCGCAGATGTTTATATTGGAGGGACACATATCGGATCATATCCAATGGGAACTCCGGGAGATTCCATCAGCATTATTTTCAATCCGATTTCAGATACATTATTCCCAGGCGACTCCCTGAGAATTATTGAGCATTTTTTTGTTTTCGGTTGCCCGGTAGGAAGTACCACACACATGCAATATTATTGGGGCTGTGATTCGTGCCGATCTGATAGTTTCAATCTTTCTATCCTTATCACTAATCCGACTGCGAATGTGCAGATCACAAGGCTTCTCCCTGATCCTGACATATCACATAACCTCTGGGACGCAAGCTGTGTAAATGAAATTGTTCATTGGAAATACCAATTGGTAAACAATGGTTCAGGATACAATAATGCACACGTGTTGCTCTCGCATAAGGCAATAGCCGACCAGCCGTTCTACACGTATGTTTTAAGCGCCAATCCATACCCGATCACCTGTAGCAGGGTACACACCGATTCAATTGTTTTATTGAAGTCATTGCCTTACTACACCAGTCCGGATACTGTGAATTGCCTGCAACAATATCGTGACGCCGTTTTCTATGTTGATATGAGTATTGGCTACTTAAGTACTGGTGATACGTTTTATGTGGATTTTTATACTGTAAGATGCTGCGCCAATGATGAAGACATTGACAGTACCGCAACAGCCGAGTTTGACCTTTTCAACAGGAAAAAATATTTTAACCATTGGACTTTTCAAGTAAGGGGTGAGGATAATTGCGGACATGCACCTTCAAGAATTTCAAATGGCGTGAGTCATTCTCTTTTTTCAGAAGCGGCTATCAGTTCACATGCAGGATTCTCCGATGATTTACCGGACTTAAGCATGAGCCAGGAATACTATCCAGAAATTTCTGACATGAGTATCCCACCGAATGATACTTTGCCGCCATCCCAGCATTGCGATACTTCCCGAGAATTTATGGTTAGCAATCTTCAGTTTGATGATTTCTCCCGAAGACTGTACGATCAGCAACTCTTTCAGGGCACAGACAGTATGGCACCAACAGGAAGATTCCGTGTCATCCTCCAATTTCAGCCGGGATTGCATTTTGATTCGACAACCACTCATGCCCCCTATATGGTATCTGCCTTACTCGGCTACATATGGCATCCAACAGGGAGCTTTACAGCGATCACTTCGCCAGCCGGAAACGGAGAAGCATGGGAGGGCTTCTTTGATTTTGATACAACAAATTTCAGCACCTATGTCAAGCTCATGACAATGATGAATTTTTCGCAGTTTCATTTTTGGATGCGTGCTTGCTGTGATGCGCAAAGAGATCCTGTAAAATTTGATGTGAAATTTTATTTAGACCCATTGCCAAAACCCTCTTGCAATGACTGTTATGTTCCCATGACAAGAACAGCAGGAAACATCCATATTCATTGTCCGGGCTGCATTACGCCGGGTATTGAAACAACATCATTCAGCCTATTCAGACTCCCGTATTCATACGGTATGAAAGATGGTGATAATGATGGACTTGCTGATGTCCCGGTCCAGCAAATTTCGCAAGTGGATACTGTAGCATTATCACATATTAGAAGAAATGCATCAGTAGCGGGCGATGGATTAGTAGCCAGTATGCACGGCATGTTTCATGATGGCGCAAATACAACCGCCCATAACCTTACATATAATGCCTATCTGACCTCCGGCCACACACCTTTCAAGTACATATATTTTGAACAAATCATAGGCTTTAGCGACAGTGCAAGATTCGATCTGACTCTGGATTCGGTACGCTTAACAATTCAATCTGCATATTGCGTTTGCAATATCAGCTACAAACTTCATAGCTATGAAATAATCCGTCATGATAGCTCCTATTTTTATAGAATAGTGGTTGATAGCATTCCGGGATATACGATAAAGGAAGATGACGAATTTGACCTGATTGCGTATTTTACGGTTTGTAATAATTATTTGTCAGGGACTCTTTGGGATGCAGATAAGAATAGATTCGACGCTGATCCGATTGGCTGTATGTATTTTAGCGATACAAGTCTATCTGGCGTGACCTATTTTCACCATCCCGCAAACATATTTACTGCTGGTGACGGATACGATCTTCTTTGCGATACCGTAGACGCGGATGCATGTACGTTTGGAGCAGATTCTTTAAATCCAAACTGGTTGTATTTTTGCGGCGCGAGCGGTTCTACTCATCGTTTTTATTCAATAAGAACCAGCGCTGATATCGCAAAAGATAACATGCTCAATGCTTCGCCATGCGATAAGACCCTTACTTTCAGCAATGTCGCTGCAATTGGCGGACTCGGTGCAAATGTATTTCCCTTTGAGTACCGCTCGGCGTATGATCCGGCTTACGTTCCTGTACCGCAGTTTCATGCCACTATTCCGGCAGGATATTATACAAACCGCTATCTACAAGAGATCGATTACCATACTTACTTGCCGGGCTGCGCTTACCGTAATGAGCACAATGAATTTGCAGTGGGTTACTATCCTTTGCCTCTGACCGGGAGCCTGTCATTCAGCATTCCTCATTTTGATATTGCAACAGAGAGCATTCCTCTCTCACTTGATAGCGTTTGTACTCCGCTTCATAGCGTCAATCCAAATGACACTTTTTATATTGGGGATGAATACTTCAAGGAATTTTACACCATTTTTATGTATCCCGATTGCGCAGTGCAAACGTGCAGTACTACAGTTACGAATATTTCAATTTCATATACACTCTTTGGCTGCAACTTGCATGATACCACAGTTACATTTCCTGTTGATTCCCTTAGTATGCCTTATGTCTACAGCGGAACAAATAGCTGCATGATTGATACCCAACTTCTCTCTATGAGTCCTCCGAACCCGGTAACTGTTGCAAGTCAACGGGTAAAGATCAATGATATTCAGTTGCAGGTTTATCAATCGCCCAATCCCAATATATGCATTGCAAGTCCGAATACCTGGATATTCATTCCTGACACGGGATTCCTGGACAATATGATGATTACCTGTACAACATACGGATGTCCATTATATCTGGATACAGTTGCGCCGAATGCGAGTGGATTTTTCCAACTTGGAGATTTGCAATGCGGGCTCACCTGCAACTACGATCTGATTGCCGACTATGTACGTTGTGAAGGAGCTGGAGATCACTCATTACCGATTTACTACGGATGGAATTGTGGGCCAAGTCTTAATTCTTCCTCTAATCGACCTGACACAGATACAACAGCGCATTACCCACCAGCATTGGGATTGGCTTGTGGTCAGTATCCTGCTGATTCACTGCATGTAGTTGAGGCACCAATTGACTTCATTTCGCATGATGATCTTTCATACACCGAACCTTCGACTTTCGTATTATGTGACACAACTGAAATTGAAGAGTGTGTTCGAAGTAATCAAGGTGGAATTAATAACCTTTTGGCTTATATCAATCTACATGATACGCTGCTACATCTTGATACAGCCAGTGTGCAGCTTTATTACTTTTCGAATACAAATCATAACCAGGTTTCACCGGACTCGGTTTCTCCGGGAATCTATTCGGTGGACTTATCAGCGTTCAATAGTTTTTTAAGTGCAACAAGCCATCAACTGGATAGCGGTAAATACATTTGTATTCGATACAAAGTCATTCCGGTCTGCGGGTATTCTAATCTTCAAATGCCCGAAGTTAATTTTGGTGGCATTGCCTTTTGCGGCGATTCAATCCCACCATCAGTGGGAGATACCCTTGCGCCTTGGCATGTTGCTGGCGATAGTTGCGGTTGTCCTGCAATGTTTACGGTTGATGCCGGAACTGACAATCTCCTCTGCGATAGTAATTGTGTTACACTTGAAGCCACCATTACTGGAAGCGCGGGAGGCATGAGTTATATGTGGACTCCGGGACCGATCACCGGAGCGAACCCAACCGTTTGTCCTCATTCAACAACTACTTACATTGTAGCAGCAACAGATACCACGACAGGAACAACTGCAACCGACAGTGTGACAGTAAACGTAATTTCTACGACACTTGGCTGTTGCATCCCAGACAAATTTATTTCCGGTACTGATTTCAACTTCTCAAGCATTCATTCTTCTTCGCTTGGTTACAATATAATCAGCACTTCAAACATTATTCTTATCAACGACACATTTTTTGTTGATAGTAATTTTACATTTCAGGGTTGTTCAAATGTAGTGCTTGGCCCCAATGCAGTAATTTGGCTAACTGAACTTGACACCTTGAATATCTTTGATTCGCATTTTTATGCTTGCAGTGATCTATGGAACGAAATAAATGTACGTCCCCTTTCCACAATTTATGTGAACAGTTCACGCATCGAAAATTCAAAGCAAGCAATCTATTGCGATGGAGGTGCAAGCATTACAGTTTTGGGCTCCACTTTCAATCAAAACTATTTCGACATCAAACTAGTGAATCCCGCTTTCAACGGCTGGTATGTAACCATTGAAAGAGATTCATTTATTTGCACTCAAACTTTAAAATATCCACTCATTGGCAACCGCACCAGTTCGCACATTCATATTTTTGGTGTGCCGCCTGTTATCAACATCGGAAGTTCCACTTTCGGCAACTACTTTGAGAATGCTGACTTTGGAATATACGCTGAAAAATCTCAGCCCTATATTTACAACAATACATTCTTCAACTTCCAGCCATTTAACGGTACAACTCATTCTTATGGAGTAGTTGGAAACAATAACAAAAATATGTATGTGGGCGATTTTGGAATTGCAAACAATTTTGAACAATGCGAAACAGGGGTATCCATTGGTAATTGCAGCTCATATGTATTAGATAATACATTCATAAAAAGCTTTGTCGCCATTACGAGTGTATTTAATCTCGGTCGAGTTAACTACATTAACAACAATCATATTTCAAATGTCAAAAACGGAATTATTTCATTGTGGAACCCGTATTCAACCACTGAAATTCTCGGCAACGACATTGCAACAGATCAACCTGACAGCGGAGCAACCAACTACGGAATCTACGTTGGTGATTGGAGTTTCTTAGGACCAAGCGGTATCAATCGAGTCCTGAAAAACACTATCAGCTCCCAATCAAGCTATGGTATTTACAGCAACAGTATAAAAGGAGTTGAGATTGCAGATAATACAATTATGCTCGATCACCTTTCTACACCGCTATCAACCTACTACGGAATTAGAAGTGACAACTGCGGAAAGGGTTTTTACAATCATAACTGCGTGTACCGTTCCGGTTCAAAGCAAAACCTGAGAGGGATCACTTTTATCGATTCTCCGAACAGTTCTATTTATTGCAACACTACGGATGGCACTGATTTCGGAATTCAACTCTACAGCAATTGCGATCAAAGTCGCACAAAGGGAAATACGATGGTGAACCACCATCAGGCATTGGTGCTTGGCAACCCCCTTCCTCCCGTTGGCGGAGTAATGGGTGACCAACTTCATTTTATCGAAACTCCTGATACCTTTGTAGTTGGAAATTATTACAATAATAATTCTGTTGGCTCAATGACTTACAATTTGAATATTCTGGCTCAAATTCCACCCCGTTATGAAGTTCAAGGAGGAGCAGATTATCCATTTCCCAATTTCTCCTTGTTTGGACCTCCAATCAATATTCTGTTTTATAGCACAACTCCATATAATCTTTGCCCTGATTGTGCCACTCCGGCAGACGGGCATCCTGACGACAAAAAAATGTCATTACAAACAGCAGAAGAAACTGCACAGGATACAATGACTAATCCTGACGAGGGAGATATGATTTGGAAAAAGAAAAAGGCGTTGTTCGAAGAATTAAAAACAGACAGTTCATTTACAGACAGCAGTACCATTCTTGAAACATATTTTGACACTACCATAACAGATGCAATCGGAAAATTAACCGAAGTAAAAGAAGTAATGCTTGCAGCGCAAGACACTTCCATTGATTCAACCACCAAGGTTAATCGCATTGCAACTGCCGTTTCAAAAAATAATTCTGTTAGCCCATCTGTTTCTCCTGAGGCAAATGAAAAGGCCCTCAATGAGATTTACTTAAATACTTTTGCAAAGGGAATTTATGAATTAAATAGTTCTCAAATGTCAATAGTAGAAGGGATCGCCAATCAGTGTCCTTTCACAGGGGGCAATGCAGTGTTCGTTGCATGGAACATTATTCACACATTCGACCCTTCACGGGCTTTCAACGATAGTATACTTTGCAATGGATACTCCATGCGCAAAGCGCATTCTACAAATGCTTTGAAGAATATTGTC
>JAPLDB010000068.1 GCA_026391975.1 Bacteroidota bacterium | reverse complement strand
CTCCACGAGCCGACCAGGGGAGTTTATTGAATATTTTAAAAGAAAAGCCTCCGAAGGAAAAAATAAAATGCTTGTATTAAACTCAATCCGCAATAAAATCATTCATCGGGTATTTGCATGCGTACGGGATAAAAAAAAATATCAAAAAGACTTGCTTTTGGTATAGAAATCGAGCAGCTGCCAGTGCGCTGTGAGTCCGATATATATCGGACCTGACAGAACTATAAAGTTCCAACAAAACATACATTTTCTTTTTGGTTAAAATTTTTGACATATCTCCATTGAATATCAGCAGATACTTCTCAAAGATAATCTACTTTTTGATTTACCCGAAGCAATGTAAAGTTCAAAGACCTGACAAACGTCAATATTAACAATCTTCGCACCTTGTCACCAAACAAACACTAACCGAAACAAGAGTGGTGCAATGATTATAAAGTAGTGTCTCTGTCGGGTCTCGCACCACACAAGCGTCGTTAGAAGACCCGACAGCAGAAAAATCGGATAAAAAGAAAAGCCCCCTGAAATTCAGAGAGCTTTTCGATATTTAAATCCGGGATCTTATTTCGTTCCCAAAACTCTTTTCTTTGTGAAGTCAACCACAATTGGTGTGGCAATGCAGATGGAAGAATACGTTCCGATTACGATTCCGATCAGCAATGCAAACGTAAATCCTCTGATCACTTCTCCGCCAAAGATAAATATGGCAAGGAGTACAAAGAAGATGGTGAGTGATGTATTGATCGTTCTGCTCAGTGTTGCATTGAGGGCATCATTGATAACTTTTCTCTGATCCTGTGCATGGTGGTGTATTCCCACGAACTCACGGATACGGTCGAATACCACAACGGTGTCTGTCATGGAGTAACCCATTACCGTCAGGATGGCCGCAATGAATGCCTGGTCAATTTCAAGTGAGAATGGAAGCACGCCGTTAAAGATTGCAAAGAATGAGAGTACGACAAGCACGTCGTGGAACAACGCGACCACGGCACCCAGTCCATATTGCCAGCTTCGGAAACGTACGAAGATGTAAATGAACATCATTCCGCAACCAATGATAATTGCCCATAGTGCCGATGATTTAATGTCATCTGCAACGGTTGGCCCGACTTTCTGAGAACTCAGTACTTCGTATTTTAGATTCAGTGCTTTCAATCCTTCATTCAGCTTCGCAACCACATTTGCTTCTGCATCGGGGCTCTGGTCATCGATGAGATATGAAGTAGTAATCCGCAACTGATTTTCACCGCCAAAAGTTTTTACTTCAGGAGATTTCGTCAATGGCCCTTTCAACTGGTCGATCACTTGTATGGTGGTAATGGGCTGTTCGAAACGAACCACATAAGTTCTTCCGCCCTGAAAATCCACACCAAAGTTTAATCCTTTTACAGCAAAAGCAGCAATACCGCAGGCAATGATGATTCCGCTGAAAATGTAGTATGCTTTTCTGCGTTCCACGAAATTGATGTGGATGTTTTTGAATAATCCCTTTGTTGCGCTGTTCCAGAATTTGATCTCTTTATTCTTGCCAAGCATCCATTCGAAGATGATCCTTGAAATAAAGATTGCGCAGAATAAAGAAGAGAGAATTCCGATGATAAGTGTTGTAGCAAATCCCTGAATCGGTCCTGAACCGAAAACATAAAGGATGATACCGAGGATCAGCGTTGTCACGTTGGAGTCAATGATTGATGAATACGCATGTTTGAAACCATCAGACACTGCAAGTCGCACACCCTTACCCAAAGCAAGTTCTTCACGGATACGTTCAAAGATGAGGATGTTTGCATCCACCGACATACCAATGGTGAGTACGATACCTGCAATACCCGGCAGCGTAAGCACGGCCCCCAATGATGCAAGAATACCCATCACAAAAAATACGTTTATAAATAGTGCGACGTCAGCAATCAGTCCTGCATTGTTGTAATAAGAAACCATGAACACAAGTACGAGGATTAAAGCAATTACGAAGGACAACAATCCCTTATGAACTGCTTCGGCTCCAAGAGTCGGACCCACAACAGCGTCCTGTACGATACGCGCAGGAGCAGGAAGTTTACCGACCTTTAAAATATTTGCAAGATCTTCCGCTTCTTCAAGAGAGAAACTTCCGGTAATGGAAGAATTACCTCCGCTGATTTCCTGGATTACATTCGGGAATGAATACACATAATCATCGAGGACGATGGCGATTGATTTCTGAACGTTATCGTGTGTAAGACGTTTCCATACACGTGCTCCTTCTGCGTTCATGGCCATTGAAATTTCCCAGTTGTTGGTGAACTGTCCGCGCATTTTGCGGGCATCAGTAATTACCGAACCATCAAGCGGAGCTACTGCTTCACGTGCCGGCGTCTTGATGGCCACAAGCTGAACAACTTTTCCGTCTTTGTCAATCGGCTTCACAGTCCAATACGGGCGAAACTCTTTCGGGAATTTCGAGCGTATCTGATCCATCTTGAAAATCTGATTTACACGGCCTGTATCTTTTACAAGTGCTGAACCGATTACCGGTCCTTTGCGGAGTTCCTGCTGGTTCTTCTCATTCGTTTCTACAGAAGGATTTAAAACTGCAAACAACGGATTGTCTTTTGCAAACTCTTCAAATGATTTATTTTTCTTTGTTGTATCTGCAGATGAAGTATCAGACGATTTTTTCGCCAGCTGCTCTTCAAGAGAAGACTTCTTTGCTGTATCAGCAGAAGCAGTTGTTGAATCAACAGCTTGTTTCAATGTATCCTGACGGACAGCAAGTGAATCCGAATTTAGTCCGGAGACAGTGGTATCAGCCACGCCCATGCCTTTCAGCACTTTGTTTGCAGCTTCAAGCATTGGGAAAATATCCCTGTTATCATACGTTTCCCAGAATTCCAGCTTTGCAGTTCCCTGTAATAGTTTTCGAACACGCTCAGGGTCTTTAATGCCCGGAAGTTCAACAAGTATTCTTCCGCTACCGATCTTCTGAACGTTCGGTTGCGTTACACCGAATTTATCGATACGTGTTTTAAGGATCTGGTATGTCCTGTCAAATGCAGCATCTGATTCTGTCTTGATGATCTTTAACACATCTGCATTGGAAGAATTGAAACTGATCCTGTCACTTAATTCTTTGGTAGCAAAAATCGCAGCAAGGCGTGCATTTGCATCCAGCTTCTGAAACTCTTCACCGAAGAGGGTTACGAAGTCTTTCTGAGAATTGGATTGTGCTTTCTGGGCATTGGCCAGTGCAGCATTGAATGTGCCATCGTTGCTGTAATTACTCATGGCACGGATTAGGTCAACCAGGGAAACTTCCATGGTAACGTTCATCCCTCCTTTTAAATCCAGTCCGAGATTGATCTCATTTTCTTTACACTTCTTATAAGTAGTGCCAAAAACGGGATATGCTTCCAGGGAACTTACTGAATCCAGGTATGCTTTTTCTTTAACCGGGTCACCGTTTGCAAATTCTTTTGCCTTACCCTCAACGTGTTTGGTTACCCATGTGAACGATAGCTGATATAAACAAACCAACGCCATGAGGATGGCAAATAGTTTTACAGCGCCTTTACTTTGCATGTCTTTCTTTTAGAATTAGTTAGTGTTAAAATATTTGGGGGTGCAAACCTATAAGAATTTTGCGATTCGGCAAAGGATATGTGTTGCTGATTTAATTGCCGTCAGCCCAGGTAAACTCGACGAAGTACGAATGAAGAATACGAAAATACCAATGTATGGTTGGGACTCAACTTAATTAATTCTGATAAATAAGGAAGACGGCTGATATACAAGGAAGAAATTCTAATATATTGGTTGAGAAAGGGGGTTAGGGTAGATACTTTTGCCAAAAAACAACAATCTTATGCCTTTTCCATTAACGGTCAAACGGGGTGATTTAATCTATCCTGAGTTAAGCTACATTATTGTAGGTTGTTTATACGAAGTTTGGAATGAATTAGGTCCGGGCCATTCAGAACGCACCTATCAGAAAGCCACTGCTGTAATGTTTGCAAAGAAGAACCTCAGGTTCATTGAACAGCAGCCAGCTCCGGTGTATTTTAAGGAAGAACTTCTAAACAACAGGTTTCTTGACTTTTTAGTCGAGGATAAAATAGTGGTTGAATTAAAGAAAAACGAAAGCTTTTCAATCGGCAATATCAGGCAAATCAACGACTACCTCATAAGAAAAAAATTAAGTCTTGCCATTCTGGCGAACTTTACATTTAAAGGTGTTAAAACGAAAAGGGTGATCAACATTAATCATTAACCATTTCATTCGTAATTTCGTACCCTCATTCGTACTTCGCCGAGTCTATTTCATTCGTATTTTCGTACCCTCTTTCGTACTTCGGTGAGACTATTTCATTCGTATTTTCGTACCCTCTTTCGTACTTCGGTGAAGTAATCCCTTCTAACAAAAACACATATGAATAAAGGCAGTTCAAAATTAGTACTAATCATCATGGATGGCTGGGGCGAAGGGCCAAAAACCAAGTCCAATGCAATCTTCGAGGCTGATACGCCTTTTATTGATAGCCTGTATACCAAATATCCTCATGCTCAGCTGCTGACATCAGGTGAAAATGTGGGCTTGCCTGAAGGACAAATGGGGAATTCAGAAGTCGGCCACCTTAACATTGGGGCGGGAAGAGTTGTATATCAGGACTTTGCAAAAATAAGCATTGCCGTTCGCGACAGAACATTTCACAAGGAGAAGGTAATTACGGATGCTTTTGATTATGCCATTAAAAACAAAAAGAAGCTCCATTTGATAGGATTGGTGAGCGATGGGGGCGTACATTCACATATTAACCACCTCAATGCATTGTGTGATGTTGCAAAAGAAAGGTCCTTTGGCGATCTCTTCATTCATTGCTTTACCGACGGAAGGGACACAGACCCTCACGGTGCTGCCGGATACATCAGCGGTCTTGAAGATCATTTAAAAACCTCCTCAGGAAAAATAGCTTCTGTTGTTGGACGGTATTATGCCATGGACCGCGACAAGCGGTGGGAAAGAGTGAAGTTTGCCTATGACCTGCTTGTTAAGGGCGAAGGAAAAAAATTCAGGCAAGCGAAAGATGGGATACAGGATTCCTATGATCAGAATATCACAGATGAATTTATCAAACCGGTAGTGATCGTTGATGCAAATAATGAACCGCTCGCAACAATAAATGAAGGGGATGCCGTGATCTGCTTCAACTTCCGGACTGACCGTTGCCGTGAAATCACACAAGTGTTGACGCAAAAAGACTTTCCGGAGCAGCAGATGAAACGCCTGAATCTGCATTATGTAACGATGACAAACTACGACGACACATACCAAAATGTAAATGTAGTTTATGACAAGGAAAATTTACACAATACGCTGGGAGAGGTTGTTTCAAACGCAGGCAAGAAGCAAATCCGCATTTCCGAGACTGAAAAATATCCCCATGTTACCTTTTTCTTTTCAGGAGGAAGAGAAGAGGTGTTTCCGGGAGAACAAAGGATCATGATTCCTTCTGCTAAAGTTGCCACCTACGACTTAAAGCCCGAAATGAGTGCGATCGAAGTCACTGATGCCATCGTTGCCGAGCTGAAAAAAGGCGCCGTTGATTTTGTCTGCCTCAACTTCGCAAACCCTGATATGGTGGGCCATACGGGGGTGTACAGTGCAATTATAAAGGCTGTTGAGACGATAGATTACAGTGTACAAAAGGTGGTTGAAGCCGGACTTGCAAACGGTTATTCTTTTCTGATTACAGCCGATCACGGCAATGCAGATTATGTGATTAATGAAGATGGCACGCCAAATACAGCCCATACTACCAACCCTGTTCCGTTATTCATGGTAGGAAGTGATTACCCAAAAATCAGCAATGGAAGACTATGTGACCTTGCTCCAACCATCCTGAAGATGATGAACCTTGAAATTCCGAAGGAAATGACAGGAAAAGTTTTGGTTTGATAAAACAACGCGTTCGTCACATTGTTCTTTTGCTATTCCACAGATCAGATTATCTTTGCAACCGCAAAAAATAAAAAACAATTATAATGGGACAGACAACAGCTGAAAAAACACTAAAATACAAGGTAAAGGACATTTCACTGGCCGCATGGGGCCGTAAAGAAATCACGCTTGCTGAGCATGAAATGCCCGGATTGATGGCTCTTCGCCAGGAGTTCGGAGCAAAAAAGCCACTAAAGGGCGCCCGTATTGCAGGATGTCTGCATATGACCATACAAACTGCTGTTCTCATTGAGACACTGGTTGAACTGGGTGCAGAAGTAACCTGGAGTTCATGCAATATTTTCAGCACACAGGACCATGCTGCAGCAGCAATTGCAGCAGCCGGTATCTCTGTTTATGCCTGGAAAGAAATGACCAACGAAGAATTCGACTGGTGCATTGAACAAACCTTGTTTTTCGGCGAAGACCGCAAGCCACTGAATATGATCCTCGATGATGGCGGAGACCTTACCAATATGGTGTTTGACAAATACCCTGAGCTGATCAAGAACATCAAAGGATTGAGCGAAGAAACGACTACCGGTGTTCACCGTCTGTATGAGCGCATGAAAAACGGCACTTTGGCTGTTCCTGCGATCAATGTCAACGACTCAGTTACCAAATCGAAATTTGACAATAAATACGGCTGCCGCGAATCGCTTGTGGATGCTATCCGTCGTGCAACAGATCTGATGCTGGCCGGGAAAGTCGCTGTGGTAGCGGGCTTCGGCGATGTGGGCAAAGGGTCAGCTGAGTCTTTGAAAGAAGCCAAGGTGCGTGTTATCGTTACTGAGATCGATCCTATCTGTGCATTACAGGCAGCGATGGAAGGTTATGAAGTAAAGAAGATGGATGATGCCGTGAAAGAAGCAGACATCATTGTTACAGCTACCGGAAACTACAGCATCATTAAAGACCGTCATTTCAAAGCGATGAAACACAATGCAGTTGTATGCAACATCGGCCACTTCGACAATGAAATTGACATGGCATGGTTGAATGGTAACTATGGAAAGACAAAAGATACCATTAAGCCACAGGTTGATAAATACACATTGGATGGAAAAGACATCATCGTCCTTGCAGAAGGCCGTTTGGTGAATTTAGGTTGTGCAATGGGACATCCTTCTTTCGTTATGTCAAATTCATTCACGAACCAAACCCTTGCACAGCTTGAACTCTGGACGAATTCAGCAAGCTATGAAAACAAGGTTTACACGCTTCCAAAACACCTGGATGAAAAAGTTGCACGTCTGCACCTTGCAAAAATCGGTGTGGAGATTGACATACTGACTGATGAACAGGCTAAGTACATTGGTGTTTCGCAACAGGGGCCGTTTAAGGCAGATACATACAGATACTAATAACGGATAACTGATAACCGTTATCCGAAGCAGCCGCCGGTCGTAAAAGATCAGCGGCTGTTTTATTTGTGACAGGTTTTAATGAAATTTTTGTTCAGGTATTATTTTTCTCCGTTCATCAGGAACAATATGAATCAGATTGAGTCGGCACCGTATTAATCATCATGCTTTTTTTGTTTTCCCTTCCAGCAAATATCCCATAGCAATGCTGATGGCCGGAATACCGGCGTATCCAATACCGATTGACATAAAATAATCCTGAAAAGTAGTCTTCATGATTGGAATGAGAATTACTGAATCCAGCACAATGTTGATTGCAAGCCAGGACAATCCTACAATGACTCCATGCCTTATGAAATCAGTGTCCACTAATTTGAAGTATCTGAAAAGAAGATAACTGCCACTGATCATTCCCACAGCCATAATCGTTGACTTAAACGTTGCGTAAGGAACAACAAGTTCGCCACCCGGCCTGTAAAAAAAGAATGACACAACAAATGGAATTAACCACGACAAGAAACCCAATAAAATATTTTTGAAAATTATTTTTCTGGTCATAAGAATGAATTTATTTCAAATGTCGTTCCCCCATCATTTATTCAGGATGATTTTCGTCACCATTTACGCTGATGCTTATCAATCATTTCCTCCGATCGGCTTCAAGGCAGACTAAAAGCACTGAATACCTGATTTTTCACCTAAGTATTTTCAGCTTTTTTTAATGAGACTATGATTTCAGAAACTGTCTCGGCTTAGGCCATACCCTTATAACTGGGTCAGAGACAAACATGAACGGGTTACTCAAAATATGCTGAGCCCTTCCCAAAAAGAAAGAGGCCGCTCATAATTGAACGGCCTCTTTGTTGTTAATTGTAATTTGAAGATATTAATCCTCGCTTATGAGCATCATTCTTCCTGTTTCAACCTGGTCGCCACAAATGATGCGGTACATGTATATTCCTTCGCGCACATTGGCATTCCATTTCACCATATAATTCTTTCCACTTTCAACTTCTCCGTCAAAGATGGTAGCCACCTTTGATCCATCAATTGCGTAGATCTCAACAACAGCATGATTGCTATTCTTATTGTAGGTACGGAATTGAATGGTTGTAGAGCTGACGAATGGATTCGGATAAACGCTCGCTTCGATGCCGGCAAGTGACAATACATACTTCTCAGTTACGGTTACACCATCTGCATCAGTAACTGTTACTGCGTACTCACCTGATGACTTCACATTTATTGCAGGAGTGGTTTCACCTGATTCTGTATGCCATACATACGAATACGGTGCTTTACCGTCTTCTCCTACTGCTGTCAATGTTCCGTCGTCATGATTCTGAATAAACCTGCAATGAATCCTCACAACAGTAACACATACGCTGCAAGTGCTTGAACATCCGCTGCTGTTGGTTACTGTTACAGAATAGGTACCGGCACAAAACACAGTGATACAAAGGGAGTGAGACCCATTGCTCCATGTATATGTATATCCAATTCCTGAAGGAGCGCACAACTGTGTACATTGACCCTGCTGTATCGTCGTATTGCCTGATATTGTACAAGACGGACGACCGTTAACAGTAATCGTTTTACTGCATGTACTTGAGCAACCGCTGCTATTGGTCACAGTAACTGAATAAGTTCCCGTTGTTGTTACGTTGATGCAACGTGAATGAGAACCGTTGCTCCATGTGTAAGTATAACCATTGCCTGACGGTGCGCACAAACTTGCAGTCTGACCCTGACAAATGGTGTTGTTATTGCCACATCCGCTAACTGTAATGTTACATGATGGGGCGGCACTTACATAAATCGTCTTGCTGCAAGTGCTGCTGCAACCACTGCTGTTGGTTACGGTCACGCTATACGTGCCGGCAGTTGTTACATTGATGCAACGAGAGTGAGATCCATTGCTCCAGGTGTAAGTATAACCGATACCTGAAGGAGCGCATAGGCTTGCCGTTTGACCCTGACAGATCGTATTGTTGTTTCCGCATCCACCTACTGTAATGGCGCACGATGGAGCAGCCGCAACTGTTACACACTTATGGCAAGTGCTTGTGCAGCCGCCCTGACTTGTAATAGTAACAGTATATGTACCTGCTGCGCTTACATTTATACATTGTGTCGTAGCACCGGTACTCCATGAATAGGAAGCCATGCCTGCAGGTGCGCACAATTGTGTTGAACCACCGGCGCAAATTGAACTGTTGCCGGTAATAGAACAAGATGGTTGCGCATTTACTGTAAGTGTTTTGCTGCATGTGCTTGTACATCCGTTTGCATTAGTGATTGTTACACTGTATGTATTTGCAGAACTTACTGTGATACACTGTGTTGTTGCTCCTGTACTCCATGCATAAGAAGACATTCCTGCAGGTGCACACCACTGTGTTGATCCACCTGCGCAAACTGAACCGTTGCCGGTAATTGCACAAGTTGGAAGTGAGTTCACAACAAGTGTTTTGCTGCATGTGCTTGTACATCCGTTTGTATTGGTGATTGTTACACTGTATGTATTTGCAGAACTTACTGTGATACACTGTGTTGTTGCTCCTGTACTCCATGCATATGAAGACATTCCTGCAGGGGCACACCATTGTGTTGATCCGCCTGCGCAAACTGAACCGTTGCCGGTAATTGCACAAGTTGGAAGTGAGTTCACAACAAGTGTTTTGCTGCATGTGCTGGTACATCCGTTTGTATTGGTAACTGTTACAGAATATGCTGCCGCAGTGCTTACCGTAATACACTGTGTTGTTGCTCCTGTACTCCATGCATAAGAAGACATTCCTGCAGGTGCACACCACTGTGTTGATCCGCCTGCACAAACTGAACCGTTACCGGTAATGCTACAAGTTGATTGTTGATTTATTGTTGTAGTAGCTGAAGCAGAACCAGTACATCCACTCGCGTTTGTAACAGTTACAGTTACTGTGGTAGCAGTACTAACGGTGATACACTGAGTGGTCGCCCCCGTACTCCAGCTATATCCTGCAAATCCTGCCGGTGCACACAATTGTGTTGAACCGCCCGGACAGAAAGAAGTATTTCCGGAAACAGAGAATGCGTTTACAACAGGATTTACTGCGATCGTGATAATATTACTTTCTCCTGTGTATGAAGTACAACCAGAGTTACGTGAACATCTGCGGAAGCAGGTAGTCTGAGTAACTACGCCCGGATCATATGATAATCCTGTTGCGCCCGGAATAACTGTCCAGCTGCCTGTGCATCCTACACTCTGGATCCAGATGATCTCTAATGTTCCTAAACCACCTGAAGGAGGTGTGATGCTTGTCAATGCTGCAGGATCAAATGGTCCGCAGTTGCTTTGGTTTGCTGCAATGCTTCCCGGGTTTGTTACCTGACAGCATACAGGACGTGCAATTGTTACTGCCTGTGCAGTTGCTGCGCAGCCATTGCCATCAGTTACACTTACTGAATATGTTCCATCACCTAAGCCGGTCAGACACTGTGTGGATCCTGATGGACTCCATACATAAGTTACAACTCCTGTTGCACCTGTTACATTGGCACACATGCTGCCATCAAGACCTCCATTGTTACATGTTGGCTGGTTGATCTGGTCGATGATTACACTTACTGTTGATCCTTGTGATGCAACTGTTGTGCTTGGATGAATTGCTTCCGCCATTGCTCCATGAATATGTTAATGTTCCTGTGCCGCCTGAAGCATTCACACTCGCTGTACCGTTGGCTGTGCCGCAGATTGCAGGAGTGGATGAACACTGTACCGTTGGAACAGGATTCACCGTGATCGTGATAATATTACTTTCTCCTGTGTATGAAGTACAACCTGAGTTACGTGAACATCTGCGGAAGCAAGTTGTCTGAGTAACTACACCCGGATCATATGATAATCCTGTTGCGCCCGGAATAACCGTCCAGCTCCCTGTACATCCTACACTCTGGATCCAGATGATCTGTAATGTTCCCAATCCGCCTGATGGTGGTGCAATGCTGGTCAATGCTGCAGGGTCAAATGGTCCGCAGTTACTTTGGTTTGCTGCAATGCTTCCCGGATCTGTTACCTGACAGCATACTGGACGTGCAATTGTTGTTGCCTGTGATGATGCTGTACATCCGTTACCATCGGTTACACTTACTGAATAAGTTCCATCACCTAAGCCGGTCAGGCATTGTGTGGATCCTGATGGACTCCATACATAAGTTACAACTCCTGTTGCACCTGTTACATTAGCACACATGCTGCCATCAAGACCTCCATTGTTACATGTTGGCTGGTTGATCTGGTCGATGATTACACTTACTGTTGATCCTTGTGATGCAACTGTTGTGCTGCATGATGCTGAACACTGATTT
>JAPLDB010000175.1 GCA_026391975.1 Bacteroidota bacterium | reverse complement strand
TCAACATAATAGAACCCATCCTGTGTTGCAGAATATGATTGCAGTGTAGCGCCAGGGATGATGTTGTTGTTGTAATACCATTGATATCCAGCAGTAGCAACACTGGATGAAAGCCAAAAGCCGTTTACGATCACAAAAGGAGTTGACGGATTTGGCAGAACCGTAATGTAATTTGTTTGTGTAAGCCCATTGCGGCCATATGCATTGGTAACGATCAGTTCAACTTCATAGTTCCCTGGAACATCATAACATATATTATTTGGATTCTGATCATTTGAAACAGGAGTATTGGAACCCGGAAAATGCCATTCCCAGGAATCAGCATAGGAGGAAAGGTCACTAAAACTGATGCAGCTGTTTTCGCAAATCACCGTCTGCGAAGTTGTGAAATTGGCAATGGCCATGTTACACTGAACAAGCGCAAGATTAATGGAGTCTGTTGTTGAAC
The DNA here is from genome assembly GCA_026391975.1 of Bacteroidota bacterium. Lineage (GTDB taxonomy): Bacteria > Bacteroidota > Bacteroidia > AKYH767-A > 2013-40CM-41-45 > JAPLDB01. The sequence goes on along the minus strand of JAPLDB010000175.1, from coordinate 2,033 downwards.
AATATGCTGAACTTACAGTAACTGAAAACAAGCCACCGGTCGTGGTATAAAAAGCAGTATCAGTGCTTCCATTCTGCCAAAGGTAATTCTGGTAGCCCTGAGGAGCATGAAGTATGAATAGGGTGGTTTGACAAAATGATGTATCATTTCCCAGGTCAACAACAGGAGACAGATGTTCAACAACATTCAAAGTCAGAGAGCTTGAAACGCACTGGTGATAATTTATCTGAACTGAATAATCTCCGCCATTGGTAACCTGTATAGTCGGTGTGGTTAAGCTGTCGGGCAGCCATAGGTAGCTTTGTGCATACTGCGTGCTTAGGGTGATAAATCCTCCCGAGCAAACATACGCTGCATCCTGAGTCACCACAGGAACGGGTGGGTTTACGACAATGAAAGTATGTCTTGCAGTATCATTTGCATAACAGGTGGCACCTGCAAGGCTGATCTCGTAAGTACCTGCAGTAATAAACTGAAAACTTGCATTGTCAGAAAAGTTAAACGGAAGCCCATCTGCAAGCCATGTATAAGCTGCAGTATGAAAAGAGGTATTTGTGAAACTGACCAGAGAGCCGACACATATTGTATCATCAGCAAAAATAAATGAGGGTTCTGGAGTGAAGCAGGTTAGTTTTCCTACCCACATATCTTTTCCGCCATGGTTCCCGCTTATCTGTCCGTCATTGCTTTCAGAATAACCTGCAATAATATATCCGCCGTCGACAGTTTGAAGAACTGATAGTGCCCGTTCGCTGCCTGAACCACCGTACGCACGGGACCAGATGATATTTCCTGCATAATCAGATTTCATCAGCCAGCAATCTTCATTTCCATGAGACTGTGCGTTCAGCAGGTCAAAATCTGTTGATGAACTTGTTCCTGCAAGCAGGTAGCCATCAGCATCGGCATTGATAATTGAGAAAGCGATATCAGAATTTGAGCCGCCAAAAGTTGACTGTGTAATTTTATTTCCTGCATCATCTGTTTCAATCATCCAGAACTCGCTCACCCCGTGGTTTTCGATTATATCGCTGTCGTGGGAAGTAGTATATCCGCCAACCACAATATTTCCTGATGATTTTACAAGTACAGAGAAGGCTGATTCATTTGACGCTCCCCCATAAGATTTTTCCCAAACAATATTTCCTGAATAATCAGTTTTTACGATCCAGAAGTCATCTCCGCCACGATTCCCGGAAACATCACAATTGTTCGAATTGCTGCTTCCTGTAAGAATAAATCCATTGGTAGTTTCTGTAACAGCATTGCATATATCGGTAGAAGTGCCACCCAATGTTTTTTCCCAGATTAAATTTCCGAGTGTATCTGCTTTTATTATCCAGAAATCTTCACCGCCATGGTTGAATGAAACATCGCCATTGTTAGATGCAGTACTGGCGCCGATCAGCAGGTTATTATCTGAAGTCTTCAGCAGGGCATTTGCCACATCTACAGCCGATCCTCCAAATGTCTTCTGCCATAAGAGCGTTCCGGAGGAATTCAGTGCGACAAGCCATACATCACTTGTATTGGTATTACCACCGTGGTTATTCGTTACATTACCATTGTTGGAATTAACAGTCGCAAGCACAAATATTTTTCCACTGGCTAACTGTAAAGCTGATACAGCCGCATCAACCTTGTTTCCGCCAAGGCATTTCTGCCATTGAAAAGTACCTGAAGCATCTACTTTTACAACCCATACATCGCTTAAACCATGGTTCCCGGAAACATTACCATTGAAGGAACTTGTAGTACCAACAAGTATATATCCACCATCATCGGCAGGTAATATTTTAGTGGCAGCATCATAACCGGAACCTCCAAGACTAAGTTGCCAGTCAAAAACCGGCGGAGCCTGACAGTAACCTTTTAAAAAAGAAAGGTTAAGCACAAGAAAAATCAAAAGTGATAACTTTTGTCTCATTAATCTTTTAGGTTTTGTCTTTGGTTATACAAAATTCAACATTTGTACGAAGGATTTCAACTTTATTATACAAATGACTGAAGATTATGGGCTAAGGTCCTAGTTT
>JAPLDB010000165.1 GCA_026391975.1 Bacteroidota bacterium | reverse complement strand
AATCCCAAATTGATATTGCCAGGTGGGTTTCCGGTCGCATATACTTTTGCCCAAATTAAGGAGCCTGCTGTATCCATTTTCATACAGTATACACCTGCCTGGTAACTGCCATAAAAAATTAAACTTCCATCAGGGTTTTGAAGAACTTTATTTGCAGTATTTATTTGGCCGCAGATAATTTTCTTTTTCCACTGGACATTTCCAACACTATCAGTTTTGATAAAAAATGATCTGCCTGCTCCTCCTGTTGTATCAAATTCCCCTGCAAGGAGATATCCGCCATCCAATGTTTGTAAAGCTGAAAACCCCTTTGCATTGTAATTAATAAAAAAACATTTCATCCAAATTGTGCTTCCACCAGAATTGATTTTAAGCAAGTAAGCAACATTTTGATAGAGCGAATCAAACAAACTTCCGGAAAGAATAAAACCGGAATCAGACGTTTGAGAAATTGAATAGCATTTTGCATCGATGAAATCTAATAGTTTTGTCCAGATGGTATCTCCGTTGTAATTGGTCTTTAACACATAAATGTCATCCGGATTACCTGCCTGGTTGTGAACATAACCAGTCATCACAAGCCCTGAATCAAATGCTTCAATCACTTGGGTTCCCCAGCAGGCATACCCGGCTGAATATGATTTGAGGAAGGTGTTTTGTGCCACACTAAACCCAATTGAAATAAAAATAAAATATATAAAAAGAAAAATATTCTTCATTTATCAGAAGGCGGATTTGGCAAACCAGATTGGCTGATTTCGAAATGTTTTCGTCAATAACCAATATCTAAAAATAAAAAAAATAAATTAAGTTCAGACAAGCTGATAAAAACAAATCTCCAACGTTTATAACCCTTCCTTTCTCATTTCCCTCCAGGCCACTGGTATCCCATTCACCACATCCCTTGCAATCATTCCATCGATCCCTTTCTTTTCAGCAGCTATGTCACCAGCCAAGCCGTGCATGTAAACGCCAAGCAATGCAGATTCAAGTGAAGAATAACCTTGGGCAAGAAGGGAAGTGATCATTCCTGTCAACACGTCTCCGCTCCCACCCTTTGCCATACCGGGATTTCCGGTGCTGTTGAAATATGAAATTCCGTCAGGAGTTGTGATGCAGCTATGCGCTCCTTTAAGCACAATAAATAATTTGTGATTTTTTGAAAATGATACTTGCAGTTCATGCCGATCAAAATCATTTTTGGATTTTCCTGCTATCCGCTCAAATTCTTTAGGATGCGGGGTGAGGATCGTATTCACCGGGATCTGATTCACCAATTCCTTTTCTACCGAAATAATATTCAATGCATCGGCATCAAGCACCAAAGGATTTTTTGCTGATCTCAACAATTCAGTCAGGATGCTTACCGCAACTTCGTCCGTTCCCAAACCCGGACCAATTCCCAAGGCAGCATATTTATTAAAATCAATTTCACCAATTGCAACCATTGCTTCCGGACAGGAAATCTGCATAATATCAATTCCTTCTTCGGGAACATGCATTGTAAGCAACCCGACTCCTGTTCTTAAACATGCCCTGGCAGCAAGTACTGAAGCACCCATTTTACCTTTGCTTCCCGCAACAAGCAATGCATGGCCGTAAATTCCCTTGTGAGAAAACTTTTTCCGGGGTTTTAGAAATGCTTGAAGAAAATATTTGCTGAGGTAATTATTTACCGCAGGAATTTCTGCAATAAACTCTCGGTCCAACCCTATTTCAAGCAAATGAAATTGTCCCACATATTTCTCATTTTCAGCAAACATAAATGCAAGCTTGGGAAGCTGGAAACACAAGGTATGATTTGCATGAATGATTGCAACGCCATCGGAATGCTGATCTGCATAAAGTCCGCTGGGCAAGTCAATGGAAATGATTTCTGCATCTGATGAATTGATAATTTCAATCAGCTTTGAAAAAATCCCGGTCAGAGGCTTAGATAAACCCGTACCAAACAGGGCATCAATTACATAATCACTTGCATCAATTACGGGTAAATCGCTTTCTGATTTCAGTTCATGTATTATTAATGGAAAGGAATTTTTTAAACGCTTTTCATTCTCAAGAAAATCAGGAGAATATTTATCTGACTCACGGACAATAAAAACCTTTGTTTCAAATCCTGCCTTCAAAAGCATCCTTGCAATGGCAAGTCCGTCGCCGCCGTTATTCCCGGGGCCACAGAAAATTTTGAAAGAATAATTCTGATTTAAGTTTTGTGAAATCCACTCTATGCAGGCAGCAGCAGCACGTTCCATTAGGTTTATTGAAGAAACCGGTTCATGTTGAATGGTATAAGCATCTGCCGAATGGATTTGTGATGCGGAAAGAATCTTCATGGGAAAAATCAATTGTCATCGGCCGTATGACCCTTGGGGCGAAGCGTACCATTCTTCCACAATTCTTCATCATCCTTCATCTTTTGTTTCATCGCTTCAGTCATTTCTATGTTCTCAATATTGCTCAGGTCAGGACTGCCGGCATTCACCCAGCATGTATACCAAAAAGAACCTACTTCAATAATGGCTGCGCGCATCCTTCGTTCTACCATGCCATCAAGCATTTTATTATAAGAGGCACTGTAGTCCTGGCTGTAGACTTTTGCAGTTGTTGCGCCGCGCTGCTCAAAGGCATACTTCTGATCCGGAGCATATTTTTTATTGAGGTCTCTTTCAAAATTCAATACAGAATCCAGGGCAGCAAAACTTCCTGCCACAATTTTCCATGCCTCTTCCTGCGGCTTGTCGATATAATGTACGCGACCAACAAAATAGTCATAGTCTTCTCCAAACAATTCAGGTAGTCTCGATTCCCAGAACCCATGAATACCGACCTGATTGGTCATCTGGCCATTGTAGTTTTCACTACAGTGTAAAGGAACGTGTGCGTCGGCAATGTAATGCCCGAGCGAAGCAGAAAGGTATAGGATGCGGTCTACGTCCTTTTCTTTGAATGCATCTGTGAGCCTGTATTGCATTACGTTGATATGCCATGGAACGATGCCATAAGCCTTCAGCGTATCTTCAGTCATTTTCGCAACAGCATCTTTCCAGAAATGCGGAATGGAATCAACGGCATGCTCGCCAAAATTATAATGGTCGAGGTCAATGTAATGTCGTGGCGCTTCTTCAGGATCAGAATATCTTCGCTTATCGGGATCTACAGCATGTTCGGTGATGTAATCAATGTGCCTTTTGTAAAAGCCGAACATTTCAGGTGGCAATGTAAAACATGCCTGCTTGTTGATACGCTTATGCCCCCAGAAACCCCAGCCATAAGCAAAAAGTGCAGAGAATAAAATAAATAAACCAATTCCGTAGCTGAGAAATTTCTTTTTCATTCGATTAATGCAAGATGCAAGATAGGAAAAAATTGAACTGGAAAGGCCCGTTGCCTTAATTATGCCACAACCGGTGCCAGGTTTACCAATGCACCGTCTTTTAATACCGGGATCACATTGGTTTGGTCAGGAGTGAGACAATACTTGATGTCTTTTTTCAGGTTAAGCCGTGCAAGGCGCTCCTTGTGAGAGGAATAATTCAGGAACTTATAAGGGTTATCCTTGGCCATTGCATACAGATATTTCAGCGCCAGACATGCATCTCCAAGTTTATAGTTGCTAGTTGCCGAAAGAATTTCTTCTGTTACTGCACCTGCAAAAAGAGCATCTTCCAGGTTAAATTTATTTTTCCATCCGCTGCAGAGCAACAGGATGTCCCGCTTTTCATTTATCAGCCATTGTGTAAGCGCAGTTAAATTTAAAAAGGAGCCTATCACAATCTTGTATGCGTCTTTGGCGGCATGAATTGCCTGAGTTCCGTTGGTCGTGGTGATTGCAATGGTTTTGCCTTTTACATTTTCCCCCATGTAGCTGAAAGGAGAATTCCCAAAATCAAATCCATTTAATGGAACAGCATCACGTTCAGCCCCTGTAAGGTATCCCTTCTTTTTATATTCCATCGCCTCTTCAACAGTTGCAACGGGAATGATCTTCTCTGCACCATGGTGGAAAGCAGTACAAATCGCCGACGTGGCCCTCAGAACATCAATGATCACAACAATGCTCGCATCATCCCGATAAATCGGATACAGATGGGGAGAAAAGCAAGCGTCAATTTTCATCTTTCCGGTTAGTGATTGCTCCATAGGCCACGAATGTATATAAAGTTTTAACTAATTGGTAACGGACGGCATCAAAGAACCCGCATCACCAGCAGTCCATCCCTGACAGGAAAAAGAACCTTTTCGATTCTTTCATCAGCAATTATCTTACTATTAAAATCAGCAATCGCTTTTGTATCTACATCCATTTTGCCGGCTTCATCCAGTACTTTTCCGCTCCACAACACATTATCTGCAATGACAATTCCTCCTTTCCTTACTTTTGAAACAACCAGATCAAAGTAAGCGGAATAATTTTTTTTATCTGCATCAATAAAGACAAGATCAAATATCTCTTCAAAAGTTGGAATAATTTTCAATGCATCACCGGTATGCATCCTGATCTTTCCATCACAACCTGCCTTTGCAAAATACTTCTTTACCATAGGCATCAGTTCTTCGTTGATATCGATGGTATGAAGCAAGCCACCCTCAACAAGTCCTTCACTCAGGCAAATCGCTGAATAGCCAGTGTATGTTCCAATCTCGAGAATACGTTTGGGCTTCAGCATAGAACTGAACATACTTAGTATTCTCCCCTGCAAATGTCCGCTTAGCATTCGCGGCATCAGAATCTTTGCATTGGTCTCGCGGTTGAGTTCTTTTAAAATAGGCGACTCGGGAGAGCTATGGGCCTCTGCGTATGCAACTATGTTTTGTGAGATGAAATCCATGAAATGAGATGTGAGAAGAGAGGTATGAGTAGTGAGATGTGAGATGTGAGATGTGAGATGTGAGATTTAAAAAAAGTAGATTGCAAATGTAAGTAGCAATTCTCTTATTATCTTGGCACCGCCTATGAAAATACCCGATATCAATATTGACATTACGCTTGCATCCACCCTGCCCTCTTCATTTTATCAAAGCAAAGAATGTTTTGACCAAATGAAAGAAAAAATATTCGCTTCTTCCTGGCAGTTGATTGAGAGTGGTGAAAATGCGCAGTATCCTGAAGAAGTTTTTCCATTCAACCTCTTGCCGGGCTTTATGAATGAACCTTTATTACTTGTCAGAAATAATTCCAATAAACTTTCCTGCTTAAGCAATGTGTGCACGCATCGGGGAAACATCCTTGTTGATCATCCCGGAAAAAACAAGAAGCTCATTTGTAACTATCATGGCAGAAAATTCAGCCTTGACGGGAAATTTGAATCCATGCCGGAATTCGGTGAAACCAAGAATTTTCCGTTGCCCTGCGATGACCTGCATAAAGTGAGCGCTCACCAATGGAACCAATTTCCATTTATTTCCCTAAAACCGGCTTTCGAAATAAAAAGTATTCTTGATAAAATGGATGAACGGATTGGGTTTCTTCCTGTCTCTCAATTCAGGTATGCCTCCGAATTCTCCCGGGAATACCTTGTCAATGCACACTGGGCAATATACTGCGATAATTACCTCGAAGGTTTCCATATTCCTTTTGTACACCCTGATCTAAATAAGATCCTGGATTATAAAAATTATTCGACAGAAATATATGACTACTGCAATCTTCAGGTGGGAGTAAGCGACGAGTCACATGAATGTTTTGAACTACCCAAGGATCACGTTGACTTCGGAAAAAACATTGCGGCCTATTATTTCTGGTTATTCCCGAATATGATGTTTAACTTTTATCCGTGGGGAGTCAGTATAAATATTGTAAAGCCCATGAGCGAAAAGCAATGCAAGGTTTCATTCATCACCTATATTTATGACGAATCAAAATTCGACAAGGGTGCCGGAGCTATGCTAGACAAAGTGGAGCGGGAAGATGAATTTGTAGTTGAGAATGTTCAGCGAGGAATCAGTTCAAGGTTTTATGAATCAGGAAGATTTTCACCAACCCGTGAAAAAGGAGTTCATCAGTTTCATTCGTTGATCTCAAAGTTTATGAATGCGTAGCACTTTTATTTACCATCCTGAAAAGAAAAAAAAGAGGGACCGTAAGGAGTATTACAAGCAATGCATACCTGCTGCTCACAGTATTAACCAATATCATAAACAAATGTGTAATTGGAAAACCTTTGGCCTTAAAAGAAGGTAAGTTTTTATCTTTCCATCGCGCATATAGCGCTGCTGCATACACGCTGATATCAATGAAGACGTATAAAAACGTATACACTGACATCACAAATTCAAAAGTGCCGCTGGCTGCAAAAAGCACTGTAAGAATTGTTGTAAAAACCAATGCAATTCCGGGAATATGAAACCGGTTAATTTTTGAGGCGAAAGAAAAAAACAAACCTGATCTTGATATACCAAAGATGATCCGCGGTGCATACAATATTCCGGCATAAAGAGAACTCATCACGATGATGATGCTGATAATAGTAACCACCATCTTTCCACCGGCTCCGAAAACAATATTTGCACCGTCAGCTACTGCAAGTTGTGAATTGGCAATTGAAGCAACAGGCATGAGGCAGAACATGGCAACATTTACAAGCACATATATTAACGTGATGCTCAGCACTCCATAGATTAATGATCTCGGTAAATCCCTTCGCGTATCAGTATTTTCTTCAGAGAAATATACCGGGGCATTCCATCCTGCAAAAGAAAGGGTAATGGCGCGGAAAGAAAGAATTATTGCGCCAAATAAAACTACAGGTGAAGCCTGAGCTGTTGATTCAATGACGGTTGAATCGCCTGATACTTTTCCATGTATAAAAAAAGCAGTAACGAGAACCAATAATCCGGCTGCTTTCAACAAACTCAATGATGACTGAATGGCACTGCTGCTTTTTAAACCAAACCACTGGATAGCTGAAAACACGAGAACAATAAGAATGGCTGTCATTGAAACAGGCACTTGTAAACCCATCATACCATGTATATATTCCGCACTTGCAATTGCCAGACCTGCATTCGCAGCCGTATTCAGCACCCAGTCACAAAACCCGACTGTAAATCCTGCCTGTTTTCCAAAAACTTTTTCTGATATGGCGAAAGGTCCGCCTGCAAAAGGAAATGCAGTGCTTGCTTCTGCATAAAGGACTGCACCGACAAGCGAAAGAAAACCACCAAGGATCCAAAGCATGGTTATCAGCCACTCATTGCTTAGATAAGAAGCAATGGTACCCGGCATTCTCAAGATTCCAATACCTATGGCATTGCCAACTAAAACAGCTATCCCAAATCCAACGCCAAGCACCTTAAGAAGTCCTGATGCATTTTCTTTTTTATTCATTAATTTGAATTCAGTATTGCGTGCCGGTTAAGCTATGGTATTTGCATCACCTTATGCGTTTGGAGAGAAATACTCCACTCATAGTGATGTTTTGCATAAGCAATGATCTCCGGCATCATTTTGTCAAATACACTGAACTCAGGCTGAAGAAATAGCTTACATGTTGATGAAACTTTCGCTTTATGATCTTCTGCCCATTCAAAATCACTTTTGTTAAAGACGATCACTTTCAATTCATCAGCCTTTGCAAGAACATTATCCAGCGGAGCTTTAAATTTTTTCGGAGAAACGCAGATCCAGTCCCACGTTCCGGTAAGAGGATAAGCTCCTGATGTTTCAAGAAAAACTTTTATTGATTCCTTGTGAAAAGCATTTGTAAGTTCATTAAGATCATACATCAATGGTTCTCCTCCGGTAATTACGACCCTTTTTGCTTCGGCATCTTTAACCAGTTTCAACATTGCCTCAACCGAAACTGAAGGATGTTTTGATGCATCCCAGCTTTCTTTTACATCACACCAGACACAACCCACATCGCATCCGCCAAGGCGAAGGAAATAACAGGCCTGCCCGGTGTTGAATCCTTCACCCTGGATGGTGAAGTAGTGCTCCATTAATGGAAGATGGTTCATTTATTACGAAGCTAAATCCTGGATATAAAAAACTGCACAAGAATAAACAATATCTAATCCATAAATCCGAATTTCAAAAAAAATTCGAAATCCCAATATTGAATATTTGGATTTAGATATTATTTCGAAATTCGATACTAAATATTCGAAATTAAAATTCTAACAGACGGATTAGAAAATCTAACGTGAAGCTGCGTTCAGCGTATTCTTCAACAAACCCACAATCGTCATCAAACCCACTCCACCCGGTACCGGAGAAATATAACTGCACTTAGGCGCAACATTTTCAAAGTCAACATCACCGCAGATCTTAAAACCGCTCTTTGTATCTTTTGACTCAATGCGTGTAATTCCAACATCAATGACCACAGCGCCATCTTTGACCATATCCACTGTTACAAATTTCGGAGAACCAAGAGCAGCGATCACAATGTCAGCTGAACGAACTACCTCTGCGAGGTTGTTTGTTTTGCTGTGACAAAGCGTGACCGTACAATTTCCGGGATATCCGTTCCGCGACATTAATACACTCATCGGCATCCCGACAATGTTACTTCTTCCAATGATGACGCAGTGCTTTCCCGCCGTTTCAATTTTGTACCGTTCCAGCATGATCATGATACCATAAGGAGTGGCAGGAATATAACAAGGAAGATTTTGCAACAACCTGCCTGCATTCACCGGGTGAAAACCATCAACATCTTTTTTGGGATCAATGGCTTCCATGATCTTCTGAACTACAATATGTTTTGGCAACGGCAGCTGCACAATGAAGCCATCAATGTCAGCATTGCTATTCAGCTCATCTATTTTCCCAAGCAGCGCCGTTTCTGAAATTCCCTCATCCAGCCTGATGAGTGACGACATAAATCCAACCTCTTCACAGTTTTTTGCTTTGCTTGCAACGTACGTTTCGCTCGCGCCGTTATTACCCACTAACACTGCAGCGAGGTGCGGCACTTTTTTTCCGGCAGCAATCAGCTGTTTCACTTCAGCAGCGATTTCCAGTTTTATTTCAGCAGAAAGTTTTTTACCGTCAAGAAGAATAGTCATATGCCCCTCCTAACCTCCCGGAAGGAGAGGAACAAAAACATTCCGTAGTAAAAATTCAATTTCATTTTTTGCATTCAGGTTTTAAATTCCATTATCACTTATTTCAGTTAAAAGGATAATTTGTATCGGCCGTTTCCTTCTCCTCCACTTCTGGGAGGCCGGGTAGGGATTCTACTTCCTCAATCCGGGCATACTGCGCATCATGTTTTTCATTTGATCCTTATTACCCATCATCTTCATCATCTTGCGCATCTCATCAAACTGCTTCATCAGCTTATTCACCTCCTGAATATTGGTGCCGCTGCCGGAAGCAATCCGCTGCCTTCTGCTTCCGTTGATCAGTGCTGGGCTTTCCCGCTCCTTTTGCGTCATACTGTGAATGATGGCTTCAATATTTTTAAACGCATCGTTGCTAATGTCAATGTCCTTGATCGCTTTTCCAACTCCGGGAATCATGCCCATGAGGTCCTTCATATTTCCCATCTTCTTGATCTGCTGCAGCTGACCAAGAAAATCGTTGAAGTTAAACTGGTCTTTCGCGATTCTCTTCTGAATGCGCTTTGCTTCTTCCTCATCATATTGTTCTTGTGCGCGTTCCACAAGTGTAACGATGTCACCCATTCCGAGAATGCGGTCGGCCATCCGTTCCGGATAAAAGATATCTATGGCATCCAGTTTCTCACCTGTTCCCACAAACTTGATCGGCTTGTTCACCACGCTCTTAATGGAGAGTGCAGCACCACCGCGGGTATCACCATCAAGCTTGGTAAGAACAACTCCGTCAAAATTCAAAATGTCGTTGAATGCCTTAGCCGTATTCACCGCATCCTGTCCTGTCATTGAATCAACCACAAACAAAATTTCATTCGGTTTCACTGCATCTTTGATCGCAGCGATCTCCTTCATCATCTCTTCGTCAATGGCCAGACGGCCGGCGGTATCGATGATGATCAGGTTACAGTTGTTCGCCTTTGCAAATGCAATTCCGTTTTTTGCAATTTCAACCGGGTTTTTGTTTTCAGGTTCAGCATAAACCGGAACTCCAATCTGTTCGCCGAGTATTTTCAACTGGTCAATCGCAGCCGGACGGTAAACGTCGCAAGCCACAAGCAATGGCAACTTCTGTTTCTTAGACTTTAGAAAATTCGCAAGCTTTCCTGAGAGTGTTGTTTTACCTGAGCCCTGCAAACCGCTCATCAGGATGATGCTGGGATTGCTGCTAATGTTAATATCAACTTTCTCCCCTCCCATCAGTTGCGCAAGTTCATCATGCGCAATTTTGATCATCAGTTGACCGGGGCTTACGGCCGTTAAAACCTGCTGCCCGAGTGCCTTTTCCTTAACTGTATCGGTAAACTGCTTGGCAACCTTGAAATTTACGTCAGCATCCAGCAAAGCTTTCCTCACTTCCTTCAGCGATTCAGCCACATTGATTTCCGTGATCTTGCCTTGCCCCTTGATCAGTTTAAAGGCGCGGTCGAGTTTTTCACTTAAATTATCGAACATATCAAAATTCGTTTTTCGTTAGTTGTTATCAGTTCTCCGGCAATCCTCCTGAGATTCCCCGGAAACGAGGCGCGAAGATAGAATTTTAAACCTTTTTTTCCACTGCTGATGTTATGGAGCGAAAACGCAGAACGCATGGTGCGAGTAGTCCTGCCCTCATTCCAAAACCACCCTGAAGTTAGCGCTGTTGCTTTACTTCAGGGTGGGTTTTTCCCTTCGGTCAGGGCTATTTTAGCGTCAATCGTACTTGAAATGAAATCCGATAAAACACACAATTAATAAAATATTATTCAGTATTCAAAGTCAGCCCGTCGTATGCAAGTTTTATAAAAGCAGGCAATTCAGCATTCACCTCGTCATGCTTACCAATCTGGTGACTCATATGTACAAAGTACCCCTTTTCAGGAGCAAGTTCTTTCATGAAATCAACTGCTTCATCAAGGGTAAAATGAGAAACGTGTTTTTCTCTTCGAAGCGCATTGATCACAATGATCTTTGATCCCCTGATTATTTTTTTCTCTTCTTCGGAAATAAAATTCGCATCTGTTATGTAACAGAAGTCTCCAATTCGAAATGCTGTGACAGACAGTTTCATATGCATTACTTCAAAAGGAATAAACCGCAACCCAATCAGGTCAAATGGCACTCCATGCTCAATCGTATGAAGTACTGCCTTTGGAACACCCGGATAAGTTGAATTATTAAAAGCATAAAAAAAATCTCGCTTCAATGCTTCCTGCACGCGAGGCGTAGCATAAATGTCCATGTCCTTCTGCTGGAGGTAATTGTAAGCCCGTATGTCATCCATGCCGGCAATGTGATCTTTGTGCTCGTGTGTAAAAACTACTGCTTCAAGAGTGCTCACATTCTCCGTGAGCATTTGCTGTCGAAAATCAGGACCGGTGTCAATCACAACATTTCTTCCATCATGCTCAATGAGGATTGAAGTGCGGAGTCGTTTGTCTTTGGGATTATCACTTTTACAGACCTCACATTCACAGCCAATCATGGGTACTCCCTGAGAGGTGCCTGTGCCGAGAAAAGTGATTTTCATTTTCGCCGCCAATTACAAGAATTAACACTCATTGTTTTCCTAAAAGAGACTGCACTAATTCATTTCCTCGGGCGAATTGGTGAAATCTGTCGCCGTTACTGCAACTTCCTCTGAATTGACTTCAGGGCGAAAATCCAAAACTTCCTTCAAAAATGATTTTCTTTTATCATCAAGAAGCGTTGCATCAACTTCGACTTTTTTCAGCGCGTCAATTAAAAATGTTACACGTGTTTCAACCGGCGAAAATTTATTCAGTACAATGAGCTTTCCGGCTTCAATCATGCAACTTCCTGATTTGAAGTTCCCTTTTTCATGCCTGATTGTGTAGCCGGCGAGCGTGAAGAGTTCTGTGAGTTTATCGAGACTTGTCTGGGTCAGCTTTATCATAGGGAGGCAAAGATAATGCTTCGAGCCATTTAATCAGCCTCGTTTAGGTTGTTTATGAACGAAAAGATGTGGAAAGACGGGAGGAAGGGTTGAGGTGACGAAGCGAAGAAGTGATTAAGTGTTGAGGTGATTAGGTGATTGCTAATTGGCTGCTACTTAATGACCTATTGACGGCTGTTAGGCTGTTTCCAATGACCCAGTGACGGCCATTTGTTTTTCCCCACTGAATCTTGTTCATTTCTCTTTCTTCCATGTGACCATACACATTTGCGGGTTCATTTGGAATTCCTTTCTTTGCGCGTCAAAAAAAATTTTTGCTGTAAAAACACGAAATGAAAATCGGAGTTCCGAAAGAAACCAAAGAACGTGAAAGGCGTGTTGCGCTTGTTCCTGAAAGTGTAAAAGTGCTCATCAAAGCCGGGTTTGAAGTTCTGATTCAATCAAACGCAGGCCTCAGTTCTTATTTTGATGATGCCAGCTATACGGATGCCGGAGCTCAGATCATTGCTGATAACAAATCACTCTACGCTGCTGCTGATATTTTGCTGAAAGTAAATGCGCCTTCTCCGGAAGAAATCAGCTGGATGAAACCAGACGCTGTTTTAATCTCTTTCCTGTTTGCTGCTACAAGTCCACAGGTAGTTGAAGCTTGCGTGAAACAAGGTATCAGTGCGTTTTCCATGGATGCCATTCCACGAATTTCCAGGGCTCAAAAAATGGATGTATTGAGTTCGCAGGCCAACCTTGCCGGATATAAAGCTGTCATCATTGGCGCTGCTGCACTTGGAAAAATATTCCCGTTGCTGATGACAGCAGCAGGAACCATCAAACCTTCCAAGGTCCTCATCATGGGCGCAGGCGTTGCCGGACTTCAGGCTATTGCAACAGCAAAAAGGCTCGGAGCGATCGTTGAAGTGAGTGATATTCGTCCTGAAACAAAAGAACAAGTCGAATCCCTCGGAGGTAAATTCATCACTGTTGAAGGTGACTCCTCTATTAAATTAGAAGGGGGTTATGTAAAAGGAGTGTCAGAAGAATTTTTGAAGAAGCAGCAGGAAGTGATTACCAAACACGTTTCCGAAGCAGACCTCGTTATCACCACTGCACTCATCCCCGGTAAGAAAGCACCCGTGCTGATTACAGAAGACATGGTAAAGAAGATGAAGCGTGGTTCGGTGATCGTTGACATGGCCGTTGAACAGGGAGGCAATTGTCCGCTTAGCGAAATGAATAAAACAGTAGAGAAAAATGGAGTTATCATCATTGGCGAATCGAACATCCCGAGTTTGTTGCCACTGAACGCAAGCGAACTCTACGCAAAAAACATCATTACCTTTCTTACACATCTTGCAACCAAGGATGGATTCAAGTGGGAAATGGAAGAGGAAATTACAAAAGGTTCACTCATCGTGCATAAAGGTCAGGCCGTTCATCCATCCGTTGTTAAAACAGTAACCGCATAAACTCCTATATGCATTCACCTCTCGAAAAAAAAATCAATGAGTACATGGGGAATATCCACACTATCCTCCATAATGATGCGAGTTATCTCAATGAACCTTTATTTGTCAACCAATTGCTCGACAGGATGGAATTGCTAAAAAGGAGTTTTGTGCTGATGAACGCTGATACAGATGACGTATATTTATATCAGGATCGCCTGGCCGGAATATCCTCACATACTGAAGCAACAATGGAGTGGGTTGCAGAGTTTAATAATAATGCAATAAAGAGCGCCTCAAGCTTTTCATCATTGACGGAAAATTTTTTTATGTTGAACGACTTGTTTCAGACTTCAAGAAATCTGATTAAAAGTTTTTACCCTGTATCGTAATGGAAAACATTCTCTCATTTATACACCAACACATCGAGATGATTTACATCATCATCTTGTCGGTATTTGTAGGCATTGAAGTCATCGGAAGGGTGCCTTCTGTCCTCCACACTCCACTCATGTCTGGCGCCAATGCAATTCATGGTGTTGTAATCATAGGTTCTATCATTGTAATGCTGAATACACAAGCAGATAATTTCATGCTCTTGTCTCTCGGTTTTATTGCAATTGTACTGGGAACATTAAATGTTGTCGG